>NZ_JBSFVC010000053.1:0-38079 GCF_053592095.1 Streptomyces sp. NPDC002787 | reverse complement strand
GCCCCCGCCCCCCCCGCGCCCCCCCCCCCCCCCCTCGTTGGTTCGGGTGCGTTGGCGGGCGCGGGGAACTGCGCGACCAGCCCCCACTCACCCGCACTCGCGACGCACCCGCACCCCCGGCCCATAAGGCGCCCAAGGTCGGCCGGGGGCGGAGCCACCCGCCCCGTACCCTGGTGCCGTGAGCAGCCCCACCTCCGACGCCCTCCTGGGCCCCGCCGATGTCCGCGAGCTCGCGGGCGCGCTCGGCGTGCGGCCCACCAAGCAGCGCGGTCAGAACTTCGTCATCGACGCCAACACGGTGCGCCGGATCGTGCGGACCGCGGAGGTCCGCCCCGAGGACGTGGTCGTCGAGGTGGGGCCGGGCCTCGGCTCCCTCACGCTCGGCCTGCTGGAGGCCGCCGACCGGGTCACCGCCGTCGAGATCGACGACGTACTCGCCGCCGCGCTGCCCGCGACCATCGCCGCCCGCATGCCGACCCGCGCCGACCGTTTCGCCCTCGTCCACTCGGACGCGATGGACGTGACGGAACTGCCCGGCCCGGCCCCCACGGCCCTCGTCGCGAACCTCCCGTACAACGTCGCCGTCCCCGTGCTGCTGCACATGCTGGACACCTTCCCGACCATCGAGCGCACCCTCGTGATGGTCCAGGCCGAGGTCGCCGACCGGCTCGCCGCGGGTCCGGGCTCGAAGGTGTACGGCGTGCCGTCGGTGAAGGCGAACTGGTACGCGGAGGTCAAGCGGGCCGGGGCGATCGGGCGGAACGTCTTCTGGCCGGCGCCGAACGTCGACAGCGGGCTCGTCTCCCTGGTCCGCCGGACCGAGCCGGTCAAGACCACCGCCGCCAAGCGGGACGTGTTCGCCGTCGTCGACGCGGCCTTCGCCCAGCGGCGGAAGACGCTGCGGGCCGCCCTCGCCGGGTGGGCCGGTTCCGCGACCGCCGCCGAGGCCGCCCTCGTCGCCGCCGGTGTCTCCCCGCAGGCCCGCGGCGAGTCCCTGACGGTCGAGGAGTTCGCCGCCATCGCCGAGAACCGCGTCAGCGTCGCGGAGAACCGCGTCAGCGTCGCGCAGAACGGCGTCACCGACGGCGCCGCCGACAGCAGGACCGATCACGAGGAGCCCCGTCAGTCGTGAGCGTCACCGTTCGCGTGCCCGCCAAGGTCAATGTGCAGCTCGCGGTCGGCGGCGCCCGGCCCGACGGGTTCCACGACCTGGCCAACGTCTTCCTCGCCGTCGGGCTGTACGACGAGGTCACCGCCACCCCGGCGGAAGAGCTGACCGTCACCTGCGAGGGCCCCGGCGCCGACCAGGTACCCCTGGACGTTACGAACCTCGCCGCCCGGGCCGCGCTCGCGCTGGCGCGGCGCCACGGCATCGAGGCCGCCGTCCACCTGCACATCGCCAAGGACATCCCCGTCGCGGGCGGTATGGCCGGCGGCAGCGCGGACGCGGCCGGTGCGCTGCTGGCCTGCGACACCCTGTGGGGCATCAACGCCTCACGCGACGAACTCCTCGACATCTGCGCCGAGTTGGGGAGCGACGTACCGTTCAGCCTGGTGGGCGGTGCGGCCCTCGGAACGGGGCGGGGCGAGCAGTTGCGGCCTCTCGACGTGGGCGGGACCTTCCACTGGGTGTTCGCGGTCGCCGACGGCGGGCTCTCCACCCCCGCCGTCTACCGCGAGTTCGACCGGCTCCACGAGAACGACGCCGTCCCCGAGCCCGTCGCCTCCCAGGTGCTCCTCGACGCGCTCGCCAAGGGGGACGTCGAGGCGCTCGCCGCCTTCCTGCCGGAGTCCAACGGCCTCCAGCCCGCCGCCCTCTCGCTGTTCCCGAAGCTGGCCGACACCCTCGCCGAGGGTCTCGCGGCCGGCGCCCTCGCCGCGCTCGTCTCCGGCTCGGGGCCGACCACCGCGTTCCTCGCCCGGGACGCCGAGTCGGCGCGGACCATCGCCCGAGGGCTTCTCGCGTCCGGCACCTGCCGGGCGGCACGGGTGGCCGCCTCGCCCGCGCCCGGGGCGACCGTGATCCGGGGCGTCCAACGGTAGGTACTCAGACGTGAGTTGAGTACGGGAGCGCTGACGCCCGCCCGGGCGCCGGCGCGACCGTACTCCCATGACTGCAAGCGTCAGCGCGAGCGACCTCGCCGCCGCCACCCCGTCCACCCGAGACCGGTACGTCGACCTGCTGCGGGTCGCCTCCCTCGGCACGGTCGTCCTCGGGCACTGGCTGATGGCGGCGGTCACGACCGGCGGCGACGGCCGGGTCGAGGTGGGCAACCTCCTCGCCGTCGAGCCACGGCTGCAGATCCTCACCTGGGCCCTGCAGATCATGCCGGTGTTCTTCTTCGTCGGCGGCTTCTCGCACGCCCTCTCCTACCGTTCGCTCAGCCGGAAGTCCGCGGACGGGGGTTCCGTCTACCCGGCCTTCCTCCGCGCCCGCCTGCAGCGGCTCCTGCGGCCCACGATGGTGTTCATAGGGGTGTGGGGCGCCGCGGCCGTCCTCCTCCAACTCGCAGGTCAGGGCGGTGGACTGCTCGACGTGGCGCTGCGGCTGGTCGCGCAGCCGCTGTGGTTCATCGGGATCTATCTCGCGATGGTCGCCTTCACCCCGCCGCTGCTGAAGCTGCACGAGCGGTTCGGCTGGGGCGCGTTCGGCGGTCTGGTCGCGGCCGCCGCGCTCGTGGACACGCTGCGCTTCGCGCTCGACGTGCCGTTCGTCGAGTTCCTCAACTTCGCCTTCGTGTGGCTGGCGATCCATCAGCTCGGCTTCCTGCGCGCCGACGGGCGGCTGACGCGGCCGTACCTGCTCGCCGGGGCCGGGCTCGCGGGGGCCGCGCTGCTGGTGGCGTACGGGCCGTATCCGCTGTCGATGGTCGGGATGCCGGGGGAGAAGGTGTCGAACATGGCGCCGCCGACCTTCGCGCTGCTGTGCCACGGGCTGTGGCTGGTCGGCGCGGTGGAGTGGCTGCGCGGTCCGGCCGCGCGGTGGCTGGAGCGGCCGAAGGTGTGGCGGACGGTCGTGGCGGCGAACGGCGTCTCGATGACGGCGTTCCTGTGGCATCTTTCGGCCATGCTCGGGGTGTACGGCGTCCTGCTCGCGCTCGATGTGCCGCTGCCCGCGCCCGAGTCGGGCGCCTGGTGGGCCCAACTGCCCCTGCGTATCGCCGCCGCGGCCGTCCTCACGGCGGTCCTCGTCGCCGCCTTCCGGGGCTTCGAACGGCCCGCCGCACGAGCGCCCCGGGCGAACGGCTCGCACGGTTCGAACGGTTCGCGCAGGTCAGTGGTCTATTCTGGTCCCGCCGCCGCGCTCGGCGCGACCCTGTGCCTCTTCGGTGTGCTCGGGCTCTCCATGGTCGGGTTCGGCGGGCTGTTCGAAGGGCGCTCGGCCCTCCTGATCGCCGTCCAGGTGACCGCGCCGACGGCGGTGGCGATGACTCTCGCCGGGTGGCTGCTGGTCGAGCTCATTGGTCGCGGTGAACGGTCAAGTGCCTGACGCGGGCGGTTCCGTGGAGGAAATGTGCAGGTCAGGCTTTGGTCGCGCCTACTCGCCGGTTTGTAATCCACGCCACAGTGCTGCAATGTTCGGCGAAATCCCCTCTGAGTCCTTTTGCGACGGTCCGCCCGTCGTTTTCGAGTGGCATGATCTCGATCCCCGGTGCCTCGTTACCGGCGGTACTTCCCGTGCGCGTGGTGTCGTCCCCGCGGCGGGCGAGAGGGGTTCCTCATGGGACACATGGACCACTTCAGCGCCGGATGGGTCACCCCCGTCCTCTCCTACGTCATGGCCTGCGTCGGCTCCGCCCTCGGACTGCGCTGCACCGTCAGGGCGCTTGAGGCCGAGGGCGCCTCGAAGCGGAACTGGCTGACGCTGGCCTCGTTCGCGATCGGCTCGGGCATCTGGACCATGCACTTCGTGGCGATGATGGGCTTCGGCGTGGAGGGGACGCCCATCCGTTACGACGTCCCCATGACCGTCCTCAGCCTGGTGATGGCGATCGCCGTGGTCAGCGCCGGTGTCTTCACCGCCGGGTACGGCCGCTCCCGCGTCCGCGCGGTGGCCTTCGGCGGCCTCGGCACCGGGCTCGGCGTGGCCGCCATGCACTACACCGGCATGGCCGCGCTCAACCTGCACGGCGAGGTCAGCTACAACCCGTCCCTGGTCATCGCCTCCGTGGTGATCGCCGTCGTCGCCGCGACCGCCGCGCTGACGCTCACGCTGATCGTGCGCGGGGGCGTCCTCGCCGCGGTCGCCGCGCTGGTCATGGGCCTCGCGGTCAGCAGCATGCACTACACCGCGATGTACGCCGTGAGCATCGATCTCGCGCCCAGCACCGCCCACTTGGCGGGGGCGACGGCTACGGAGTTCCTGTTCCCGCTCGCCGTGATGCTGGGGTCGTTCCTCTTCCTGACCTCGGCGTATGTGGCGCTTTCGCCGACGGGGAAGCGCGCGGAGTCCTCTTTCGCCGAGGAACTGCTGCGTGAGGTCGAGCTTTCGACGGCATGAGCGCTCCGCTTGGAGCGCGTGTCACCTGCGGGCCAGTGGGGGCTGGTCGCGCCCACGCGGCGGAGCCGCACATCGACACGGCCCCGCGCCCCTTACGGGGCGCTTGAGTCGCCCTCTCCCAGCGAGGTCCCCAGAATGAAACTTCTCCGTGTAACCGCCCGGCTGCGCCCGAGATCCGTGCGGGCGAAGATCGTCGCTCTGCTGATGCTGCCCATCGTGTCGCTGATGGCGTTGTGGAGCTACGCCGCCGTGACGACCGTGGCCGCCATCGGCCAGAACGAGCGGGCCAAGGACGTCAACAGCGAACTGCTCGCGCCCGTCGCCGAGTTCGTCACCGCGCTGCAGGCCGAGCGGACCGCCGCCATGCGGTACGCCGCCAAGCGCACCGAAACCGGTCTGGACGAGCTGAGGGCCGACCAGCAGACCACCGACAAGGCGGTGAAGGCGCTGCGTGAGGGGCTCAACTCCTCCAGCTCGGACGCGGCCCTCATCGACTCCGGCCTGCCCGGCCGCCTGGACACCCTCGAATCCGACTTCAGCGACCTCGCGACCCTGCGCGCGGAGACCACCGGGTCCGGCACGAAGGACGCGGTGTCGACGGCGTACACCAGGTACTCGACCGTCATCGACCACGCCTTCGCCGTGACCGGCGCGCTCACCAGCGAGAAGGGCACCGACGCGACCTCCGAGGCGCGGGTCGTCCTCGAACTCTCCCGGGCCCGCGACGCCGTGGCCCGTGAACAGGCGCTGCTCGCCGCCGCCACCGCGTCCGGGACGTTGAGCAAGGAGCAGTACGCGCAGTTCGTCGGCGCCGTCGCCACCCAGCGCGGGCTGCTGAAGCCGGCCGTCGCCGACCTCAAGGAGGAGCACCGGCCCGCCTACGACCTGCTGCTGGACAGCGACACCTACACGACCCTCACCGAGGTCGAGGACCGGGTGACGGACGCCGGGGCCGGTGCCGTGTCGGCGGCCGTGCTGCGGGGCTGGGACTCCTCCTCGGACGCCGTGCTCAAGGGGCTGCGCGAGGCCGAGACCGACGCCGGTACGGGTGCGGCGGCCAGGGCGGAGGTCTTCGGTTGGGGAACCCTCGGCGCGTCCGGCGTCGCCGTGGTCCTCGGTCTCGTCGGCGTGCTCCTGTCGCTCCTCGTCTCCGTGGGCGTCGGCCGCGGCCTCATCGTCGAACTCCTCGACCTGCGCAACTCCGCCCTCGAAGTCGCCGGCCGCCGACTGCCGCAGGCCATGCGCAAGCTGCACGCCGGGCAGGGCGTCGACATCGACGCCGAGGCCCCCATGCGGCGCCTCGCCGGCGACGAACTCGCCCAGGTGGGCACGGCCCTGACCGCCGTGCAGCGGGCCGCGCTCAAGGCCGCCTCCGAGCGCGCCGAACTCCTCAGCGGCATCTCCGGGGTCTACGTCAGCCTCGCCCGTCGCAGCCAGGTGCTGCTCCACCGCCAGCTCGACCTGCTCAGCGAGATGGAGCACCGCCAGCAGGAACAGCAGAACCACGCCGAGCTGTACGACCTCTACCGCATCGACTACCTGGCCACCCGGATGCGGCGCCACTCCGAGTCGCTGCTCATCCTGTCCGGGATCGCCCCCGGCCGCGGCTGGCGCGACCCGATCGCGCTGACCGACATCCTGCGGGCCGCCGTCGCCGAGATCGAGGACGCGACCCGGGTCCAGATCTGGGCCGTACCGCGCGTGTCGCTGAACGGCGGTTCCGTCGCCGACGTCATCCATCTGCTCGCCGAACTCGTCGAGAACGCCGCCGCGTTCTCCCCGCCCTCCACCAAGGTCCAGCTGCGCGCCGCCCGGTTGCGTGACGGTGTCCTCATCGAGGTCGAGGACAGCGGCTTCGGCATGAACGAGGAGGCGATGGCGGAGGCCAACCGCAAGATCCAGTCGGAGAAGGTCGACCTCCTCGATGCCAAGCAGATCGGGCTGTTCGTGGTGAACCGCCTCGCCGACCGCCAGGGTCTGCGGGTCGAGTTGCGCGAGTCGACCAACGGAGGCGTCGCCGCGGCCGTCTTCATCCCCGAGAACCTGGTCCGCGACGACATGCCCGTCCCCCACGAGGCCACCGCCGACGGACGCTCACTGGCCCCGGCGTCGGCGCTGATCCAGCAGCGGCGCCGGTAGGGCCACGCAAGACGGCCGTGCGCCTCGGGTGATGGTGTCCCCGGGGCGCACGGCTCTTTTCTACGTGCCGGCTCAGGACCGGCTCAGAAGGTGGGCTTCCAGCTGTTTGAGGTAGCCGGTGTCCGCGCTGTAGACGCCCTGGACCTCAGCTGCCAGGTCCCGTCGACTCTGCGCCCCCCACCGCCCGCTCGGCCTTCGCCAGCCAGTCCAGGTACCAGGCGGTGAAGGTCACCGGCTTGCCCGCGTCGTCGAGCAGCGGCTCCAGGTCGACGTCGTCGACGCGGCGGTCGGACCAGACGGTGCCGCGGTGGGGCCCGCTGACGACGAGCCACTCCCGCTGGGCGCAGCCCAGGTGGCAGATCACGACGGCGCCGGCGGTGCGCTCGGGGGGCCACAGGAGGTCTGCCAGCCGCTCGTCCCACGCCTCGTACGCCATGTCGAAGTCCTCGATGTCGTCGAAGTCCTCCTCCTCGGGGTGCTCGGCGAGCAGCGCGGCCAGCGCCTCCGGGTCCGGGCCCTTCTCCGGAAACGGCTCGGCAAGGAGGGACAGGTCGGCCAGGTCGGCGCCGTCACCCTCCCAGCGCCAGCGGCCCTCCACACGCAGTACCGGGAAGATGCCGTACGAGGGGCCCGCGCCACCCGCTCCGACCTGTGCGAGGAACGTCCGGTACTCCTCCGGCAGGCGTACGCCCACCTGCGCCTCCAACTCGGCCAGCGCGTCCTCGGAGAGCGGCTCCTCCAGGGCCCACCCGTGCCCGGACGACCCGAACACCTCACCGGCGGCCCGCTCACCGCGCAACGCCACGACCCGCTGCCGTACGCCCGCCCACACCTGATCGACATCAGCCATGCGCAGACCGTACGCCCAGCCGCTGACAGTCCAGGGCCTCCCGTACGCCCAGGCCAGTACGCCCGGACACTCCCGCGAGCAGACGCCCTCGGTGTCCGTGCCCGGCACCCTGGCGGGTATGAAGACGAGCCGTCCCGTACGCCGGGGCCTTCTCGTCGTCCATGTCGCCGCCGCTGCCCGACGCGGGGGACGTGCTGTTCGGCCCGGACGTCTCACTGTCCGCGTACGTCTTCATGACGGCGATCTCGATCCTCAAGCCCTGGGGCCTCACCAAGCGCGGCCACCGCCTCCGCACGACCACCCACGCCGACACGGCGCACCCCCCGCGCCCGCCCGAACAAGATCCCCGCCCCAACCAGGTGACCCACCCGGCCCGTCTCCCGCGTGTCACACCCGGCCTCGGTGACCGCGTCCCGTCCGGCTCCCGGTCCCGGCGCCCGTGTCCCGCTCGGGCTCACCGTGCTCAGCCCCCGTCCCGCCCCCCCGCCGCCCCGTCACGTCCGTTCCGCGTGGCGACTACCCTGGAGGGTCGATCGTCCCCGTGGCAGGAGAGTAATGGCCGTCAACCTGGTCAATGTCGAGAACGTCAGCAAGGTGTACGGCACCCGCGCCCTGCTCGACGGGGTCTCGCTCGGCGTCTCCGAAGGGGACCGGATCGGCGTCGTGGGGCGGAACGGGGACGGCAAGACCACCCTGATCCGGATGCTGGCCAAGCTGGAGGAGGCCGACACGGGGCGGGTGACCCACTCCGGCGGCATCCACGTCGGCGTGCTCACCCAGCACGACTCCCTCGACCCCACCGCCACCGTCCGGCACGAGGTCATCCGGGACATGGCGGACCACGAGTGGGCAGGCAACGCCAAGATCCGGGACGTGCTGACCGGACTGTTCGGCGGGCTCGACCTGCCCGGGTTCCCGCAGGGGCTCGACACCGTCATCGGCCCCCTCTCCGGTGGCGAGCGGCGGCGCATCGCGCTCGCCAAGCTGCTCATCGACGAGCAGGACCTGATCGTCCTCGACGAGCCCACCAACCACCTCGACGTGGAAGGCATCTCCTGGCTCGCCAACCACCTGCGCGAGCGGCGGTCCGCCCTCGTCTGCGTCACCCACGACCGGTGGTTCCTCGACCAGGTCTGCACCCGGATGTGGGACGTGCAGAAGGGCTCGGTCTACGAGTACGAGGGCGGCTACTCCGACTACGTCTTCGCCCGCGCCGAGCGGGAGCGCATCGCCGCCACCGAGGAGACCAAGCGGCAGAACCTCGTCCGCAAGGAGCTCGCGTGGCTGCGGCGCGGCGCCCCGGCCCGTACGTCGAAGCCGCGCTTCCGCGTCGAGGCGGCGAACGAGCTGATCGCGGACGTGCCGCCGCCGCGTGACACCAGCGAGCTGATGAAGTTCGCGTCGTCCCGGCTCGGCAAGACCGTGTTCGACCTGGAGAACGTCACCGTGCAGGCCGGCCCGAAGGTGCTGCTGAAGCATCTGACGTGGCAGCTCGGGCCGGGCGACCGGATCGGCCTCGTCGGCGTCAACGGCGCCGGCAAGACCTCCCTGCTGAAGGCCATGGCCGAGGCCGCGCGCAGCGACGGTGAGAAGCAGCCCGTCGCCGGACGCGTCGTCACCGGCAGGACCGTCAAGCTCGCGTACCTGTCCCAGGAGGTCGCCGAGCTCGACCCGACCTGGCGGGTGCTCCAGGCCGTGCAGCAGATCCGCGACCGCGTCGACCTCGGCAAGGGCCGCGAGATGACCGCCGGGCAGCTCTGCGAAACCTTCGGGTTCAACAAGGAGAAGCAGTGGACGCCGGTGGGCGACCTCAGCGGCGGTGAGCGGCGGCGGCTCCAGCTGCTGCGGCTGCTGATGGACGAGCCCAACGTCCTCTTCCTCGACGAGCCGACGAACGACCTCGACATCGAGACCCTCACCCAGCTGGAGGACCTCCTCGACGGCTGGCCCGGGTCGATGATCGTGATCTCCCACGACCGGTTCTTCATCGAGCGCACCACCGACAAGGTGTTCGCACTCCTCGGTGACGCCACGCTGCGGATGCTGCCGCGAGGGATCGACGAGTACATCGAGCGGCGGCACGCGATGGAGGAGGCGGCGGCGGCCTCCGCCGGGGTCGCCGCGAAGCCCGCCGCCGAGGCCGCGCAGAAGAACGCCGCCGACGCCCGGGCCGCGAAGAAGGAACTCCAGAAGATCGAGCGGCAGTTGGACAAGGTCTCCGAGAAGGAGACGAAACTGCACGCGCGGATCGCGGAGAACGCGACGGACTTCGCGAAGGTGGGGGAACTCGACGCCGAGTTGCGGGCGCTGGCTGGGGAGAAGGAAGAGCTTGAGCTTCGTTGGCTTGAACTCGCCGAGGATGCGTGAAGGTTGGGCTGGCTGCGCCTGGTCGCCGTGGGGGCTGGGAATCGATTGCGGGTGCGGGGTGTGTGTGGTTGCTCGCGCAGTTCCCCGCGCCCCTCAAGGGCGCGCATCCGGGTCGGCGCTCATAAGCCCCCTCGCCTTCAAATGGCGTATCGCGCACGGCGCGCACGTCCCGTGAAGGGGGCGTGAAGGAGCGTAACGAGGGCATCACGGGCCGGTCCTCCCTTGGGAACAGGGGAGCGACCGGCCCCGTGCGTGGGAGCGTCGCAGTGATAGAAAGAGCCGTCTGAGAAGAGTCTCAACAGTCTTAGAAGTGACACCACGCGTGACCACGGGTGGCTCGAAAGCAGCGAACAGGGGGAAAGCGCTGATGACTCAGCCACCCGATCAGCCGCCGCAGGGCGGCTACGGAGCACCGCAGAACCCGCCACCGCAGGGCCCGCCGTCGCAGCCGCAACCGCCGCAACGGCCGTACGGCTACCCGCAGACGCCCTCGCCGCAGGGCCCGCCCGCGCAGGGCCCCGGCTACGGCTACCCCCAGCAGCAACCGCCGGCGCAGCCGGGCCCGTACACGCAGTCAGGCCCGTACGCCCAGCCGCAGCAGCCCGGCCCCTACACCCAGCCCGGCCCGTACAACCCGGCGTCGCAGGCCGGTTACGGCTACCCGCAGGCCCAGTACGCGGGCGCACCCACCCCGCCGCCGGGCGGCGGCGGTGGGAAGAACCCCTTCAAGGGCAAGCCCGCGATGGTGATCGGCGCCGCCGTGGCCGCCCTGATCGTGATCGGCGGCACGGTGTTCGCGGTGACGAGCCTCGGGGGCGACGACGAGAAGAAGCCGGTCGCCAAGGAGAGCGCGAGCCCGACCGAGGACGACAAGCCTTCGGACGAGCCCTCCACGCCCGTCAACCAGGGCGACGGCAGCGGCGACGGCGGCGAGGACCTCGACGTCTCCGACCTCAACGCGGGCCGCAAGGCCGGCGAGGCGAAGGTGCTCTGGTACAAGAGCGCGCCCGACGCCCCCGGTTCCGGCGCGAACGCCCCCGGCCTGTGGGTCACCGACAAGGTCGCGGTGAAGCCCGCGTACAAGCAGCTCTTCGCCTACGACGTGGGCGACGGGAACCCCGCCTGGGACCCGATCGAGTTCCCCGGCAAGATCTGCGCGGTCACCGCGGAGGCGACCTCCGGCGACCGGGTCGTGATCGCGTACCAGAAGAGCACCACGAAGAACGCCGAGTGCGACCAGCTCCAGCAGATCGACCTGAACACCGGTGAGAAGGGCTGGTCGGCCGAGCTGGAGAAGGGCGACCTGTTCGACAGCGCCAGCAGCGTCTCCCTGGCCGTCAGCGGTGACACGCTCATGGTGGGCCGCTCGCAGTCCGGGACGGCGTACGACATCAACACCGGCAAGAAGCTCTTCGACAAGAAGACCTACGGCCAGTCCTGCTACCCGTCCGGGTTCGCCGGCGGTACGCGGCTGGTCGTCGTCTCCTCCTGCGCGGTGACCACCGACAAGGAGCACGACGAGGTCCAGGAGCTCGACCCGAAGACCGGCAAGGCCAAGTGGACGCGGAAGATCCCCAAGGGCTGGAAGGTCGAGAACGCGTACTCCGTGGACCCGCTCGTCCTCTACCTCACCAACGAGGAAGAGAACACCTGGAACGTCTCCACCCTGAAGGCCGACGGCTCCACCCGCTCGCAGCTCGACGTCGAGGGCTCGTTCGCGCCCGAGTGTGACGGCGGCATCCTCACCGGTGACCTCGCGGGCTGCACCGGTGTCGCGACCGACGCGAACACGCTCTACCTGCCGACCGAGGAGAAGAGCGGCACGAACGAGATCGTGGCGCTGAACCTCGCCACCGGCAAGGAGAAGTGGCGCGTCAAGTCGCCCTCCGCCGACGCGGTGATGTCGCCGGTGAAGATGGAGGGCTCGAAGCTGATCGCGTACGTGGAGTCGTCGTACGACGCGGGCGGCCGGATCGTGTCGATCCCGACCACGGGCAGCGGCCACAAGGCGACCGAGCTGCTGCGGATGCCGGCGAGCGCCGCCGAGATCGAGAGCTCCTTCTACTCGAAGGCCGTCGACTACGTGGACGGGCGCTTCTACATCTCCTCGACCCTGCTGAACGGCGCTGACGACGCGAAGGAGAAGTTGATGCTGGCCTACGGCAAGTGACCTCCACGCTCGTCCCTCACCCGACCACCGAGATCCGCTCCGAGGTATCCACGTCATGACGCAGCCGCCGCCCCCGCCGAACCAACCGCCGGGCCCGCCCCCGAACCAGCCGCCCGCCCAGCCCCCCGCGCAGGGCCAGCCCCCGCAGGACGCCCCGCCGCAGGGCGGTTTCGGCGCGCCCACACCCCCGCCGCCCGGCGGTTTCGGCGCCCCGACGCCCCCGCCGCAGGGCCCGCCCGCCCAGGGCCCGGGCTACGGCTACCCGCAGACGCCCCCGGCGCAGCAGACCCCGCCGCCGGCCCAGCCGCCGCAGACGCCCCCGCCCGCCCAGGGCCCCGGCTACGGCTACCCGCAGACGCCTCCGCAGCAGCAGCCCGGCTACGGCTACCCGGGCCAGCTCGGCCAGCCGGGCCCCTACGGCCAGCCGCAGCCGGGCCCGTACGGACAGCAGCCGCAGCCCCAGCCCGGGCCCTATGGCCAGCAGCCGCAGCCGGGTCCCTACGGGCAGCAGCCGTACGGCTATCAGCCGCAGACCATGCCGATGCAGCCGCAGGTCGGGCAGGTCCCGGGTGGCCCGGTCGGCAAGAAGAAGGTCAACTCCACGGCGATCATCATCACCGCGGCGGTCGCGGCCATCGCGCTCATCGTCGGCGGCGGTGTCTACATCGCCACCTCCTCCGGCGGCGACGACAACGGCAAGGAGAACACCGCCAGTTCGGAGGGCACGAGCGGCGGCAAGGACGACGCCAAGAACGACGACGGCGGCTCCTCGTCGTCCGGCGGTTCGTCCTCCGGTGGGGTCGAGATCCCGACCCAGGCGCAGGAGAAGGCGCCGTCCGACCCCAGCGCGAAGATCCTCTTCCAGGTGCCGGCGCACGAGGTCAAGGAGAAGCTGGCGATCGACAGCGTCAAGGGCTCCTGGCTGACCGGGACCACGTACGCCAAGGCCGCCCTGAACAAGATCGTCGGCTATGAGCCGGACAGCGGCAAGGCCAAGTGGACGCTGGACCTGGCCGGTCAGACCTGCGCGGGCTCCCGTGAGATCACCAGCGAGGGCGTCGCCGTCGTGGTGACCGAGTCGGCCAAGCGCAAGAACAACGACGACCGCCAGCCCTGCACCGAGGTCACCGCGTTCAACGTGGAGACCGGCAAGGAGCTGTGGACCAAGAGCGCCGACCTCAGCGGCAGCAAGGTCCCGTTCGGCGAGGTCACCATCTCCGGTACGACGGTCGCCGTGGGCGGCGGCTACTCCGGTGGTGCCGCGTTCGACGTCAACTCCGGCAAGGTGCTGTGGTCGCCGAAGGTCGGCGAGTGCACCGACGAGGGCTACGCGGGCGGCGCCCAGCTGATCGCGGTCCGCAAGTGCGGCGACTACGGCAGCGAGACCTTCGAGATCCAGTTGCTCGACCCCAAGTCGGGCAGCGTGAAGTGGACCTACAAGGTGCCCTCCGGCATCAGCCGCGCCAAGGTCATCTCCACCAACCCGGTGGTCTTCGGTGTGGTGACGGGCAGCGACGTCCCGCTGACCGGCACGTCCGACATCTTCTCGCTCGACGACGGCGGCAAGCTGCGCGCCAAGATCTCCATCCCGGAGGACAAGTACAACTACGAGTGCCCGGTGCGCGGCGTCTGGGCCTGCAAGGGCATCTACGTCGGCAACGACAAGGTGTACATGCCGACCGAGAAGCACGACGGCACCGAGAAGTACAGCTCGACCAACGAGATCGTCTCCTTCTCGCTGGCCACCGGCAAGCCGACCGGCGACCGTGTCGACGCGGGCGACGACCACGAGCTGTTCCCGATCCGCATGGACGGGCCGAACATCATCGCCTACAAGAAGGCCCCCTACGACAAGGGCGCCCAGGTCGTCTCCGTCGACGGCAAGTCGCTGAAGCAGACCAAGCTCCTGGAGACCTCTTCCGACGAGTCGGTCCTCCGCGCGATCAGCGGTATGACGCCGACCCTGAGCGAGATGCTCTACACCGACGGACGGTGGTTCATCGGCTCGGAACTCGTCAGCAAGCCGCTCTCGGACGACGAGAAGGAGTACACGGCGCTCGGATTCGGGGCGAAGTAACCCCACGCGCCCCCTCGGCCTCGTTCTACGGCCCCGCCCCAGCTCAGGGGCGGGGCCGTGCACGTATCCCTCATCACGCTCGAATCGGAGGGAATTTCGGTAATCCGGGGCACTTCTCTCCGATAGGGGGAGCGCAACGTCGAACAAGCGTGTAGCTTCCGGGGGCATGAGAGCGGGGGAGTAGACGGGGAAGTCGGGGGGCTTCTGTCCGTGAGGACCAGTGGGCAGCCATAGTTGGCAACCATCTGGGGGGACTGGGGGGTGGGGTGGCTCGATGGGAGTCCGGCTCATGGTGGTCGACGACCACCGACTGCTGGCCGAGGCGCTGGCCTCGGCGTTGAAGCTGCGGGGGCACCGGGTGCTCGCGGCGGCGGCGCCCGCCGCGGGCGCGGCGGAGCTGGTGATCACAAGGGCGCCCGAGGTGTGCCTGCTCGGCACGGCGGCACCCGCCGAGCCGGGGATCTTCGACCCGGTGGTCAGGATCAAGCGGGAGCGCCCGCAGGTGGCGGTGCTGGTCCTCGGGCCGGTGCCCAACCCGCGCGGCATCGCGGCCGCGTTCGCCGCGGGCGCCTCGGGCTACGTACGGCACGACGAGCGCATCGAGGGCGTCGAACGGGCCATCATGAAGGCCCGCGCGGGAGAGGCGGCGGTGGCGCCCCAGCTGTTGCAGAGCGCGTTCAGCGAGCTGCTGAACCCCGCCGCACAGCCGGACGACGAGGGCCAGCGGCTGCTGCAGATGCTGACCCCGCGCGAGGTCGAGGTACTGGTCCGCGTCGCGGACGGCGAGGACACGCGCCTGATCGCGGCCGGCATGGGCATCGCCCCGTCCACCGCCCGCACGCACGTCCAGCGGGTGCTGATGAAGCTGGGGGTGGGGTCGAGGCTGGAGGCGGCGGCACTGGCGGCCCGCACGGGCTTGCTGGACCGCGCGGGGCCGGTGCCGCACGGCCCGCCGGGGGGCCTGTCGGGGGGCCTGTCGAGCGTGGAGGAGTAGGGGGCGTCGGCCCGAGCCCCGCTACTTCCGGGGCGTGGCGCCGCACACGGCGTGGTCGACCAGATCGGTGGTCGGCCTACGGAAGCCGCCCGACTTTATGTGGCGGAGGAGGCCGGCGAGGGGGGTGGGGGTGGTGCGGAGGTGGGTGGCGGGGGTTTCGGATTCGCGGAGGCGTATGTGGGAGGGGGCGGCGGACAACTCGACGCACGCGTTGCCCTCGGCGCCACCGGAGAAGGTGGACTTCTGCCAGTTCAGGGCTTGAGCCATGAGGCGCCTCACAGTTCCTTCGACAAGCGGTGGATGAAGTCCCGGGACGCGGCGGGGGCCAGCGTCGCCTCCTCCACTTTACGGAAGAGTGTTCGAAGTGTTCTCAGTTGAGGTTCCGCGTCGATGAACGTGGTGCCCGTGGCGGCTTCCCGGAGCCCGGTGTCGAGTTGGGGGACCGGACCTCCCATGTACATCATCGAGGCGCCGGCCCCGCCGAAGCCGTCCTGGTCGATCGGGATGACGCGCACGGTGACGTGTTCCTGGTCGGCCTGGTCGAGGATCTGCTGGAGTTGAGCTCGGGCGACGTGACGGTCGGCTACGCGGATGCGCAGGGCGAATTCGTGGACGATCGCCTCGTACGGGGTGGGGGTGTCGCCCTCGATGACAGTGCGTCTGCGCATACGGTGCTCCACCCGGGGCGTCAGCTCGCTCTCGGGCAGCTCCGGGCGCATGTATCCGAAGACGGCTCGGGCGTAATCCGGGGTCTGGAGCAGTCCCGGAACATAAGTGATGACGACCTCGCGCAGGAACGCCGCATGGTGTTCCGCCTCGGCCAGGTCCAGGTTCACCGGGGGCAGTACTCCCCGATACTCCTCCCACCAGCCCTGCGTCCGATCGGTCGCCATCGCCGCCAGGGCCTCGACCAAGCCCTCGTCCGCGCAGGCGTAGTGGGCGGCGAGACGGCGTACGCGAGCGGCGCTCACGCCCGCGACCCCGGACTCGATCTGGCTCATCTGGACAGAGTCGGCTCCCAGGAGTGCGGCAGCCTCCCGAGCCTTCATGCCCGTCGCTTCGCGCAGCTTGCGCAGTTCGGAGCCCAGCCGCACTCTGCGGGCCGTGAGATGCCTCTTTCGCGGCACCGATCCCTCCTCGTCCCAACTGCCCTGTGCGCGTACCTCGTTCGGGGTCAGAATACGGCAGTGGGGTGCAGCGTCCTAAAGTTAGGAAATACCGTCAGTCACGCGCCGCACACTCTGCGGAACGCCGGGACCCCGGAAGCGCACCACTCCGTCCTGCCATGACGGCTGAGGCAATGCCACCGCCCGCCCTGACCAACTCCCCGCACCCCCACGGAGCTGACCCATGCCCGAAAACCCACCCGAACCCTGGGAGTACGTCCTCCACATCCCCCACGACCCCCGAGCCGTCACCGTCTCCCGCCGCACCCTCCGCCTGATCCTGACGACGCACGGGCTGACCACCCTCCTCGACACCGCCGAACTCCTCGCCACGGAGCTGATTGCCAACGCCGTACTCCACACCAAGGGCCCCGCCGCCCTGCGCGTCCGCTGGTCGAACGGCGCCCTGTGGATCGGCGCATGGGACGCCGACGCCGAACCCCCGGAGCCCCCCGGCCGATTGGCGGAGCCATACGCGGAGGAGGGCCGAGGGCTCGCCCTCGTACGCGCCTGCACGGACGTATGGGGCTGGCAGCCGTCGTCCCGGTTCGGGCATCCGGGCAAATACGTGTGGTGCGAACTGATGGCCGCGTAGCTCGTTGAACACCCCGACAGAAAGGAGAGCCGATGGTCAGCTCGTCGCACGAGGCACTGCACCGGATCTTCCAGAAGGATCCCGCGCTGCTCACCCGCGCCCTGCAACGCGTGCTGGACGTGCCCTTCCCGGAGCCGCGTGAGTTCGCGGCCATGAACGTCGACCTGACGGAGGTCGAACCCGTCGAGCGGCGCGTGGACACGCTGCTGCGGGCGGAGACCGACGAGGGGACGTACCTTCTGGTCGTCGAGTCGCAGGGGAAGAAGGACGAGGCCAAGCAACGCAGTTGGCCGTACTACCTCAGCTACCTGTACGCGAAGTACCACTGCGACCCGGTGCTGATCGTGATCACCCAGAGCCGTGCCACGGCCCGCTGGGCGGCGGAGCCGATCCATCTCGGGGTACGTGGCCGCCCCTCGCTGACAGTGCGGCCACTCGTGCTGGGCCCGGACAACGTGCCGGTCGTCGCGGATGAGCGGGCGGCCGAGCGGGACGTATCTCTCGCGGTGCTCTCGGCGATGACGCATGGCAAGGGCCCCAAGGCTGCCGCCATACTGGAATCCCTGGTAGCCGCCCTGCATACCATCGACCCGGAGAGCGCCGCGGTCTTCGTGCAGTTCGTCGACTCGTGCCTGACGGACCCCGAGGCACAGCAGATCTGGAGGGACCTCATGACGGATACGCAGTACTTCTGGCGACACCCGCTCGCTGAGCAGACGCGGGAGGAAGGCCGGGAGGAGGGCCGGGAGGAAGGCCGGGTCGAGGCTCAGATCGAGATGATCTTCAAGACCCTCGAATGGCGCGGCATCCCGGTGCCGAACCACGTCCGCGAACGAGTCACCGACTGCCCCGACCGAGCCCAGCTCATGGTCTGGGCCGAACGCGCCCTTCGTGTGACCGACGCCGAGGACTTGTTCCACTAAACGGCTAGCGCGTACCACTCGATCACCCGTGCGGGGCAGCGGCACCCCCTTCCTCCGCCCCGCACAAGCGAGAAGGTCTACTCCGGGCCCTCCTCCCGCTCCTCCCTCCACCGCTCCCCCTCCACCGGCGGAGCCACCGGCCGCAGCCACAGCCACGCCAGGAAGAACACCCCCAGCGCCAGCATCCCCAACCCCGTCCACAGGTTGATGTTGACGCCCTCCGCCTTGTCGATGTCGGCGTCGGAGGCCGTGATGCCCGCGACGGTGACGATGACGCCGTAGACGACGAAGAGGCCGCCGATGATGCGGCGGATGTCGAAGAGTTGGGCGGCGGTCGCGGACCTGCCCTGGAGTTCGGTGACCTCGCGCTGGACGTCGCGCTCGGAGTATCCGGAGGAGCCGGAGGAACGGGGGTGCTCGGATGACATGGGATCTACCCTCCGGTCGTCAGAACGAGAACGGGATGTAGCAGGCCGCGGCCAGGACGACCGCGCCCCAGCCGAGCAGCGCCGGTCGGCGGTACCACGCGTCGTCGCCCTCGCCCGGCGGCTCCTCCATGCCGGGTGAGCGGGTGCCGTAGACCAGGCCCTGGAGGTCCTCCTCCGGCTTCGGGGCGGTGAAGAGTGAGACCCCCACCATCACCACCGCACCCGCCACGAACCCCGCGATCGCGGAGACGAAGTTCGCGCCCTGGTCGGACGGGATGTCGAGGACGTCCTGCTTGTAGAGGACGAAGTAGTTGACCATCGCGGCGGTGGTGCCGGCCAGCAGGCCCCAGAAGCCGGACTTCATCGACGCGCGCCGCCAGAACATGCCGACGATGAAGACGACGAACATCGGCACGTTGAAGAAGGAGAACAGCGTCTGGAGGTAGCTCATGATGTTCGAGAAGGAGGAGGCGAGGAACGCCGTGCCGATGGAGGCGACCACGCCGATCGCCGTGATCAGGCGGCCGAAGCGGACGTAGTACCCGTCCTCGCGGCCCCGTACGACGTACTTCGCCCAGATGTCGTTCGTGAACACGGTGTTGAAGGACGAGACGTTCGCCGCCATGCCCGCCATGAAGGCGGCGAGGAGACCCGTGACCGCGATGCCCAGGACGCCGTTCGGGAGCAGGTCCTCCATCAGGTACGGGATCGCGTCGTTGTACTGGTAGCCCGACTCGGCCGTGCCGAACCGCGGGACCAGGACCGCCGCCACCAGACCCGGGATCATCACCAGGAAGACGATGAAGATCTTCGGGAAGGCGGCGATCAGCGGGGTGCGCTGGGCCGCCGACAGGTTCTTCGCGCTCAGCGCCCGCTGCACCTCCGCGAAGTTCGTCGTCCAGTAGCCGAAGGACAGGACGAAGCCGAGGCCCAGGACGATCGTCAGCCAGTTCGCCCCGAGCGGGTTGTCGCTGCCGATGCCCGTGCCGCCCCAGGCCGTCACGAAGTCCGGCCCCCGGCTCTCCGTCAGGGAGTCGGACAGGCCGTCCCAGCCGCCCACCTTCTTCAGACCCAGCACGGCGATGGGGATGAGCGCCGCCAGGATCACGAAGAACTGGAGCACCTCGTTGTAGATCGCCGAGGAGAGACCGCCGAGGGTGATGTACGCCAGCACGAAGACGCCCGCGACGACGATCGACACCCACTCCGGCCAGCCGAGCAGCGCCTCGACGACGATCGCGAGGGCGTACAGGTTCACCCCGGCGATCAGGATCGCGGCGAACGCGAACAGGACCGAGCTGAGCAGATGGGCCGCCCTGTCGAAGCGCAGCAGCAGGAACTCGGGCACCGAGCGGACCTTGCTGCCGTAGTAGAACGGCATCATCACCAGGCCGAGGAAGACCATGGCCGGGATCGCGCCGATCCAGTACCAGTGCGTGGTGTAGACGCCGTACTGCGCGCTGTTGGCGGCCATCCCGAGAATCTCCGTGGCGCCCAGGTTGGCGGCGATGAACGCCAGGCCCGTGACCCAGGCCGGCAGGGACCGCCCGGAGAGGAAGAAGTCCAGACTGGTCCTCACCGACCGCCGGGCGGCGAACCCGATGCCCAGGACCACGACGAAGTAGATGGCGAGGATCGTGTAGTCGAGCCAGTCGGTGGGGAGCCGTAGCTCGGCGGCGAGATTCTCCATGCGCAGCTGCCTTCGGTTGGCATTCTGGTGATCTTTGTTTGTTTTTGATGGTGACGACGATGGGGACTTGTGCTTTGATGTGTTCGGTTCTGTTTGATGACTTGATTGCCTGATGCGGTACGGATGGGGAGTCCGGCGTGAAGAAGACCTCGACCCGGCTGGCAGACGGTCGTGAGCTGATCTACTACGACCTGCGCGACGACACCGTGCGCGACGCGGTGGACAAGCGGCCCCTGGAGCCCACCGTCACCACTTCGGAGGTACGCCGGGACCCGCTGCTCGGTGACTCCGTCGCGATCGCCTCGCACCGCCAGGGCCGCACCTACCACCCCCCGGCGAACGAATGTCCGCTCTGCCCCTCCGAGGGTGACCGGCTCAGCGAGATCCCCGACTCCTCGTACGACGCCGTGGTGTTCGAGAACCGCTTCCCGTCGCTGGCCGGTGACTCCGGCCGCTGCGAGGTCGTCTGCTTCACCTCGGACCACAACGCGTCCTTCGCCGACCTGACCGAGGAGCAGGCCCGCCTCGTCCTGGAGGCGTGGACCGACCGCACGGCGGAGCTGTCGCATCTCCCCTCCGTCGAGCAGGTGTTCTGCTTCGAGAACCGCGGTGCCGAGATCGGTGTGACCCTGGGGCACCCGCACGGGCAGATCTACGCGTACCCCTTCACCACACCCCGTACCGCGCTGATGCTGCGCTCCCTGGCGGCCCACAAGGACGCCACGGGCGGCGAGAACCTCTTCGACGCCGTCCTGGAACGGGAGCTCGCCGACGAGCGGGTCGTGCTCCAGACCAAGCACTGGGTCGCCTTCGTGCCGTACGCGGCGCACTGGCCGTACGAGATACACCTCTACCCCAAGCGCCGCGTGCCCGACCTGCTCGCGCTCGACGAGGACGCCCGCTCAGAATTCCCCAAGGTCTATCTGGAACTCTTGAGGCGCTTCGACCGGATCTTCGGCGAGGGTGAGCCTCCGACGCCGTACATCGCGGCCTGGCACCAGGCCCCGTTCGGCACATTGGAGGAGTTCGACGGCGTCCACCGCGACGACTTCGCGCTCCACCTCGAGCTTTTCACCATCCGCCGCACCTCCGGCAAGCTGAAGTTCCTCGCGGGTTCCGAATCCGGCATGAACGTGTTCATCAACGACGTGCCGCCGGAGCGCGCGGCCGAGCGACTGCGAGAGGTAGCGAGTTCATGAGCGGTAAGTACCTGGTCACCGGTGGCGCGGGCTATGTCGGCAGCGTGGTCGCCCAGCATCTGCTGGAGGCGGGCCACGAGGTCGTCGTGCTCGACAACCTCTCGACCGGCTTCCGCGAGGGCGTCCCCGCGGGCGCGTCCTTCATCGAGGGCGACATCCGCGACGCCGCCAAGTGGCTGGACGACTCCTTCGACGCCGTCCTCCACTTCGCCGCGTTCTCGCAGGTCGGCGAGTCCGTGGTGAAGCCCGAGAAGTACTGGGACAACAACGTCGGCGGCACCATGGCCCTGCTCGGCGCGATGCGCGAGGCGGGCGTCCGCAAGCTGGTCTTCTCCTCCACGGCCGCCACGTACGGTGAGCCGGAGAGCACCCCGATCGTGGAGTCCGCGCCGACGAAGCCGACCAACCCCTACGGCGCCTCCAAGCTGGCCGTCGACCACATGATCACGGGTGAGGCGGCGGCCCACGGCCTGGGCGCCGTCTCGCTGCGCTACTTCAACGTGGCCGGCGCGTACGGCGCGTGCGGTGAGCGCCACGACCCCGAGTCGCACCTCATCCCGCTGGTCCTCCAGGTCGCGCAGGGCCGCCGCGAGGCGATCTCCGTCTTCGGCGACGACTACCCGACCCCCGACGGCACCTGCATCCGCGACTACATCCACGTGGCGGACCTGGCCGAGGCGCACCTGCTGGCGGTCGCCGCCGCACAGCCCGGCGAACACCTCATCTGCAACCTCGGCAACGGCAACGGCTTCTCGGTGCGGGAAGTGATCGAGACCGTCAGGCAGGTGACGGGCCACCCCATCCCGGAGGTGGTCGCGCCGCGCCGCGCCGGCGACCCGGCGACCCTGGTCGCCTCCGCCGCCACGGCCCGCGAACGGCTCGGCTGGAACCCGTCCCGCGCGGACCTCGCGGAGATCGTCGCGGACGCCTGGAAGTTCGCGCAGGCACACGCCAAGTAGTGTGCCGGGTCGGCCAGTTCGTTGGTCGATCCAGTTCGTCGGTTGAGTACGGAAAGGTCAGGGTCAGGGGATGAGCGAGGCTGTCGTCGTCGCCGAGCGGTTCGAGGAGCTGTACGGGGCGGAGCCGGAGGGAGTGTGGGCCGCGCCGGGCCGGGTGAACCTCATCGGCGAGCACACCGACTACAACGACGGCTTCGTCATGCCCTTCGCCCTGCCGCACACCACCGTCGCGGCGGTGTCCCGGCGCACGGACGGCCGTCTGCGCCTGCACTCCGACGACGTCGAGGGCGGCGTGGTCGAGCTGACCCTGGACGACCTCACCCCCGAGGCCGACCGCGGCTGGACCGCGTACCCCTCCGGCGTCGTCTGGGCCCTGCGCGAGGCCGGCCACACGGCGGTGACCGGCGCGGACATCCACCTCACGTCGACGGTCCCGACGGGCGCGGGCCTCTCCTCCTCCGCGGCCCTCGAAGTGGTCGTGGCCCTCGCCCTCAACGACCTCTTCTCCCTCGGCCTGAAGGGCTGGCAGCTGGCCCGCCTGTGCCAGCGCGCGGAGAACGTCTACGTCGGCGCCCCGACCGGGATCATGGACCAGACGGCGTCCGCGTGCTGCGAGGCCGGCCACGCCCTGTTCCTCGACACCCGGGACCTCTCCCAGCGGCAGATCCCCTTCGACCTGGCCGCCGAGGGCATGCAGCTCCTCGTCGTCGACACCCAGGTCAAGCACTCCCACAGCGAGGGCGAGTACGGCAAGCGCCGCGCCGGCTGCGAGAAGGGCGCGGCCCTGCTCGGCGTCGACGCGCTGCGGGACGTCGCCTACGAGGACCTGTCCTCGGCCTTGGACCGCCTCGGCGACGAGGAGGGGGTCCGCCGCCTGGTCCGCCACATCGTGACGGAGAACCACCGGGTGGAACAGGTCGTCTCCCTCCTTCAGTCGGGCGAGACCCGCGCGATCGGCCCCGTGCTGGTCGAGGGCCACGCCTCCCTGCGCGACGACTTCCGCATCTCCTGCCCCGAACTGGACCTCGTCGTCGACACGGCCCTGTCGGCCGGCGCCCTCGGCGCCCGCATGACCGGCGGCGGCTTCGGCGGCTCGGCGATCGTCCTCGTCGACGCCACCGACGCCGACGCGGTGACCAAGGCGGTGGAGGAGGCCTTCGCCGAGGCCGGATTCACAGCACCCCGGGTGTTCGTGGCGGTGCCTTCGGCGGGGGCGCGGCGGGTTTCCTGACTTGAACAGTGCATGATGATGCCACAAGGTTCACCTTGTGGCATCATCGCTGCATGACTGAGATTGCGATCAGCGCGGCCCGCTCCCAACTCGGCGACCTCGTCCGGCGGGCCGCCCACGGCCGCGAGACCATCGCCCTCACCGACCACGGCCACGTGGCCGCGCTTCTCGTCTCGCCGCAGGTCATAGAGGATCTCGAAGACGCCCTGGCCGTCGCCGACTATCAGCGGCGCAAGGCCGAGGGAACGCTCGAGCCCGGTATCCCCATGGCAGAGGTACGCAGGCGACTGGGGCTCGAACAGCAGTGACCTACGAGATCACCTTCGAGCCGCACGCTCTCAACTCCGCGGCCCGATTCCTGGAAGAGGACCCAAGCGGCCTCGCCTTGCTCCTGGACACCATCGACAAGCTGGCCGACGACCCGCGGCCGGCGGGGTCGATTCCGTACGGGACACCTGACATCCGCCGCCTGCACGTCGGCGATTACCGGGTTCTGTATGTCATCGACGACGACGTGATCCGCATCCTTGTCACGCATCTGGGCCGCACCCCGTAGTAGCGGCGGCAGCCGGTGGCTTCGTCATCCCACGGCTCAGCCCAGTCTCTTCGTCAGCGTGTACTCCGTGATCCCCGGCGGATAGTCGGGGATCACGCACACCACCTCGTAGCCGAGCCGCCGGTAGAAGTCCGGGGCCTGGAAGTCCCAGGTCTCCACGCGGGCCGCGCGGCAGCCGCGTTCGCGGGCGGCCATGCGTTCGGCTCGCGAGAGCAGATGCGAACCGAGACCCGCTCCCCGGTGCCGTGCGTCCACCCAGAGATACGTGAGGTGGAGCCAGGTCGCCCAGGTGTGGCCGACCAGTCCGCCGGCGAGGGCGCCCGCCTCGTCCAGGGCCCACACCTGGAGCGGAAGTTCCCGTTCACCAGGGGTTCCGCGCAGGTCCCGGAGCACCGGCGAAGCCGCGGTGTCGCTGGCGCGCAGTCGGGAACGCAGCAATTGGCTTCGTTCCTTGTCGACTTCTGTCTCGATACGGAACATGCGGCACACCATAAACGCGCTGGACAACCAGTTCTGCAAATTACCTTCCGCTCCCGCCCCCCGGCCGTACCCTGATGAACAGCGCCGGTGGGGGCCGGTGCTGATCAGGGGGCGAGACAGCCGGGTACGACGCCCGGAGTGGGGGTAGCGGTTCAACACGGCGGCGGCCGTGTCGGCTGCGGCGTCCCCGTCCCAGGTGTAAACCGGGGAACACTCCGGGCGCCGTACCTGCGCCGGTCGTCCCCCGACCAGTGGGGGTTTCAGTGGTTCGCATCCGAGTCCTGGTCGTCGACGACCACCGTATCTTCGCCGAGTCGCTGGCCGCGGCCCTCGCCGCCGAGCCGGACGTGGACGTGTCCGCCGCCGGCAGCGGCCCCGCCGCGCTGCGCTGTCTGGACCGCGCGGCGGCCGAGGGGCGGAAGTTCGACGTCCTGCTGGTCGACGCCGACCTGGGGGGACACGCTCATGTCCCCGGCGCGCGTCCGGCGGCCGTGCCCGTGGCCGACGGCAGCGAGGACGGCCTCGTGGACGGCATATCGCTCGTCACGGGCGTACGTTCGGGACAGCCGAGCGTACGGACCGTCGTACTCGCCGAGAAGGACGATCCGCGCCGGGCCGCACTCGCCCTGCAGGCGGGGGCGTCCGGGTGGGTCGCCAAGGACTGCTCGCTGTCCCGGCTGCTCACGGTGATCCGGGGCGTGCTGCGCGACGAGACACATCTGCCGCCCGCGCTGCTCACCGGCGTCCTGCGGGAGCTGACCGCCGCGCGCAAGCACCGCACAGAGAGCGAGCGGCTCGTGGAGTCCCTCACCCCGCGTGAGCGGGAAGTGCTTCGGTGCATGGTGGCGGGGCTGGGGCGCAAGGCCGTCGCCGAGCGCCTGTTCCTCTCGCCGCACACCGTCCGCACACATATGCAGAACGTCCTCGGGAAGCTGGGCGTCCACTCCACCCTCGCCGCCGTGGCGCTCGCACGCCGGGCCGGTGTCGGGCCCGTCGACCTGGGGCCTGCCGGGCGGATCATGCCGGAGGAAAGCAGCAGCGCCTGACAACCGCCGGAGAGTGACGACAACGCGGCAGAGGTGAGTGCCACACCCCGCGTCTCCGGCAGGATCCGCCCGGCAGGCCCTCAGCCGGGGATGTTGTCGAACGGGGCGGTCAACTGGCGTAGCAGCCCCGCCAGTTCGCCCCGCTGGGCGCGGGACAGCTCGGCCAGGATCGCCCGCTCCTGGTCGAGCAGCCCGGCGAGCGCCTGGTCCGCCCGGTCCCGGCCCTCGTCCGTCAGCCGCACGAGCACGCCCCGACGGTCACTGGGGTCGGGCAGCCGTTCGACCAGGCCCTTCTTGGTCAGCCGGTCGATACGGTTCGTCATCGTGCCCGAGGTCACCAGTGTCTGCGTCAGCAGCTGACCCGGGGAGAGCTGATACGGGTTCCCGGCGCGCCGCAGCGCGGTCAGCACGTCGAACTCCCACGGCTCCAGCTGGTGCTCGGCGAACGCCAGCCGGCGCGCACGATCCAGGTGCCGGGCCAGTCTGCTCACCCGGCTGAGTACTTCCAGCGGCTCCACGTCGAGGTCGGGGCGCTCCCGGCGCCACGCTGCGACCAGCCGATCGACCTCGTCCTCCATGACGATCAGTGTAGTGGTTGTGTCGACATGAAGTCTCTTGAGATCGAGATGATTAGTGTCAAGTCTCTTGACTTCGAGATACCTGCGCTACGAGAGTGGGGTGCTGGAGCCGGTGACGGGCGCGCAGGCGGCCCCACCGGAGTCCGAAGGATTCGCGAGCGATCACGAGGAGGTCATCCCCATGTCCGCCACCAGCCCCACCTGGGACCCCCGGCAGTACCTGCGTCACGCCGGCCACCGCGCCCGCGCCTTCGTCGACCTGCTCGCCCACACCCCCGAACCGCCGTCGGAGGACCCGCGCATCGCCGACCTTGGCTGCGGTCCCGGCAACGTCACCCGCCTCCTCGCCGACCGCTGGCCCACCGCGCACATCACCGGGTACGACAACTCGCCCGAGATGCTCGACAAGGCCCACGTCGACCACGAGGGGCCCACCCCGGGCGGCGGCCGCATCGACTTCGCCGCGGCCGACGTCCGCACCTGGGCGCCCGTGGAGCCGTACGACCTGATCGTCAGCAACGCCACCTTCCAGTGGGTTCCCGGGCACCTCGACCGCTTCCCCGCCTGGATCGACACCCTCGCGCCCGGTGGCACCTTCGCCTTCCAGGTCCCCGGCAACTTCGACTCGCCCAGCCACCGCCTCATGCGCGAACTCGCCCACTCCGCCCGCTGGCAGGACCGGCTCGGCGACACCCTCCGCCACGACGACGCGGTCCACGCCCCCGCCGACTACCTCACCGCCCTCGCCGACCTCGGCTGCGAGGTCGACGCGTGGGAGACGGCGTACGTCCACCTCCTCCAGGGCGAGGACCCGGTCCTCGACTGGGTCAAGGGAACGGGGCTGCGGCCGATCCTCACCGAACTGGGCGCGGACGCCGAGCCGTTCGTCGCCGAGTACCGGGCGGCCCTGCGCGAGGCCTATCCGGCCACCGCGCACGGCACGCCGTACCCGTTCCGCCGCATCTTCGCCGTCGCCCGCAAGCCGGAGGGGCACCGGTGATCACCGCGATCGACCACGTCCTCCTCGCCGCACCGCCGGGCACGGAGGAGCGGCTGCGGGCGTACTACGTCGGCGTCCTCGGGATGACGGAAATCCCGAAGCCGCCCGCCCTCGCGGTGCGGGGCGGGTGCTGGTTCGGGGCAGGGCAGGCGATCCTGCACCTCGGCGCCGAGGCGGGTTTCCGGGCACCGAGGAAGGCCCATCCCGGGCTGCGGGTCCGCGACATCGACGCGTACGCGGCCCGCTTGGTCGCGCAGGGAGTGCCGGTCGTCTGGGACAGCGACCTGCCGGGCCATCGGCGGTTCTACTCCGAGGATCCGGTGGGGAACCGGTTGGAGTTCCTGGAGCCGGTCTGAGAGGGCCGCCAGCGCCGCCTTCGTTCAAGTCGATGTTGTGCAGAATATTGACGGCAGATAGATGCGCGCCTACCTTCGCGGTGTTCCTCCCTCGTTCCCCCTTAGCTCCAGGGAGACCCGCATGCCCCCGTCCCCCCTCCCCAACTCCGCCGAACAGGCCGAACAGGCGCGGCGTACAAGGCAGTTGCGTCGTGTCGCGTTCTCCGGGCTGCTCGGTACGGCCGTCGAGTTCTACGACTTCCTCGTCTACGGAACGGTCGCCGCGCTCGTCTTCGGTGAGCTCTTCTTCCCGGGCGCCGACCCTGCCGTGGGCACCATCGCCGCGTTCGGCACCTTCGCCGCCGGATACGTCGCCCGCCCGCTCGGCGGCATCGTCTTCGGCCACTTCGGCGACCGGCTCGGCCGCAAGTCCATGCTGCTGCTGACCATGGGACTGATGGGTGGCGCGAGCTTCCTCATCGGTCTGCTGCCGACCTACGACACCATCGGCGTCTGGGCGCCCGTCCTCCTGATCACCCTGCGGGTGCTGCAGGGCATCGCCATCGGCGGCGAATGGGGCGGCGCCACGCTGATGGTCGTCGAACACGCCGGGGAGAAGCGGCGCGGACTGTGGTCCAGCTTCACGCAGATGGGAGCACCGCTCGGCTCCCTGCTCTCCTCCCTCGTCGTCACCCTCGTCGTCGCCATGCCCCGCGACGAGTTCGCCGCCTGGGGCTGGCGCGTGCCGTTCCTGCTCAGCGTCGTCCTGCTCGGTGTCGGCCTCTTCGTCCGGCTGAAGGTGGTCGAGAGCCCGCTCTTCACCAAGGTCAAGAAGGACCGTGCCGAGGCCCGGATGCCGGTCCTCGACGTACTGCGCCGGCCGCGCGCGCTGGTGCTCGCCGCGTGCGTCGGCATCGGCGCCTTCACCGCCCAGTCGCTGCTGACCAGCTACCTCATCGCGTACGCCACCGGTATCGGCTATCCCCGGCCGCAGGTGCTGACCGCGCTCACCGTCTCGGCGTCCGTCGCGCTCGTCGTGCTGCCGTGCGCGTCGGCGCTCTCCGACCGCGTCGGCCGCCGCCCGGTCGTCCTCGCCGGAGCGATCGCCTCCGCCGCGCTCGCCTTCCCCGTGCTCGCGCTGGTGGACTCCGGGTCGCCGGGACTGCTGATCCTCGCTGTCGTGCTGGGCCACGGCTTCGCCCAGTCCGTGATGTACGGGCCGCTGGGGGCGCTGCTCACCGAGATGTTCGGGACCAGGGTCCGCTACACCGGGGCGTCGCTCGGGTATCAGCTGGCCACCCTGATCGGTGCCGGGTTCTCCCCGATGATCGCCGGGAGTCTGGTGGCGGCCAACGGTGGATCCAGCACGCCTGTCGCGCTGCTGGTGTGCGGGGGCGCGGCGATCACCGCCGTGACGGTGTGGTTCGTACGGGAGACGCACCAGGACTCGCTGGGGGAGGCGTCGTCCCTCCGGGAGGGGGCCGCGAAGGAGGAGGTGCCCTCGTAGGCGGCATGGGCTCCGCCGGGGAGGGGACGGGGGACTGCGGGTCGTCGCTCGGCTGCGGCCGGGTGGGGCTTCTCGCGCAGTTCCCCGCGCGCCGGCGCCCCGATTCCGCCCCTCGACCCGCACGGCCCCCGGACCGCCGCGCCGGCCTTCGACCCGCACGGCCCCCGGACCGCCGCGCCGGCCTTCGGCCCGCACCGGCGCCCGGACCGCCGCGCCGGCCTTCGGCCCGCACCGGCGCCCGGACCGCCGCACTGGCCCTCGGCCCGCACCGGCCTTCGGCCCGCACCGGCGCCCGGACCGCCGCACTGGCCCTTGGCCCGCACCGGCCTTCGGCCCGCACCGGCCTTCGGCCCGCACCGGCGCCCGGACCGCCGCACTGGCCCTTGGCCCGCACCGGCCTTCGGCCCGCACCGGCGCCCGGACCGCCGCACTGGCCCTTGGCCCGCACCGGCCCTCGGCCCGCGCCGGCCCCGGCCTGGACGGTCCCGTGATCAAGCGGTTCCCGGCCCGACCAGTCGCGTGATCAAGGGGCCCCCGGCCTCGGCCGGATCAGGCGCGTAAGCGAGCGCCCCCCGCCTCGGTCGAATCAGGCGCGTAAGCGAGCGGCCCCGGCCTCGGCCGGATCAGGCCCGCGAGCAAGCCGCCCCGGACCCAAGCCCTCGGATCAAGCCCGCGAGCAGAAGCGGCCCGGCCTCCGGATCAGGTCGTGAGCGAGCGGCCCCCGGCCCCTGACCAGGGCCCAACCGCACCCGTACCCTTACCGCTGTGGAGGACGAGATCCTGGACGCCGGTGTCGTCGACTCGCCGCAGTTGCGGCCGCAGTCGCTTGTGCTCTCCTTCTTCGGGAATCACGTGCTGGACCTCGGGGAAGGCGACCTCGGCGTGTACTCGGGGAGCATCATCGACGTGCTCGGCCGGGTCGGCACGGGCGAGCAGGCCGTGCGGTCGACGCTGACGCGGATGGTGAACCGGGGGCTGCTGCGGCGGCAGCGCGAGGGCCGGCGGATGTTCTTCGGGCTCACTCCGCACGCGGGGGACATCCTGCGCGACGGCGGACAGCGCATCTGGCGCGACGGCGCCGTGAACGAGGACTGGGACGGCACCTGGACCCTCCTCGGCTTCTCCCTCCCCGAGTCCTGGCAGCGCCAGCGGCACGATCTGCGCTCCCGGCTCACCTGGTCGGGATTCGGCGCCCTCTACAGCGGCCTGTGGATCGCGCCGGGCCGGGTCGACGTGCGGGAGATCGTCTCCGAACTGGGGCTGGACGCGCACGTGAAGGTGTTCCACGCGCAGGCCGACGAGTTCACCGACATCGGGCTGATGATCCGCGAGAGCTGGGACCTGGAGGTCCTCGCCGCGCGGTACGTGGCCTTCGACAAGCGCTGGACCACCGCCGACCTCGCCGCGGCCGACCCGATCGCGGCCCGGCTGCGGCTGGTCGCCGAGTGGCTGCGCATCATCCGCACCGACCCCCGGCTGCCCGTCCAGCATCTGCCGGCGGAGTGGCCCGCGCGGCAGGCCCAGGACACGTTCCGGCGCATCGCGGAACAGACGGCGGGCCCGGCCGGCCGAAGGGCGGCGGAGGTTCTGGAAACGACCCCGCTGCGGCCCATCGCGCCTGAAAGGCCGTAGGTAAAGCGGAGTTTTATATTCCGCGCACGATGCCCGTGGTGTGGAAGTGGCTGATATTGTTCTTTGGCTTTCCTTTGTGAAGGATATATTCTCGGTTCACTTTTTGTTGTCTCTCGCATGCGGTTCGGGGAAGCGGGAGTCTGGCTGTGACCAGGGGGGATCTTGGGCCAGTGAGTATCTGTTGAGCTGTCCGGCGCGCTTGACGGGGTTTGTGACGCGCGCCACATAGGCTTTTCGCCGTCCGGCTGGAATTTCTCCGCGCGACGCGCTTTGCGCGCGTCCCTTCGCGGCCTGCCGGTCGGTCGATTTCCGCTGCGTCGATTCATTTATTTCTTGATTGCCGACCACATATATGGCCGTGCCCGCTCGCATCCCCCTGACCTGACCGACAGGGGGCGCGGTCGCGATGCCGCCCGCGCCCGGGCGGTTTGCCAGGGGGAAAACATATGAAGATCGCATTCCTGATCAACAATGCCTACGGCATCGGCGGCACCATCCGCTCGACAGCCAACCTGTCGGCCGCGTTCGCCGACCGGCACGACGTCGAGGTCGTCAGCATCCACCGCTCCCGCGACGAACCGGCCCTTCCGTTCGACCCGCGCGTACGCCTGACCTCACTGATCGACCTCCGCGAAGGAACCCCTGGTTACGAGGGCGACCACCCGCTCACCAAGCTGCCCGGCACGATGTTCCCGTACACCGGAGCCACCGGGACCATGCCCTACACCGCCCTCCAGGACGAACGCATCGGCGACTTCCTCGCCCGCACCGGGGCCGACGTCGTCATCGCCACCCGCCCGGACCTCAACGGCTACCTCGCCCGAGACGGCCGCCGCCGCTATCTGCGCGTCGGCCAGGAACACCTGAGCCTCGACCAGTACCGGGAACCACTGCGCACCCACCAGAACGACGCCATCGCCGGCCTCGACGCCTACGTCACCGTCTCCGAGGCCGACGCCGCCCAGTACCGCGCTGCCCTGCCCGACGTCACCACCACCATCGTCTGCGTCCCCAACGGGGTCCAGGCCCCCGCCGTCGAACGCTCCACACTGGACTCGCGGGTCATCGTCGCCGCAGGCCGGCTCATCCCCATCAAGCGGTACGACCGGCTGGTGAACGCCTTCGCCAAGGTGGCCGCCGAACACCCCGGCTGGACCCTGCGGATCTACGGACGCGGCCCGCAGAAGCAGAACCTGCGCGAGCAGATCGACCGGCTCTCCCTGCACGACCGGGTCTTCCTCATGGGAGCGGTCTCACCGATCGAGACCGAATGGGCCAAGGGCGCCGTCGCCGCCGTCTCCTCCGACATGGAGTCCTTCGGCATGACCATCGTCGAGGCCATGCACTGCGGGGTCCCCGTCGTCGCCACCGACTGCCCGCACGGCCCCGGCGAGATCATCACCCATGGCGAGGACGGCCTCCTCGTCCCGCTCGACGGGGACGTCGACGCCTACGCCGACGCGCTGAAACGAATCGTCACCGACGGGGACCTGCGCGAGCGGCTCGGCAAGGGGGCCCTCACGAAGGCCGAGACGTACGCGCCCTCCGTCATCGCCGGCCGCTACGAGGCCCTCTTCGAGGAGCTGTCCACGTCACGGCGCCGCAGACGGGACGGCGGCGTGGCCCGGCTGAGACAGCTCGCCGCCCGTGCCGTACGCCCGCGTTCCACGAAGGCGGTCACGTCGGCCGCCGCCGAGGGGAGCGCTCCCACCCCCACCGCGCACGCCCGCGCGACCGCCGACGGTGGCGTCACCGTCCTCCTCGACCGCGCCGAGCTGCCCTCCGGACCCCTCGACTTCATCGCCCGGCTGCGCCGCGACCCCGGGAAGCGGCAGGTCCGCGTGCCGGTGCTGCCGAGCGCCGACGCGCCGGACACCGTGGCCCAGGCGACCCTCCGCCAGTCCGAGCACACCCTCGCCGAGGGGCGCTGGGACTGCTATGTCGCACCGCGCGGCACGAACAAGCGGGTACGGCTGACCGTACGGCTGGTGGAGCAGGCCGCGCTGGTCGGGCGGGCGCCGAGTGCCGATCAGCGGGGGGTGGCGGCGTGGATCCCGTACCCGACCGTCGACGGGTTCCTCGCGCTGCGGACGTGGCTGCGGCCCGCGCACGCGGAGATCGACGCCGTCGAGGTGGGCGAGGGTTCGGTGACCGTGACCGGGACGGTCCACGGGGCCGCCGCGTCGGTGGGTGAGGACGCCGTGGCCCACGTGGTCTCCCGGACCGATACCGCGTACGACTTCACCGTGGCCGCGTGGGCCGTGGGGGAGCGGGGCTTCCGGTTCACCGTCCCCTACGGCGAGATCATGGCTCGGCGCAGCGTCGAGCACGATCTGTGGGATCTGCGGCTGGGGGACGTGCCGGTCGGGCGGATCGGGGGCGACGTGGTGGAGCGGCGGAAGACCGATCTGGTGCCCGGGCAGGTGTTCGAGCATGGTGAGCGGGGGCGGACTCGGGTGCGGCCGTACTTCACCGTGAACAACGACCTGGCGCTCAGTGCGAAGGATGTGGAGGAGGGCGCCTGATAGCTCGGGGGTGCGGGTTCGTTGGCGGGTGCGGGGTTCGGTGGGGCTTCTCGCGCAGTTTCCCGCGCCCCTAAAAAGCAGGGGCTGCGCCCCCTGCTTTTCGGCCCGCAGCCCCGTCGTCTTCCAGGCCCGCGGGGCCTGGGCTTTCAGGGGCGCGGGGAACTGCGCGAGCGACCCCCACTCACCCGCACCCGAACGACAACCCCCCGCTCAGCTCTTCCGGTGTCCGATCAGCCGCGGCTTCTGGTTCAGGCCGTCCAGGCCGTGCCACGCCAGATTCACCAGGTGCGCCGCCACCTCCGCCTTCTTCGGGCGGCGGACGTCCAGCCACCACTGGCCCGTCAGCGCGACCATGCCGACCAGCGCCTGCGCGTACAGCGGCGCGAGCTTGGGGTCGAAGCCCCGGCTCTTGAACTCGCGGCCGAGGATGTCCTCCACCTGCGTGGCGATGTCGGAGATCAGGGACGCGAAGGAACCCGTCGACTGCGGGATGGGGGAGTCGCGGACCAGGATGCGGAAGCCGTCCGTGTACTCCTCGATGAAGTCCAGGAGCGCGAAGGCGGCCTGTTCGAGCAGTTCACGGGGGTGCCCCGCCGTCAGGGAACTGGTCACCATGTCCAGCAGCCGGCTCATCTCACGGTCCACCACCACCGCGTACAGCCCCTCCTTGCCGCCGAAGTGCTCGTACACCACCGGTTTGGACACCCCGGCCTTCGCCGCGATCTCCTCCACCGACGTGGCCTCGAAACCCTTCGCGGCGAAGAGGGCGCGGCCGACCTCCAGCAGCTGCGCTCGGCGCTCGGCGCCCGTCATCCGGGTGCGGCGCACACGCCGCGGCTTGTCATTGCTCGGGGTGCTGCTGGAGTCGGTCGCCACGGCGTCAATCATGCCGCCTCGGCGGACGCCTTCCGGTGCCGGGAGCCGTCCTCACCCGAGTTGCGCCTGGAATCGATACGCGAGCGTGACGGCCAGCGGACGTCGTACGCCCAGCCGAACACCTCGAACCAGCGGATGAGCCGGGCGGAGGAGTCCAGCTGACCGCGTTCGACACCGTGCCGGGCGGAGGTCGGGTCGGCGTGGTGCAGGTTGTGCCACGACTCGCCGCAGGAGAGCACCGCCAGCCACCACACGTTGCCCGAGCGGTCCCGGGACTTGAAGGGGCGCTTGCCGACCGCGTGGCAGATCGAGTTGATCGACCAGGTCACGTGGTGCAGCAGCGCCACCCGGACGAGCGAGCCCCAGAAGAACGCGGTGAACGCGCCCCACCAGGACATCGTCACCAGACCGCCGATCAGGGGAGGCAGGGCGAGGGAGAGAGCGGTCCAGAGGATGAACTGGCGGGAGATCGCCCTGAGCGTCCTGTCCTTGATCAGGTCCGGGGCGTACTTCTCCTGCGAGGTCTGCTCCTCGTCGAACATCCAGCCGATGTGTGCCCACCACAGGCCCTTCATCAGCGCGGGGACCGTCTCGCCGTACCGCCACGGCGAGTGTGGGTCACCCTCGGCGTCGGAGAACTTGTGATGCTTGCGGTGGTCGGCCACCCAGCGGACCAGCGGGCCCTCGACGGCCATCGAGCCGGCGATCGCCAGCGCGATCTTCAGCGGACGTTTGGCCTTGAACGAACCGTGTGTGAAATGCCGGTGGAAGCCGATCGTGATGCCGTGGCAGCCCAGGTAGTAGAAGAACACCAGCAGGCCGAGATCCAGCCAGCTCACGCCCCATCCCCAGGCCAGCGGCACCGCCGCGAGCAGGGCGAGGAACGGGACGGTGATGAAGAGGAGCAGGGTGATCTGCTCGATCGAACGCTTCCGCTCCCCGCCCAGCGTCGCCGACGGTGCGGAGGAGCCGGTGGAGTCGGAGCCTGGGGAACCGGTCGCATTCGGGGCGTCTTCGATCACATCGGACCTTGTGCTCATGGGCGTCCCCTGTGGGGTCGAGGGTGGAGAGAGGGGGAAGTGCCTGCGGCAACAGCGTGCGGGAGTCACCTGTCGGCTTTCCCTACGGTTCCGTAACCTACGGCATCGTAAGTATGGCAGCGCGGTGCCGGGCGGCAAGAGCCCGCAGGTCTGGCGCGTCCAGGTGTAACGGTGGGGCTCGGTGGACATGTGGCACTCAGTGCCGCCAAAGTGGCACCTGTCGCCCGGGGCGCGCAGGTGGCCACCTATCCTGGAGCCGGTCGGACAGCGCGGTCCGCTCCGAATCCAGCCCGGACGGCCAGGCCCCACCACAGCGGCCCGGCCCACCGGTCCCCACCCGGGTTCCCCTCCAGACGAGCTTCAACACTGCAAGGAGCCGCACCTGTGAGCAGTGCCGACGACCAGACCACCACGGTCAGCAGCGAACTGCGCGCCGACATCCGCCGACTGGGCGACCTGTTGGGCGAAACCCTCGTACGACAGGAGGGCCCCGAACTCCTGGAACTGGTCGAGCGGGTCCGCCGCCTGACCCGCGAGGACGGCGAAGCCGCCGCCGACCTGCTGCGCGGCACCGAACTGGAGACCGCCGCCAAGCTCGTCCGCGCCTTCTCCACCTACTTCCACCTCGCCAACGTCACCGAACAGGTGCACCGCGGCCGCGAGCTGAGGGCACGCCGTGCCGCCGAGGGCGGGCTCCTCGCCCGTACCGCCGATCGCCTGAAGGACGCCGACCCCGAACACCTGCGCGAAACGGTCCGGAACCTCAACGTCCGCCCCGTCTTCACCGCCCACCCCACCGAAGCCGCACGCCGGTCGGTACTCAACAAGCTCCGGCGCATCGCCGCGCTCCTGGAAACCCCCGTCATCGAATCCGACCGCCGCCGCTACGACACCCGACTGGCCGAGAACATCGACCTCGTCTGGCAGACGGACGAACTCCGGGTCGTACGGCCGGAACCCGCGGACGAGGCACGTAACGCCATCTACTACCTCGACGAACTCCACGCCGGCGCGGTCGGCGACGTCCTGGAGGACCTGACCGCGGAACTGCAGCGCGTCGGCGTCACCCTCCCCGACGCCACCCGCCCCCTCACCTTCGGCACCTGGATCGGCGGCGACCGCGACGGCAACCCCAACGTCACCCCCCAGGTGACCTGGGACGTCCTCATCCTCCAGCACGAACACGGCATCAACGACGCCCTCGACCTCATCGACGAACTACGCGGCTTCCTCTCCAACTCCATCCGCTACACCGGCGCCACCGAAGAACTGCTGTCATCACTCCAGGCCGACCTCGAGGCACTGCCCGAGATCAGCCCCCGCTACAAGCGCCTCAACGCCGAAGAGCCCTACCGCCTCAAGGTCACCTGCATCCGCCAGAAGCTGGAGAACACCAAGCAGCGCCTGGCCAAGGGCATCCCGCACGAGGAAGGCCGCGACTACCTCGGCACCGCCGAACTGCTCCACGACCTCACCCTCATCCAGACCTCCCTGCGCGAACACCGCGGCGGCCTCTTCGCCGACGGCCGCATGGACCGCACGATCCGCACCCTCTCCGCCTTCGGCCTCCAGCTCGCCACCATGGACGTCCGCGAACACGCTGACGCCCACCACCACGCCCTCGGCCAGCTCTTCGACCGCCTCGGCGAGGAATCCTGGCGCTACGAGGACATGCCCCGCGAGTACCGCCACAAGCTCCTCGCCCGCGAGCTGCGGTCCCGGCGGCCCCTGGCCCCGACGCCCGCACCCCTGGACGCCGCCGGCGCCAAGACCCTCGGCGTGTTCGAGACCGTCAAGAAGGCCCTCGCCGTCTTCGGCCCCGAGGTCATCGAGTCGTACATCATCTCGATGTGCCAGGGCGCGGACGACGTCTTCGCCGCCACGGTCCTCGCCCGCGAGGCCGGCCTCATCGACCTCCACGCCGGCTGGGCCAAGATCGGCATCGTCCCGCTGCTGGAGACCACGGACGAGCTCAAGGCCGCCGACACGATCCTGGAGGAGATGCTCGCCGACCCGTCGTACCGGCGGCTCGTCGCCCTCCGCGGAGACGTCCAGGAGGTCATGCTCGGCTACTCCGACTCGTCGAAGTTCGGCGGCATCACCACCTCGCAGTGGGAGATCCACCGCGCGCAGCGCCGCCTGCGTGACGTCGCCCACCGCTACGGCGTACGGCTGCGGCTCTTCCACGGCCGAGGCGGCACCGTCGGCCGCGGCGGCGGCCCCTCCCACGACGCGATCCTCGCGCAGCCCTGGGGCACCCTCGAAGGCGAGATCAAGGTGACCGAGCAGGGCGAGGTCATCTCCGACAAGTACCTCGTCCCCTCCCTCGCCAGAGAGAACCTGGAACTGACCGTCGCCGCCACCCTCCAGGCCTCCGCACTCCACACCGCCCCCCGCCAGTCCGTCGAAGCCCTGGCCCGCTGGGACGCGGCCATGGACGTCGTGTCGGACGCCGCACACGCCGCGTACCGCGAGCTCGTCGAGGACCCGGACCTGCCGACGTACTTCCTCGCGTCGACGCCGGTGGACCAGCTCGCCGACCTGCACCTCGGCTCACGGCCCTCCCGCCGCCCCGGCTCGGGCGTCTCCCTCGACGGACTGCGCGCCATCCCCTGGGTCTTCGGCTGGACCCAGTCACGGCAGATCGTGCCCGGCTGGTTCGGCGTCGGCTCCGGCCTGAAGGCACTCCGCGAGGCCGGCCTGGACACCGTGCTCGACGAGATGCACGAACAGTGGCACTTCTTCCGCAACTTCCTCTCCAACGTCGAGATGACGCTGGCCAAGACGGACCTGCGGATCGCCCAGCACTACGTCGACACCCTCGTCCCCGACGACCTCAAGCACGTCTTCGACACCATCAGGGCCGAACACGAGCTGACCGTCAGCGAGGTGCTCCGCATCACCGGCGAGGACAAGCTGCTCGACGCCAACCCCGTCCTCCAGCAGACCTTCTCCATCCGCGACGCCTACCTCGACCCCATCTCCTACCTCCAGGTCGCCCTCCTCAAGCGCCAGCGGGACGCTGCCGCCGCGGGGGAGGCGGCTGATCCGTTGCTGGCGCGGGCGTTGCTGCTCACGGTCAACGGCGTGGCGGCGGGGTTGCGCAACACGGGCTGACATCGAAGGGTTCGATCGCGGCTGACGGTCCGGTGGGGGCTGGTCGCGCAGTTCCCCACGCCCCTACAAGCCCGCTGCTTCTCAGGGGCGCGGGGAAC
>NZ_JBSFVC010000052.1:0-38272 GCF_053592095.1 Streptomyces sp. NPDC002787 | reverse complement strand
GGGCCCCGTCGGGCCGCCCGCACGTGGGAGGAGTCGATCACCGCCCTCGACCAGTCCAGCTGCTTCGCCGACCGCAGCTTCTTCAGCAGCACCATGTGCAGCTTCTCCCACACACCGGCCTCGTTCCAGGCGGCCAGGCGCCGCCAGCAGGTCATGCCCGAGCCGAAGCCCAGCTCCTGGGGCAGGTACTCCCACTGGATGCCCGTGTGCAGCACGAACAGGATCCCGCACAGGGCTTGTCGGTCCGGCACCCGCGGCCGGCCCGACACCAGCTTCGGCCCCGGCTCGGGCAGTAACGGCTCTATGAGCGACCACAGTTCGTCCGACACAATCCACGGCCGCGACTGACGTTTCCCCACGACCAGACCAACGACCACCCAAGTCGAAAGTCACTTGATCAACAACTTCTGTTAGGACCTCTTAGGGGCGCGGGGAACTGCGCGAGCGGCCACGACGCGGCCGCACTCGTACGAACAAGGCGAGCCCCAGGCAGCTGGGTGGGAGGCCGGGCCTACTGGAGCATGCCCCAGATGAGTTCGGTGTCGGCGTCGGTCACACCGGTCGTGGTGACGCCGGACGACGTGCCGGGGAAGCGCAGAGAGCCGTTGATGGCGCCGATGTAGAGGTCGGCCTTGCCGTCGCGGTTGGTGTCGCGGAGGCGGACCGGCTCGCCGAAGCAGTCGTTCCATGCGACGTCGCCGGGGACGCCGGCGGTGTTGCGGGCGAGCCACTGGGAGTTGGTGCCGGTGATCCCGCTCGCGCTGCCGCGCAGGACGTGGGCGCCGCCCTCGGTCGTCTCCTGGCTGATCTTCTCTCCGTACACGCCGATCGCGAGGTCCTTGTAGCCGTCGCCGTTGATGTCGGCGGCCGAGACGGAGGAGCCGAACAGGTCGCCGGACTCTGGGGTGCCGGCGACGTTGGTGGTGGCCTGCGTGATACGGACGGCGGTGGCGGGGCCGGTGGAGGAGCCGTACCAGATGGACACCCGGCCCTGGGAGTTGTTGTACATCTGGCTGCCCGCCGCGAGGTCCCCGTAGCCGTCCTTGTTGAAGTCGGCGATCACCGCCTCGCTGGGGTCGCCGTAGTTCGTGACGAGGCGCAGGGTCTTGCCCGCGCTGAGCGGGGAGCCGCCCTCGATGAACCACGCGTCCGTGCCGAAGTTGTCGGGCTCGTCGGTGATTCCGATGATCACCAGATCGGTCTTGGAGTCCCCGTTCATGCTGCCCGAGACCAGGGACGTGGGCGCGAATCTCGTCGTCTTGTCGTGGCTGGTGACCGAGCCTGCCACACCGGTGCGCGTGATGCTGCGGTAGACGTAGGCCTTGCTCCCGCTGATCGCGGCCAGGTCCTTCTTGCCGTCCCCGTTGAAGTCCCCGGCGGCGAGGTCGCGGCCGAAGCGGGCGTTCGACACCTTGGCGCCGGCGTTGGGGATCGCGGTGCCACCCGAGAGGCCGGTCGCGCTTCCCCACAGGATGACGACGCCGCCCTCGTCCGTGCGTCCGTCGACGTCCTCGCGCGACACCGACACGGCGAGGTCCCCGTATCCGTCGGCGTTGAAGTCGGCGGGCACCCGGACGTCGCCGAACTGGTCCTCCGTCTCGTCGGCGCCGGGGACACCGGGGCTGTCCTGGGTGATCAACTGGGTCTGGGTGCCGGGTCCGGAGGCGGTACCGAAGGTGATCCGGACGCCGCCGCCCTTGCTGTACTGCTCGTAGGTGTAGCTGGCGTAGTCGCGGTAGCCGTCGCCGTTGAAGTCGTCCGCGTACCTGGCCGCCGCCGCGCTGGCGGGAGGTGCCGTGAGGACGGGGGCGAGGGACGCCACGAGGAGTGCCGCGCAGGCTGCGGGGCGAATGCGCATGAAGTGTCTCCTGATGATTCTGTGCGACCACTCCTGTGCCGATTGATGTCTCTGGGACCAGAGACAGGAGCGGTCGATGATCAGGAGACAGTCGGACGGGGGGAAAGGTTGCAGGCGGCGGAGCCTTGTTTCGGTGGCCGTAGACGGCAGTAGCCCGCCCGGTCCAGTACAGACGTCCCAGGCTCTACGACTGGCTCATCGCGGGCACGCTTGCTCAATGGCTCACCGCGCCCCTTAATACTCCAGTGCGGTTTCGTGATCTATCCAGTCGGTTCGTCGCCGGAGCGTCGTCGGTAGTGGCTGCGGCGGGCTGTCGCCTGGTGTTGTCGCCGCCAGTCGGACCAGTGCAGCAGCTTGGCCGCTGGCACGGTTGGTGGGTTGAAGATGCCGGTGAGTAGGTGCCGGATCTCCGGGACGGTCAGCCTGATCAGCGGGTGACTGCTGGTGAGAGGGGCCGGCCGGGCGGGTTGCTTGGGTGCCGAGCTGGCGGCAACGGCGGTCAGGAAGGCCAGGGCGAGCATGGCGAGGGTGATGTGCCGGTGCCATGAGGTCCAGTTGCGGACCTGGTAGTGGTCGAGTCCGACCTGGCCCTTGGCGGCCTGGAAGCACTCCTCGACGCTCCAACGAACACCGGCGACACGGACCAGCTCCGCAAGGGTGACCGTGGCGGGTGACCAGCACAGGTAGAAGGCGAGTTCGCCGGTGGTGCGGTTGCGGCGGATCAGCAGGTGGCGGTGGCTGCTGGTGCCGATGTGGATCCAGGCCCAGTCGTAGTAGCGCGGGCCTTTCGCACCGTTGCCGGCACTGTGCCGCTGCCAGGCGGTGGCGGGCAGGCGGCCGGCGACGGTGTCCGCGCGGATGGTGGTGCGACCTGAGTTGATCCGCACTCGCGTCGAGCAGGCGACGGCCATCACATAGCCGGTGCCGCGGGCTTCCAGGGCGGCACGAAGCTGAGGGTCCTGCCCGTAGGCTTCGTCACCGGTCACCCACCGCGCCTCCGCCCCGGAGTTCAGTGCGGCGGCGATCATCTCCCAGGCCAGGCGGGGTTTGGTCTGGAACTGCACTTCGTCGGGTATCCCGGCAGCGTGGCGGCGCTCGGTGTCAGCGCACCAGGAGTGCTCGGGTAGGTAGAGCCTGCGGTCGATCAGCGTCCGCCCACGGTTGGTGGCGTAGGCGAGGAAGACCCCGACCTGGGAGTTCTCGATGCGTCCCGCGGTGCCGGTGTACTGGCGTTGCACTCCCGCCGAGGCACGGCCCTTCTTCATGAAACCGGTCTCGTCCACGATGAGGACACCACCGTCGGTGCCGAGATGTTCGACGGCGTAGGCGCGGATGTCGTCGCGGACGGCATCCGCGTCCCAGCGGGCATAGCGCAGCAGCCGCTGCATCGGCCCCGGCCGCGCGTGACCAGCATGTTCGGCCAGCCGCCAGCAGTTCTTCCGCTCGACACACGACAGCAGCCCGAGCAGATAGGAGCGAGCGCTCGCTCTCGGCTCAACCCGGCCGAACCGGGCCGCGATCCGGGCCATGGCCTGGTCGAACATCGCCCGCCAGCGGGCGGGGTCTACGCTATGGCCAGCGGCCATCGCACGATCTTCGTTTGTCCACACACCAACCGATGATCACGCGGTGGCCGTACCCGTTCCCGGCCGGGTACCAAGATCGCGAAACCAGACTGGAGTATTAACTGTTCGTTTCAAAATGTGGGCGAGTGTTGCCGCTCCTCATCGACAGAGCCAGGCAGTTGCGGCCGCTGAGCGTTTGCGGTCAGGGCGCCACGTCCGTGGTGTCAAGTAGTACGCACTGATCGAATTTCATGCAACCGCACTCCAGGCAGTCCGCAACTGCCTGCCGCAGGGCCTGGGTCTGCGCGATGTGACGATCGAGTTCGGGCAGCTTGCGCGTAGCCATGTCCCGCCACTGACGGGTTGCGGATGGCGTGGTGTCTTCGGCCAGCAGTTGCGTGATCTCGGCGAGGGTGAAGCCCGCCCGCTGCGCCATCTTTATCAGGGCGACCCGGCGGATGGTGGTCGCGGGCCATACCCGACGCCCGCCTTCGCGACGCGCGCCGGGCAGCAGACCGCGCTCCTCCCAATAGCGCAGTGCCGAAGCACGCACGTGGGCTTTCTCCGCGAGCTCGCCAATGGGTAGATACCGCATGCCCGCCCCTCCTCGGTCCGGCCTTGACTTCAAGCATGCTTGAAGCGCGACTGTGACCTGCATGTTCTCAGCCGCACCGGGACGCCTGCTGCCTGGCCCCTACCGTTCGCTGTTCGCCGACCGCACCTTTCGGCGGCTGATGCCGGTCTTCGCGTTGTCCGACCTGGGCGACGGCATGACCGTCGTCGCGGTCGCGTGGCTTGCGCTCGCACTGGGCCCGGACGGCGGCCAAGGCGCGCTGGCGGGCATCGCTGTCGCCGCCTATGTCCTGCCCGGCGCGCTGGGCGCCCTGGTTCTGGGCAGGTGGATGCGCCGGCTGCCCGCGCGACGGCTCCTGGTTACCGACTCCACGCTACGGGCCGTACTGCTGGGGGCGGTCCCGTTCGCACACATGGCGGGGCTGCTCACCCCGGCCGTGTATGTCGGGCTCCTGGGCGCCTCCTCGCTGCTGCACGCCTGGGGCAAGGCCGGAAAGCACGCACTCTTCGCCCCTTTGCTCCTCGAAGACCAGCGCCTGGCGGCCAACAGCGTGATCAGCACCAGCCTCTGGACCGCGACCATCGCGGGCCCCGCTCTCGCGGGCCTTCTCGTGGGCATGGTGTCCCCGGCGTGGATCATCGGCCTGGACGCCGCCACGTTCGCCATGCTCGCCCTCCAGACCGGCCGCACCCCCCTGCCCCGGACACCGGTGCCCCCAGTGACCGGCGGCACACAGGGCGGGCTGAGCATCCTGCGCCGCCAGCCGGAACTGTTCGGCCTGCTCCTCGTGACCTGGGTGTTCAACCTCGCCTTCGGCCCCGTCGAAGTCGCCCTTCCTCTGTTCGTCTCCGACGACCTCGATGCCGGCGCCGGGCTGCTCGGCGCCTACTGGTCCGCCTTCGGTATCGGAGCCGTCATCGGCGCCCTCGCCCTGGGCGCGGCCAAAAGGCTTCCCCTGTGGCCGGCCATGCTCGGCATCATCGCGGGCCACGGCATCGGGATGCTCCCTTTCGCCCTCACGGACACCGCCATCCCTTCCTTGATCGGCTTCGCTTTCGCCGGACTCGTCTACGGCCCCTACTCCGCGCTCTCCTTCACTCTGATCCAGGACCGCGCACCCGCCGACTCCCTCACCACGGTTCTGGCCGCACGCAGCGCCGTACTCCTGACAGCTTCTCCCCTCGGAGCCGCCCTCGGAGGCTTTCTCCTCGACCGGACCAGCGCACCCGCTGTCCTCGTCGGCTGCGGTGCGCTGATGATCCTCACCGTCCCCACCAGCATCGTTGCACTGAAGCTCTGCGGAAGCCGCCGACGACGGCATCAGCCCGCGCATGCCCCGGCCGAGCGGGCGAGGTGTACCGACCGGGACCGGCCGGCGCCACAGCACTCACGTCGCTGCGACCGGGCCGAGAGCTCGACACGTGACTGACGATCTCGTTCCTGATGACCTGTGGGAGCGTGTCGAGCCCTTGCTTCCCGCGCCACCGGCGCGCAGGCACCGATCCCCCGGACGAGTGCGCACTCCCGACCAGGTGACACTGGCGGGCATCGTGTACGTCCTGCGCAAGGGAGTGGCCTGGAGAGACGTGCCCGCAATGCTGATCGGTTGCTCAGGAGTCACCAGCTGGCGACGCTTGCGCGATTGGACCCAGGCCGGTGTCTGGCCGCGCCTGCATCAAGTCCTCCTGACCGAGCTACGGACCGCAGGAAAGCTGGAGATGGACGACTGCGCGATCGACGGTTCACACATCAGAGCCTTGAAAGGAGGGAGAGATGTCGGGCCATCGCCGGTTGACCGCGCCCGCCCAGGCTCCAAGCACCACGTGCTCGTTGACCGGCACGGTACCCCGCTGGCGGTCTCTCTGACCGGAGGGAACCGTCACAACGTGACGGAATTGATCCCGCTGCTGGACGCAATTCCGCCGATACCCGGGCTGCGCGGACGGCCCCGCAGCAGGCCCAAGCGCCTGTTCGCCGACCGCGGCTACGACTTCGACAAGTACCGTCGGCTGCTGTGGAAACGCGGTATCAAACCCGTGATTGCCCGGCGTGGTGCCCCGCACGGTTCTGGTCTAGGACGCACCAGGTGGGTGGTGGAGCGCACCTTCGCCTGGTTCCACCAGTTCAAGCGGCTCCGCATCCGCTACGAACGCCGAGCGGACCTCCACCAAGTTCTGCTCAGGGTGTCGCGGGAGGTGAGGTGTTCGGGGGTGTCGGCGCCGACGAGGGCGAGTTTGTCGAAGACGTGGAGCAGGTCGGCGCCGTGGAAGGCACCCATGGCCGGTCCGCACGGTTCGTCGACGAGGAGGTAGTGGTAGGCGCGGCCTCCCGCCCCGGCCTGGGCCTGGGCCAGACGCGTGGCCGGGATCCGGTAGAGGGCGTCGGTGAGGAAATCGCTGCGCAGGGCTGACAGGTCGTCGGGGTCGGCGGTGCGGCTCCGGAGGGCGTCGAGAAGCTTCTCCGGTTCCGTGACACCGGCGCGCCGCATTTCGGTGTACAGGGCTGTTTCGCCCTCGGGCGAAAGGAGTCGCCGCCGATCATCTGGAAGACGCGGGCTTCGTCGCGGGTGGCGCCGACGAGCAGGGGAATGCCGGCAGCGGCGCCGTCGGCGACGGCCTGCTGCGGGGCGACGGGCAGCACGCTGCCGTCGAGTACGGCACCCCAGGACCGGCCGCCGGGCAGGTTGCGCTGCCCGATGTCACCGGTGACGACCGTGCTCTGCGCGTCCAGGATCCGCCTGAAGGTGACGGTGAGCAGGTCCTCGGGGCTGTCGAGGCGGAGTGCGATGATCAGGTCCTCGGCGATGGTGGTGGCGGTGGCCCGGTCGAAGATCCGGGACGTGCTGCCGCTCTGCAGGATCGCCTTGTGGAAGAGGCCGGCGGCTGCGGGTGCGGCCAGCAGGGCTCCGATGGAGAATGCACCGGCGGACTGCCCTGCCACGGTGATGTTGCCGGGGTCACCGCCGAAGGAGGCGATGTTGTCCCCTACCCAGCGCAGGGCGGCCATCTGGTCCTGCAGGGCGAGATTGGTGGACCCGGCCCACTGGCTGCCGAGGTCGGCCAGGTGCAGGAAACCTAGGGCTCCCAGGCGGGTAGTTGGCGGTGACGACGACCGCGCCGGTCTGCCGGGCGAGCGCGGCCCCGTCGCTGTACGGGGGTGCGGCGGAGCCGGCGTCGTATCCGCCGCCGTAGATCCACACGATGACGGGGCGGACGGCGTCCTCGGCCGTCGCCGCGGGCGTCCAGACGTTGAGATACAGGCAGTCCTCGGACGTCTCCCGGATCTCCGCCGTGGGGAAGGTGGGGAAGGACGACTTCTGGCTCGCCCCCGGCACCAGGGAAGAGGCGCCCTGCGCGGGCGCCGGTGAGAAACGGTCGGCCCGGCGGACGCCCTCCCACGGCTGGGGCGGCTGGGGCGGCTGGGGCGGCTGGGGCGGCTGGGGCGGCTGGGGCGGGCGGAACCGCAGCTCACCCACCGGGGGTGCGGCGAAGGGGATACCGGCGAAGACACGGCCTCCGTCCGGGAGTGCGCATCCGCGAACGGTTCCCGTGGTGGTGTCGGTCAGAAGTGCGTTTGCCATGGCCTGAGCCTGTCTTTCCAAGGTGCGGAGGATTCGTTCTTGCTGTCGGCGTGGTGGGCCAGGCCCTGCCCGACGGAAGTCGCGCCCAGCCGGACGAGCATCACCGCTTGAAGGTCTACTTAAGCGGCGTACCAAGGCCATCGACGTGCGGGCGGATCCCGTCGGCTCAGGACACCGGGCATTCGGTGCCGCTGCTCGCGGGGCTGGGCCGACGGCACATGTATGTGCCGTCGGCCCAGCCGCACTCCTGACCTGCTGCTGTCTTGGTCAGAGGTTCAGCAGGTGTGCCGCGTTGCGGTGTGCGATGCGTTTGAGGTCGGCGCGGGAGAACGGCGCTGTGCGGAGGAACTCGACTGCCTCGGCGGTCGATTCGTAGGGGTAGTCGACGGCGAACAGCAGCCGGTCGGCGCCGATGGCCTGGACGGCTCCGAGGAGGGCCGCGTGGGAGAAGACGCCGCTGGTGGTCGCGTAGAGGTTGTGCCGCAGGTAGTGAGAGGGCAGGTGTCGTGGCCTGCTCTTGGGGTCGGCCTGGTGGTAGCGGCTGTCGAGCCGGGCCAGCTGGAAAGGCAGCAGTTCTCCCATGTGCCCCAGCGTCACCGAAGCCCCGGGGAACTCGTCGAACACTCCGCCGTAGATCAGGCGCAGTGCGTGGGCGCCGACCTGCGCCGTCCATCCCCAGGACGGCCCGCTCAGCACGGGGTACCCCTGGAACACCCGCCACTGATCGGCGGGGAAGAGCGCGGGATGGAGGTAGAGCGTCACGCCGAGCCGTTCAAGCTCGGCCCACACCGGCCGGAACTGCGGCTCGTCGAGGTAGTGGCCCAGAACGTGGTCGTTGTGCAGGACCCCCTTGAGCCCGAGTTGCTCCACCGCCCGGCGCAGTTCGGCCACGGCGGCCTTCGGGTTCTGAAACGGCAGGGTGGCGAAGCCGGCGAACCGTGTCGGGTGGGCGGCGACCACGTCGGCCAGGTGGTCGTTGACCAGGCGGGCCGTGGCCACGGCCTCGGAGGGGTCCTTGATGGCCTCCACGCCGGGTGAGGTGAGCGACAGGACCTGCATGTCCACGCCATGCTCGTCCATGTCCGCCAGCCGCAACTCCGTGAAGTCGGCGAGCCGGCGCCCCCACTCCTGCCCCCAGCCGGGGGGCATCTGGGCTTCGCCCGGCCACGGGATCAGCTCCGGAACGGAGAACGCCTCTTCGACCGCGATCACCTTCATGCGGCGCCCCGGGCGGCCGGTGGCGGTCCCGGCCGACGTGGAGGTGGCGGCCGACGTGGAGGTGGCGGCCTGGGCGGCGGCGGGCGGGGCCGCGAGGGCTGCCGTGCCGGCGGTGACGCCGGCCGCGGCGGCCAGCAGACGCCGCCGCGAGGTGCCCGCGGCGAGGGGGGATACAGACGATCCTGTCGTCATCGTCCTGCCTTTCCATCGGTTTACGGGAATCAGGGGCATGGGTCGGGAGGTGGGGATCGAGTCGAACCCCACCATTAGGTAACCTAATCGTAGGCTACCTAATGAATGATGGTCCAGGGGCTCCGGTGATGTTGGGCGCCAGCCCTGACCGGCTTACGATCGGCAGACCGCGCCGAACCGACCGCCCACCGTGAAAGCAGAACCGCATGTCCTCCTCCCCGCCTGAATCCGAGCCGCTCATCCGGCTGCTGTGGCGCGCACACAACTGGTTCCGAACCGCCCTGACCACCGCGTTCGAGGCCCAGGAAGACGGGGCGACCATCAGCGCGGCACACGTGACCCTGCTCAGTCAGCTCCCGTCAGAGGGGGCCAGCATCGCCGAGCTGGCCCGGCGTCTGGGCGTCAGCGCCCCGACAGCGCACCAGTGGGTCCATGAACTTGTCGCCGCGGGCGCGGTGACCGTGGAGAGCGATCCGCACTCCGCCCGGTCGAAGCTCGTGCTCCTCTCGGCGGCCGGTGTCCGGCGCCGCGCGGAGACGATGCAGATACTGGCCGGGCTCGAAGCCGTGCTCGCCGGGCGCGTCGGTGCGGATACCGTCCTCGCACTTCGGGCCGCGCTGGAGGAACCGTGGGGATCTCCGGAATCGGTGGTGGCGGAACTCCCCGACCTTTCCACCCCGTAACGCTGTTGGCTCCCGGGCACAGTGGCCAGCCCCTCCCCGGACAAAAGGCGCAAGGCCACCACACGCGGACCGCATGACCGGTCCGGCGGGAACCCGCAGGACAGTCAGACGCTGGAACGTCTACGGAATCCCTGCCGCCCCGGCCGCCGTCCGCGCCGCCGCCGGCTGACCAACCTCTACGCCGACAAGGGATATTACGACCACCCGCGTCGTTCGCCCCGCAAGCGCGGCGTCACCCGCAAGGGCACGGAGCCCTCGAGCCGCCTGGGGCCACCACCGCTGAACGTTCGAACGCACCGCCTCCTGACTGACCTGACGCCGTCGCCTGCACCCTCGTCTGCTTCCGCAGGCTCACCGACTGACCTTGTGGTCGACCTGCTCGCCGTCGACGGGCAGGTCGGCGGTGATCCTGGGGACGCCGTAGGTGCCATCCGAATCCTGGTGAACCTTGCGTATCCGGGCGGCGAGCCTTATGTCGGCCGCCGGGGCACGGCCCGGTCGGCTACGGTGCGGCGCCAGTAATAGTCGCTGGAGCGGACGATGCCAAGGCTGCGGCACAGCTCACTCCGTAGCGGCGCTGGTGGTCGGCGACGAACTGGAAGCGGTCACCAGCGCGTCTCCCCGGCGCAATACTTCGCCGCTTTCCGCAGGATTTCGCGTTCCTCTTCCGGCTCGCGGATCTTCTGGCGCAGGGCCGCGTTCCCCGTTTCCAACGGCGTGGGCGGCTCCGTGGGTGGCCCCGTCCGGCACCCCCGCGGCCGGTCCGCTGCGGCCGCCCGTACCCAGTTCCGCAGTGTCTCCGAGTTGACTCCCAGATCTGCGACGGCCTATTTGATCGTCCCTCCGGAACGCGACTGGTCCAGCGCGACAACGTCCGCCTTGAACTCCGGCGGGGAGTGCTTCATGACCACGAGATGTCCGTTCTCAGCCCCCCAAGATCCACGTCTCGGGTGTCCAAGATCCGGAGTGAAGGCCCAACGCCGGGTAGTTGGCGTTTTCGAAGGTCACGCAAGTGGGGCTGAGAACCATGGCGTTGCGGCGTAAAGACCGGGTCCGAGTTTGTGGGTGAGTCCGCTGGCGGCCCACCGATTCAGTTGTCTGTACATGGTCTCCAGGGTGACATCGCCGAAGTTGGCAGCGATTGTCACGGGGCTGCCACGGACGCGTGGGGTCTTCCTGGAGCAGAGCCAGGATGCGGTGTCGGCGCCGCGCGGCTGGGGCGGCGTGCCGGTCGTCCCCGGAGGCCGAGGGAAGCGCGGGTGATTGATCTACGGGTTCGAGGACGGTGACGTCGAGGTGGGTGGCGGTGCGGCTGGTGTCGGGGCGGCCCTCGGCATGGCGCTCGCTGTAGCGGGACATCGGTGACTTGACCTTGCGGGTGCTGACCCGTTGCCGCCGGGGAGGGAGCTGACCGGTCAGGATCCGGCGAACGAGCGTCCCGAGGAGCGTGTCCCGATCGGGGGCCGCGCTGACGATGCCAGCGGCCTGGGTCACCTGGTCCCGGGCGGCGTGGAGCGCGATGCCGAAATAGCAGCGGTCCGGGTCGGTGCCTGGGACGGACTCGGCGGCGTCGACCATCACGGTACGCAGGGCCTGGTAGAGCGTGAGCAAGGACCACATCTCCTGCTCGATACCTGCCAGGTCGCCCGAGCGCAGGTTGCGCCCGTTCATGATCATGTGGCGGAGCGCGTAATACGCGGATTCGTGTTCCCACCGCTGGTGGTAGACGCCCACCAGCGCGGTGGCGGGGTAACCGCGGGCGTCGGTCAGGGTCGTGACCAGTCGGTAGGACCAAGTGAAGGACGTGCCGTCCACACAGGTCACGGCGATCTGTGCGTCGATGACCCGCACCTTCACGGTGCCGATCACCGACAGGTAAGAGCTGTCAGCGAGGCGGGTGAGGACCGGCGTGCCCCGGTTGCTGCGGAGCTGGCCCAGGACCTGGGCGCCGGTGTCGGTGACCGACGCGAGGAAGGCGTTGCTGGCGAATCCTTTGTCCTACAGCACCAGCATGTCCGGCCGCAGGAGGTGCAGCAGTCGGTCGGCATAGCTCGTCTCGCCCTCGGCGGCGCAACCGAACACCGCACCGACCAGGGCCCGGGTGCCGGTCTGGATCAGCGTCATCAACTCCAGCGTCGGATAGCCATGATGCGAAGTCCTGCCCAGTCAGGCCCGGTTCCGCTCGCAGCCGTCGAACGACACCATCCGGTAGGGGCCGAAACGCGCCCCTGGTGTCGTACGCCCGCACCGGCGCGCTCCCGATCCGCCGACGCAGGTCAGGCAACGCCTTCGCCGATGGACAAACCACCGGCATCCCGGCAGTCCCGAGGTCAGCTTGTCCCAGACAGCCGGTAGCCGACCTCGGGGAACAGGCACATCGCCAGCAGGAAGTAGACCCCGACCGCGACGGAAGATCACGCAGCCGCTGCTGCACCGTCCGCGTCTCCGCAAGGACCGCGTCCACGAGCTCGAACGGCACGACGGCAGTCAGCTCGCCCAGATGCCCGGGAGTGAACCGGCCCGCAGCCCCGGTGCCCCTTCGGGTGATGGCCGTCAGTGCAGACGGCAGGACGCAATGTCGGGGCAACGGAGCTCCTTCGGGACAGGCTGTCTTGGTCGACTGCCTGTACCAACGAGCTCCGTTGCTCCGCGTCGAGAATCCTTCAACTCACTTGCATGACCTGCGAAAGCGCTAACTACCCGGGCTTGGGTGAAGGCCCGTCAGGATGATCGACCTCTTCTCGTAACGCTTGGAGACGACCTGGAAGACCAGGTTCGCCTCGGAGACAGTCAGGCCCTCGGTGCCATGGCGGACGGCATCGGTCTGGCCCTGAACCTCGACGGCCGGGACGACAAGGCCGACCGACCGGCGTGAAGGGGCTCGGCGGGGTCGTCATCGTCGGCGTCGGGGTGACGCCCGCCATCACCCACGCCGTCTTCGATGCCACCGGCCGCCGCGTCCGCAACCTGCCCGTCACCCCCGGAACGCGCCTCTGCTCCCAGGTCCCCCGGCCATTCTGCCCGCCGCCGCGCACACTCCCCATGCCGGACGGCATCTGCGAAACCCGGCCGCCGCAGGAGGCGCTCACCGCTGTCGGCTTCGCTCGAGCGGGGACCCCCGTGCTGCGGTCTCAGAATTACCCACGGACGTCCGGTATGAGGACGACACGCCGCCTTGCGATCGCCCGCACCGGGTGCTGCGGGCCCGCCCATCGGACGGACCCCGAGATCTTCACAACAGGCGCATGAGCGTGCCGCACGGGTGGCCGGAGGCACTCCGCTGACGGGCCTTGGCGGCGTCGGCAAGCAGGAGGATCGCGCAGGTCACAGCGACGCTGCTCGACTCCTCCTGCGGGCCCGGTCCTCAGCGTGTGGGCTGGGGGTGCGGCTGGTTGTAGCGGGCGGCGGGAGTGGGGCGGTTGCCGCCCGCGAGCAGGGCGGCCTCGGCGGCCAGGAAGGCGTCGAGCGCGGCGGTCTGGTCCTCCAGGCCCGGTACGCAGATCGTCTCGCCCAGGCGCAGGCCGGCGAGGCTGGCTCCGGCCACGCCCTCCGCGGTCATGGCGGAGGGGATGTTTCCGTATCCGCCGGCGAACTCCGTCGCCACGACGCCCGGGCAGACCACCTGGGTGTGGATGGGGGTGTCGGCGAGTTCGTGGGTGAGGGTGCGAGTGAAGGCGACGGTGGCGGCCTTGGCGGCGTTGTAGATGGTGCGGGGCGGCATGTGCGGGTTGCTCTGCCCGGCGCTGAAGGCCAGCAGGGAGGCGACCGTGACGATGGTTCCCTCCCCCGCGGTCAGCATGCCGGGCAGGGCGGCGCGCGCGAGCTGGATGGACGCCACGCCATTGAGGGTGAGAAGGCGGTCGATCTCCTCCGGGGCGACCTCGGCAAGCGGCGCGTAGCCGCCGTCTCCCGCGTTGCTGATCAGCAGCCGGACATCGCCGGCTGCCAGGCGCTTGACCACCGAGGTGAGGCCGTCGTGGTTCCCGAGGTCCGCGGGAAGGACCTCCACGGCGGCGCCGGCCGCGCGGAGTTCGTCCGCGAGCGCGGAAAGGCGGTCGGCCCTTCGGGCCACCAGGACGAAGTCGCAGTCGGCCGCGAGGAGGCGGGCGTAGGCGGCGCCTATTCCGGAGGAGGCGCCGGTGATGAGAGCAAGAGTACGAGACATGAGGACAGCCTGACTCAAGCATCTGCGCCATGTCAAACGTTTGATAGTCGACCAGTGTCATACTCTCGCCGTATGACGCTGCATGATGAGGAGCCGGTCGGCGCCGGCGCACTGGACCGGGTGACCTGGGCACTACGGCGGGCGGAGTTGGCCGTGACAGCCCTGAAGGAGCAACGGCTGCGCTCGCTGGGCATGGCGGCGGCACACTATTCCCTGCTCATCGCCGTCCACGTCGATCCCGGGCTGGCTGGAGCGGAACTGGCCCGCCGCCTGAACGTCACCCCGCAGGCGGTGGCTTCCCTGGTGACCCGGCTGGAGAGCCGGGGCCAACTGGAACGCCGGCCGCACCCGCGCCACCGTCACGTGCAGGAACTCCACCTCACCGACACCGGCCGCGACGCCCTACGCAAGGCCGACTCCGTGATCGCGGAGATCGAACAGCAGATCACCGAGAAGCTCGGCGCCAAGGACTCCACCCAACTGCAGGCACTCCTCGGCCAGGTGACCGACGCGATACAACAGGTGCAACCGACAGGCCCCCTCAACAGACCGGTCACCCTGCGCAAAGACGGCACACCGGGGTGACCGCGCGAGCAGCCGGCACGTCACGATCACCTTGGCCGAGGAAGCCCCGCGTCGTCACCGAACCAGCCTGAACCTGTCGAACGAGTCGTGGGAGCACCACATGCTCAGCCTGGAGCTGGCGGGGCCGATCCGCGCGGCCGGCTTTTATGCCGAATCGAGGTGCCGACAGAAGACGGCTTCTGGCACGGCGGCGCATGGCTTCCTCGCCGGACGGTAACCAGCGCATGGCGTGGGAGGGGCTCGCCCACTCTCGGCTTCGCTCGAGCGTGACCTACCTGGGTGGCTTTGGCGATCGGATGGAGGCAGGCCACAGAGGCAGCATCGCCGGCGGCGCGCGGCGAGCTATTCGGCTTCGGTGACCACTTCCTTTGACAGAGAGCCCCCTGGTTGAGCGGTCCTGCGTTCCGGCCGCACTGTCTAATGCCCTCAGGGGTGCCAGTGGTGCACGGCGGGGGCGGCCGCCGTGAACGGCGGCCAGGGGGTGTCGGTGCTCGGGGTGCCGGTGCGGATGAAGCTGAGCCAGGCGGTGCGCAGGGCTCGGCCCAGGGTGTCGATGTCGTGCGGGTCGGCGCCGGCGAGCATCGGGGCGGTGATCCAGTCGGCATCGCTGCCGAACAGGAAGGGCAGTTCGATGCAGTGGGTGGCGCCGAAGGGGGAGGCGGGGGCGGCGTAGTCGAAGCGGTAGGTCCACACGCGGGCAGCCGCCTCGCTCAGCCGGGCAGCCAGGCGGCGGGCGGGACGGTCGAAGAGGGCCGCACCTGCGGCCCGTTCCACAGCGTCCGCAGTCGCCCAACCCAGTGCCGGGACCCGGCGCAGGCGGCGCAGCGCCGGGTTCAGGGTGTAGAAGGCGCTCATCTCCCGCCCGGTGGTGCCGATGATGACGTCCAGACCGGGAGCTCTGCCTGCCAGACATGCGGCCCAGCGTGCTGCGTCCGGGAGCGGGCCGACTCCGGCGACCGGTCTGAACAAGGGGACCGCACGGAGCCCGAGTCTGCCTGCCGCTTCTCGTGCGAGCGCGGTCTGGGCGTCCAGGACATCGGCGACGGGAACGGTACGCGGGTCTGCGCCGAGCCGGGTGAGCAACCGTTCGGCGGCCTTCCGGGCGCTGCGGGCGCTCCCGAGGCCGAGAGCGGCGGGGGAACTTTGAACGACGGCCCGGCGGAACAGTCCCTCGGCGTCGGGCATGCCCAGCAGGCACTGCACGGTATGGGCGCCGGCGGACTGACCGGCCACGGTCACCGCGTCCGGGTCACCGCCGAACGCCGAGATGTTCTCGTGCACCCACCGCAGCGCGGCGAGCTGGTCGGCCAGGCCCAGATTGCCTTCGGAGATCCCCGGTGCGCGCAGATAACCCAGCACGCCAAGCCGGTAACTGACGGAGACGACGACCACGTCGCCCTCGCGGACGAGCCGGTGGCCGCCGTAGCACTTCCAGGAGCCGGCGCCCGAGACCCAGGCACCGCCGTGGAACCACACCAGCACCGGCCGGGACCGGTCGTCGACGCCGGGGGTGGTGATGGTCAGGTTCAGGCAGTCCTCGCCTTGTTCGTGCGGCTCGGGGGCGCCTATCACGGGCTCCAGCCTGGACGGCCGCTGCGGGGCGATCGAGCCGTCGGCCGTAGCGTCCCGCTCGCCGCTCCAGACGGGCACCGGGCGGGGCGGGCCGAACCGCTCGCAGGTGGCGTAGCGCACGCCACGGAAGACGGCCACACCGTCCTCGACCCGGCCACGCAGCACGCCGCTGGTGGTCTTCGCCGTGGTGAGCATGGGCAGCCTCCGCAGGTCGCATCTATCGCAAGTCAACTTGCGATGGAACCCAGCGAAGCTCGCCGTGGTGGTTTATCGCAAGTGTGCTTGCGATAATGGGAGGTATGACACCACCGCACCCGGCCCCCGCGCACCGCCGTGGCGCGGCCGTACACCGAGCCGTCCTCACGGCCACCACCGAACTCCTGGCCACCGAGGGCCTGGCGGGCACGCGCATCGCGGAGATCGCCGCCCGCGCCGGCGTGCACGAGACCTCGGTCTACCGGCGGTGGGGCACCCGGACCAATCTGATCCTCGAAGCCCTCTCGGACCGCCTGGACACGGAACTGCCCCTGCCTGACACCGGCTCCACTCGCGAGGACCTGACCACCTTCTTCACCGCACTCGCCGCGTTCCTCACCACGCCCACGGGCCACGCCCTCGCCTGCCTCGCCCTCGCCGCACCGGACGACGAGCCCCAGTCCGACCAACTCCGCAACCGGTTCTGGACCGCCCGCCTGGACCGCGCCCGCATCCTCGTCCAACGCGGCGTCGACCGCGGCGACCTCCCGCCGGACAGCAGCCCCGAGTTCCTCCTCGAGGCCCTGACCGGCCCCCTCCACCTGCGCATCGTGCAACGCGACCAGCCCGCAGGGCACGCCTACGTGAGTCGACTCGTGGACCTGGTACTGGCCGGCGCCCGCTCGGCACCACCCAACAGTCGCCCCAGGTCAAACCGCTGAGGGCAAGAAGCAGAGCCATGCACGGGGCGTCGTATCCGACGTCGAAGACGATGAGGGTCCACGTCGCCCCCGCGCCACCGCCCGCCAGCGATCAGATCCCCCGACGACGCGGCGCGACCTGGACGGCGGCACCCATCATGGTCGGGCCGACGCTGATCCCCGACGACGACAGCCAGCCGATGGCAACTGTTCAAGGAGCGCATCGTCCGTATCGACGAAGACACCGCTCGCCTGCGCTGCTGACCGTACGAAGCCCTCAGCCAACACGTGGTGCAACACGGGATAACGTGAGCCTCCCAGCGTGAGCGGGAGACGGCCCAAACGACGAAACGACCCGGCGAGCGCGGTCACGCGCACCATCACCGCCACCAGCGAGGCCTTCGCTCACGTTTCCGAGCACGACAAAGGCGGCATCCCCGCCATGGGCGCTCAGGAACGCAGGTAGGCCAGCACCGCGCGCACCCGGCGGTGGTGGTCGGTGTCCTCGACGTACAGGCCCAACTTGGCAAAGATGCTGCGGACGTGATTTTCCACCGCGCCGCCGCTCACCACGAGTTTGCGCGCGATGGCCTGGTTGGAGTGCCCCTCGGCCATGAGCCCGAGCACCTCCCGCTCCCGCGCGGTCAGCGCCGCCAGGGGGTCGTTGCCACGGCGCCGAACCATCAGCTGGGCCACCACCTGCGGATCGAACACCGTCCCCCCGGCGGCGACCCGCCGCAGCCCGTCAATGAACTCGTCGACGTCCACCACCCGGCCCTTCAACAGGTAGCCCACGGCTCCCCTGGCGTCGGCCAGCAGATCCTCGGCATAGGAGACCTCCACATACTGCGAAAGGATCAGCACCGGCGCACCGGGAACCCGCTTGCGTGCCGCAACCGCGGACTTCAGGCCCTCGTCGGTGAACGAGGGGGGCATCCGCACATCCACCACCGAGACGTCCGGGCGGTGCTCGACCATGGCAGAGACGAGGCTCTCGCCGTCGCCCACCTCGGCGACCACCTCGAACTCGAACTCCTCCAGCAGCCGGACCAGTCCTGAACGGATCAGCACGGCGTCGTCGGCGACCACTACCCGCATGGGGCCTCCATCACTACCACCGTCGGGCCTCCCTCGGGGGAGTGCACCACGAAATCGCCTCGACCGACCTGGCGCGGTCGGCCAACCCCATGAGGCCGTGCCCTTTGGCCAGGTGGGCGCCGCCGATGCCATTGTCGGACAGGGTCAGGACCACCCGGTGCGCAGCGAGATACCGATCTACCTCGCGGCACTGGGCCCGGCCAACGTCCGGATGACCGCGGAGATCGCCGACGGCTGGCTGCCGCATCTCTTCATCCCCGAGAAGGCCGGCCAGGTGTGGGGCGACGCACTCGCCGAGGGACTGGTCCGCCGGCCCGCGGAACGCGGGAATCTCCAGATCGTGGCGGGAGCCCTTCTTGCCGTCGGCGAGGACGCGGCGGCCGCCCGCGACCTGGCCCGCCCGATGATCGCCCTCTACGTCGGCGGCATGGGCGCCAAGGGCAAGAACTTCTACAACGACCTGGCCCGCGCCTACGGATATGAAGAGGCCGCCGAGAAGGTCCAGGACCTCTATCTGTCGGGGAAGAAGAAGGAGGCGGAGGCGGCCGTCCCCGATGAGCTGACCGAACTACTGTCGCTGTGCGGTCCTGAGGGGTACGTACGCGAACGCATCGAGGCGTTCCGCGCCGCCGGTGTCACCCAGTTGAACGTCCGTGTCATCTCCCCTGAGCCCGCCCGCCTCGTCGAGAAGGTCAAAGGCTGGCTGTGACCGACTGCTCCCCACTCCCCCTGCGGGATCGTCGAATCGAGTCGGCACCACACCGAGCTTCCCGGACAGTGGGATGAGCTGGCGTCCCCATTGCCATCCCGCCCCCTGCCCGTGCGGTGCATGTTCTCGGCGGATTGAGTACAGGCTGCAGAAGCCGTCCCGCGTCACCGCGCTCCCCTGCAAGCGCGGTGACGAACCCGCAGGACATGGGACGAGACCTTCGCCAGCAGGATCAACGAGAGGGCCGAGCGCAAAGAACTCGGCAGCGGGTTCTCGTCCTGCGCGTTCCTGGCCTGGTGCCGAGCTGGGTCACCTACTGCCGCGCGGATGTGGCGAAGGCGGACGTGCCGGCGCTGATCCTGCACGGCACCGGCGAGCGCGTTCCGCCGATCAAGGCCCTCTGCCTCGACTGCCTCGACGAGCCCACTTCGGCTGTCCGATGGTCACGCATTCAAGTCCGCGTCATCGCCTCGGCCACTGAGCCGGCCTTCGTCGACCTTCTCGTGGACCGACGCGCCCAGAGCTGGCTGGACGCCGTCTCAGCTCTTCAACAGGGTGTGGATTTCACACTGCCGCTTGCAGCGGGGCCGTGCTCCTTCGTGTGGCGTGCGCGCCCCGTCGCCTTTCTGCCCCTCGTCTGCCGTAACCCGATGCCCCATCTCCCAGGAGGACCGCCATGGGGGTGAGGCCAGGAGAGTTGTGGAGCCGTCTCGACTGGGCGACCGCCAACTGCTTCAGATGCGAGCAGACGAACGTCCCCGTGGCCGAAGCCGGCGAGATCGCGGTGGCGGGCATGGTCCTTTCCCTCTGCGCCTGCCAGCGGTGCGTCTTCAGGCTCGAACAGCTCCACTGGACGATGAGCGAGCGCGCCGCCCGCCAACGGAATGCCCTGGCTCCCGCGCAGCCCAGTCCCCTCGGCCAGTGGCCCAGAAGTCGCTGGCCCTGCACAAGGTGAGCGCGCGGACGCTGGTGCGCTGGGACACGGCACGGCGGAAGCTCGGGCCGATCGGCCTCTCGGACGACCGGTGGCTACGGGAGGCGACCGGGCACCGAATCACCCCGGAGGTGCGCGAGGCGCTGTTCGCCGTACGTGATGAGAGCCTGCGGCGGGCGAAAGCTGACAGGGCGGGACCGCGAACGTCTCATCCACCAATACGTACGGGAGACCTTCGGAGAGAAGACCAAGGTCCCCAGCTACGACGTGCTGCGCCGGGTGTGGCGGGACTGGTTCGGTTCCAACGGCGGACGGCAGCGCTACGCACGCTCGGCAGCCATGGCTCAGAAGTACGCGACGGGCCGGCACGTGGTGGTGCACAGGCCCGGGCGGGTGGTGGCACTGGACACCACCGTGCTGCCGGTCAAGGTCCTGGAAAACGTGTTCAGCGATCCGGTCTCGGTGCATCTCACGCTGGCGCTCGACGTGTACACGCACTCGATTGTGGCTTTCCGGCTCAGCTTGGTCTCGGATTCCTCGATCGACGTGGCCATGGTGCTGCGGGACATGACGATGCCCCTGCCGATGCGCCCGGACTGGGGCAAGAACATGCAGTGGGCCTACCCCGGCATCCCGGGCACGGTGGTGGCCGACTTCGCCGGGTACGAGGTGGCCGGGCTGCCGTTCTTCGCCCCAGGGGGCCTCCCCCTGAGTGGTGGACACGCTGATACTGGATCTGCTTGATCCGGAGGAAGCGAGAAGACCGCCGATGGCGATGAAGGACTACTCGGACGAGTTCAAGGCCGATGCCGTGGCCCTGTACGAGTCCACACCCGGGGCGACCTACAAGAGCATCGCCGCTGACCTGGGAGTTAACGGGGCGACCCTGCGTGAGTGGGTGCTGCAGGACCGCGAACGCCGTGGCGTCAGCGCTGCGGCTGCGAAGCCGGCCGCTCCACGTCGCGAGGCGGTACCGTCCGCTGATCCGGACGAGCGGGTCCGTCAGCTGGAGGCCCGGGTGGCAGAACTCGAGGCGAGTGAGCGCAAGCTCGCCACCGACGGGGACATCCTCGGCAAGGCGGCCAAGTATTTCGCCGGGGAGACGAACTGGTGATCATCCGCTTCCAGTTCGTTGACGACCACCGGGACACCTACGAGGTGAAGCGGCTCTGCCACGTCCTGGACGTGAACCGGTCCAGCTACTACAAGTGGCTCGCCGGCGCCGAGGCCAGGGCCGCCCGGCAGCACAAGGACCGGGTCCTGGCCGAGGAGATCCGCGCGGTCCACGGCGAATCCGGCGGCGCCTACGGCTCCCCGCGAGTGACCGCCGAGCTCCGCGAGAAAGGGCGGCGGGTCAACGAAAAGCGGGTCGCCCGGATCATGCGAAGGTTCGCCATCACCGGAATCCGCCTGCGCAGACGCGTCCGCACCACCGTTGCGGACCCGGCCACCTCACCGGTTCCGGACCTGTTCCAGCGGGACTTCACCGCCGCCGAGCCGGGGCGCAAGTACAGGGGCGACATCATGTATCCCGCTGGCAGGCGGGGAGTTCCTCTATCTCGCGACGGTGCTGGACTGCTTCAGCCGCAAGGTCGTCGGCTGGTATATGCGCACCGACCTGGTCGCCGACGCACTGCGGATGGCGGCCTCGACCCGCGGCGGCCTGCACGGCGCCGTGTTCCACTCCGACCACGGGGCGCAATACGGATCCCGGGCCTTCGCCGGCCTCTGCGACCAGCTCGGGGTCACCCGGTCGATGGGCGCGGTCTGCACCAGCGCCGACAACGCGGCCTGCGAAAGCTTCCACGCGTCCCTGAAACGCGAGACCCTCCAGGGCGCCCACGACTACGGTGACGCCGGCACCTGCAGAAGGACGGTATTTGCCTGGCTGACCCGCTACAACACCCGCCGTCGGCACTCTGCCAACGGCCACCTCCGCCCCAACGAATACGAACGCCGACACCGCACCGCTACACTCACGCTCGCCGCGTGATCAATAACCGCGTGCCCGCCTTCATGGGGGAAGGCCCCAGAGACCGTCACCACCGACCACGGCTCCGTCTACCGCAACCACCACCCGGTCGAGGTCCAGCGGGTCCTCGGCGCGAACATCAAACCGAGCCGGGTGCTGCGCCCCACCGACAAGAAGGCTGTGGAACGCGCCTTCGGTGCCATCCGGTCGCTGCTGTTCGCTCCCCTGCTCGGCTATCAGGGCGTGGACACTGCCGACCGCGGCGTCGACCCGGAGGCTGACGCCTGTCTGACTGTGGCGGAGATGGAGCACATCATCGCCACCTGGATCGTGGGGATCTGGCAGAACCGCCGCTTCGACTCCTACGCACCGAGCTGGGATCCGGGCGGCGACCACAGCCCCAACAGCCTGTTCGCCGCCTCTATGACGCAAGGCGGCTTCGCCCTGCGGATCCCCTCGCCCGAGCTGTACTACCAGCTCCTGCCCAGCCACCAGGTCATGATCCACGGCAAGCGCGGCGTGAAGATCAAGAACCTGTGGTACGACGGCGAGGCCCTGGACCCGTACCGCGGGGAGCTCTCCCGGCGCGGCGGCAAAGACAAGAACCGCTACGTCATCCACCGGGACCCGCGATCCCTGTTTCGTGTTCTTCCGGGATCCGCTTACCCACGACTGGCGCACCCTGCGCTGGGTGGGCCTGCCCGAGGAAGGGCAGTTCCCCGCTTTCAGTGACGCCCGCGTACGCGAGGCCATGCGCGAACTGCGTAAGCGCGGGCTGGCGCCGAAGTCGGACAAGGAACTCTTGCCGGTCCTCCTCGAAGTGATCGGCGGGAAGATCCCCGTCGAGCAGTGGCCGACGCAACTGACGAAGAAGCAGCGCACCGAGCACGCCCGCGAAGTGACTCAGGCCGCGGCCGCCGCGGCCGACCGCCCCGCCGACGCCACCGCGGCTCAGTCGGCGCCCGCCGCGCCTGCGCCCGCCGCCGTTCCCGCGGCGCGCACCGGCTCGGACGACGGCAAGGTCGTCCCACTGCGCTGGCGCGAACGCGCCGAGCAGGGACGGGACGCGGTCACCACCGAACGTCGACGACGCCGTGAAGCCGCCGTCCCCGAACGCCCGATCCCGCCACCACAGGATCTGTCCGAGCGGCTGCGCGCCACCAGCCTGCTGGCCCTGCCCGACGACGACTTCGACGACGACACAGACGAGCCCGGTGCGGCGGCAGCGGCCGCACCCGAGGAAGAGGTCAGCCAGTGAATCGCCCGTACGACAGTCCGTCGTTCCTTCCCGGCCCGCCGATCGACCGCACTACTGGGAGGGCTGGCGGCGCTGGTGCGAGACCCGCAGGGCGTTCATCCCCGCGCCCGAGCTGACGGCCGCAGAACTTTCCCACAAATCACCGCGCCAGCAACGCCTTTACAACCTGCACCGACTCGCCACACACAGCAGTCTGCCTATCGACGTGACTCCGATGAGCGAGCGCGTCGCCCACGCTGTTCTGGCCCGCGTCGAGGACGGCGCGTTCAGCCACAAGGCCTGCGCGCGCGGCGGCATCATGGTCAACGGCGACGGCGCCCAGGGCAAGACCGAGACCGTGTGCGAGGCTTGGCCGTCTTCGAGGAGACGTGGATGGTCCTGAACAACCACATGAACCCGGATGCCATGCCCGGCACCCGCGACCTGGTCGCCCCCGTCGCCTACGTACGCTGCCCGGTCAAGGCCACCCCCATCTCCACCTGCCAGCGCATCCTCGACTTCTACGGCGAGGACTACAAGGGCATGCGCCTGGAGGATCTGTCCGCACCGTAAAGACCGCCATCGTCGAGCATGCCACCAGGGCACTCGTCATCGACGACATCACCCGCCTCAAACTCCACCGGGAAGCCGACCAGGACGTCCTCGACCTGATCCGCGAAATGATGAGCATGCCCGTCACGCTCATTATCGTCGGCGTCGGCATCCCCACTTCCGGCCTGTTGCGGGAGGGCCGTCGCGACCCCAAGACCCTGGAATGGATCTACCAGCCGATCAAGGACCGCGGCCGCAGCCCGAACGATCACGCCGCCAGCCAGCACGAGCGACGCTTCCAGATCGTCGACCTCGACCCGTTCCGCTATACCGCCGGACCGGAGATGGCCGCCTGGATGGACCATCTGGCCCGCTTGGAAGGGCACTTGCGGCTGCTGAACGAGACCAAGGGAATGCTGACCGGAGACGACATGCCCGAGTACCTGCTCAACCGCACCGGCGGCGTGGTCGGCGTACTGGAGAAGCTCATCCAGCACGGCTGCCGACGGGCCATCGAGGACAAGAGCGAGCGGCTGACGAAGGAGCTGTTCAACCAGTTCACCGTCACCCCCGGCGACATGCCCGGCCTCGACGCGGAGTCCGGCGAGCAGCCCAAGATCCCGCCGCACAAGCCCACCCCAGGGAAGAAGAAGCCGAAGGGCCGCAACACCGTCTTCGACGATGACGGCCCCGCCGCGGCCGGCGAGACGGGCTGACGGAGGTGACACCCCGGCCGCTGACCCGCAGCCTCGTGCCCCTACCCGAGGAGCCGCTCCCCTGCTGCCTTCTCCACCTCGCAGACCGCCTGAACCGCTCACCGGGCAGGATCGCGAACCGTGCGGTATCAACAGCGGTGGACAGCAGCGTATCCCGGCCGCCATCGTGTACCGCTCCGCCAGCACGGCGCCTGCCACAATCACCTGCAGCGCCGGACTAATCACCCGCCGCCGGAGAACCTTGTATTCGGCACTGCCTCAACGACTGGAGCGCTATGCGGACTTGATGGCCCGGGACTGTGATGAAGGCCGTGATGCCGATATTCCCGCCCCGTGTGAAACTCATGTCGGGCCATGCATCACGCACCAGTTGGCTGCGGCTCGATGACCGTCCGCCCGCTGGCCGCTCCCCGAGGAATCACTGCCCGGCCTGCTCCTGCGGCTGGCCTACCGCTTGGAGCGCGTGGCCCGGTCTGTTGCTTCTCGGGTGATGTCGGCATAGAGGCGGAAGAGGGTCGGCCGGGCTTCGCCGTGGTCACGTTCGGACAGGGCCGCCCAGCACCGGGCGATGAGCTTCCTGGCCTGGCTGCCGGGCCAGGGCGGGGGCAGGAGCTGGGGCGGCAGCAGGGGGTCGGGTTCCATGGCGCGGGTGAGTTCCGCCGCCAGCTCGACGGCGATGGTGAGCAGGACGGGCGGGGAGAGTTCGGCAGAGCCGGCGAGCCGGTCGAGGCGGGGCTGAGCGATGCGGCTGAGGCGGTGATAGCGGTCGGCGATTTCCTGCAGGGGCCATAGTCGGCGGGCAAGTTCGGCAGGTTCCTGGGCGTCGCCCCTGCGTAGGTCCGTCGTGCTGAGGAGGGTGAGCGCACTGTGGGCGCCAAGGCGGTGGGCCGCCTCTTCGACGTACGGTTCCCAAGCGTTGGCGCAGACGTACAGTCCGCCCTGGAGCGGGGCGCCACCGAGGTGGACGAGCGTCTCGCGCAGGGCGTCCCTGGCCGTGCGCGCCGATTCGGGCACGGCGAAGGCCGCCAGGTGCCAGACGCCGTCCCAAGGAGCGAGCCCGGCATCCTGACGGAATGCAAGCCGCAGGAAGTCCGCGTTGGGGGCCAGGGCTCGTGTCGTGTCGTCCGTGGCGTGCAGCACTGCTTTGCGACCGCGGCCTTGGGAGGTGAACCGGCTCTCGGCCACGAGGCGTTTGACGCACAGCCGTACCTGCTGATCACTCATGCCGAGGGTCGCAGCGACGGTGTACAGGTCGTTCGCGCTGACCGTGCCGTCCTCCCGGATCAGCGCGTGGACGAGCATGCGGGTGGGGACCTCGACGTGATCGGTCACGGTGTGCACAGTCCTCTCGGCTCGTCCGCCTCGACGCGGCGGTGCATGGTGGTCACCGCGCCGAACCCCAGCAACCCGCGGAGGTAGGGCGTGTGCTCGGTCTGTACGGCCGTGAAACCGCGCCGCTCGTACAGGGCTCGGGCGCGCGGATTGGTGTCGATCACGTCCAGTCTGATCTCCCTGCAGTCCTGCTCGACCGCGACGGCTGCCACTTCCTCGATGAGCAGGCTTCCGATCCCGCGGCCGCGCGCGTCCCGGGCAACGGCGATGCCGTCCATGACAAGCTGCCTGGGGGCCGGCCGGCGTTCGAACAGGGCGAGGAGCAGGAGTCGGTGCAGTCCTCCCAGGTATCCGTACGCGCGCAGCACGGCGGAGGCCGAACCCCCGGTGAGGGCCCGCCCGCCGAGTTGGTAGCCGGCGAGGCCGACGAGCTGCCCTCCGAGGATCGCGCAGACCGCGCGGTCTGCGTTCAGATGGGCGGCGATGAAGGGCACCGCCTTGCCCGGCGGGTTCAGCGCGGCACCGAGTTTGCGGCCGAAGGCGTCCCAGTACAGCTCGGCCGCCCGCCGCTCAGCTCCCATTGGAACGCCACGCTGCACTGTCACGGGCCCGGTCCCGGGGTCTGCCTCGTCCAGTCCCATGCCGCCCCTCCCTTCTCTTCGCCCTGAAAACCAAAACCCAAATCTATCAGACGGGAAACGATCGTTCCAGAAATGATAGTTTGAGCTCCCTGGGTAAACCCGAGCAGAGGTGGCCGTCCCATGTATCCAAAGACCCAGCCCCGACGGCGCGGGCTCCGCATCACTGTGTGGTCACTCGCCACCGTCCTGGTCGTGGCCGCCGGTCTCGTCGGTGTGGTGCTGTGGCAGAACTCCTACGACATGGACGAGCAGCGAGTCACTATCCGCCACGGCAGCCACACTCTCAACGGCGTACTCGCCACCCCCAAGGACCGCCGCAGCCACCACGGCCTGGTCGTCTACGTCCACGGCGACGGCCCCATCGACGCCACCCACGACGACGGGTACAAGCCCATGTGGGAAGCGAACGCCAAGGCCGGCTACGCCTCTTTGTCTTGGGACAAGCCGGGGGTCGCAGGCGCACCTGGCAACTGGCTGGACCAGTCCATGGACGACCGGGCCGACGAAGCAGCCGCCGCGATTGCCTGGGCGCGTGCCCGCCCCGACATCGACGCCGACCGAATCGGGCTCTGGGGCGCCAGCCAGGCGGGCTGGGTCCTGCCAAAGATCGCAGCCAAGACCCCGGTGAGTTTCGTCATCGCCGTCTCCCCCGCGATCAACTGGCTCCAGCAGGGCCGCCACAATCTCATCGCCGAACTGCGCGCCGACGGCGCATCGGCAGCCCGCACCAAGGCCGCGATCGCCAGGAGCGACACCATCCGCCGACTGCTCGCACGGCACGCGACCTTCGAGGAGTACGTCCAGGCCACGCGCGGTGACATGGACGGCATGACGGCCGACCGCTGGGGTTTCATCTCCAAGAACTACACCGCGGACGCCACACAAGACCTGCGCGCCCTGCGCGGCATACCGGTGCTGCTGACCCTCGCAGGCCATGACATCAACGTGGACACCGCCGACACGGAGCGCGTTTACCGCAAAGTGCTGGACCCAGGCAGTGCATTGACGGTCAAACGCTACCCGCACGCGACCCATTCACTGCTCAAGCAGTCCGTCGAGCGGTCGAGCGTCAAGACCACGCTCATCGCGCTCTTCTCCCCCCGCTCGCTCTTCGTGAACGGATTCCTGGACGACCAGCGACAGTTCCTCAAGGACCTCGGCCGAGGCGGCAACGCCACTCCATGACAGTCCCGCGCCCACGACTCGGCCGACAACTTGGGTGATCCACAAGTTCTTGAGTGCGCCGTTTCCGGCAGCGGTACGGATGGTCAGGCGGCTGCCCGTACGGCGGCGGGGGGACGACGCACATGCGGTCTGCAGGACGGGCGGCACGTTGCCTACGAGGGCCTGTCCGGCTACTTCATGGACACCGTCGGCCCTGTTCTCGCGGCGCTGCTGGCCGCCACCGTGGCCGACGGAGCGGTTCGCGACGACGTCAGCGCTCGGGAACCTGATGTACGCCGTCGCCAACCTGTGCATGCCCGTACCCGGCGAAGGACCCGACTACAACCACCGCATGGTCGCTCTGCTCATCGACGGACTGCGCCCCCGCCAAGGTGTTTCGCCCGGCTCATCGCACTGCCCCGTAAGTCCGCCGCGGTGCGGAGCACGGCGAGGCAGTTCGGGGTCATGATGCCGCCCCCCGGATCACCGACTCCAGCACATGCTCCTCACTCCGGGCGGGCCAGGTGTTGGCGTCAGTGGGACCATCGCGGGGTGAGGCTGGCAGCGGGCAAGAAACAGCTGTGATGCGCCGGATGTGTCGCGGCACCGCCCGCGCCTGTCCCCTCTGTGCGGCCACCAGGAGTGGCCCGAGAGGGCTGGAGCGGGCGGGGCAGGTCTTGGCTCGCTGGTCTGCCGGCCGGGGAGAGAGGGCCACCGCGACCTCTCCGAGGAGCCGTGAAATGAGAGCTGGCAACGACGCTGGTCCCCGGCTTCCAGCGGGTGCCGACATGCGCAGCGATCCACTCGCGGGTCGCAGGCCTTGAGATACGGGGCGGGCAGGCGCCGGCGAACGCCCGCCCACCTCGGGGGCAACAACCCGCACAATGGGGCCTGGGCCTGCGGAGCCGCATCCAAGGCTCACCGGTAACAAGCGCACCGGTGACCCTGAATGTCACACCCCGATCCACCCTTGTCAGGCCCTGTTGGTCACGCCGGCCGGATGTTCTCCGCCTGCGGTCCCTTCTGGCCCTGCGTGACGTCGAACTCGACCTTCTGCCCCTCCTGCAACTCACGGAAGCCCTGTGCAGCAATGTTGGAGTAGTGGGCGAAGACGTCAGGTCCGCCGCCCTCCTGCTCGATGAAGCCGAATCCCTTTTCACTGTTGAACCACTTCACGGTGCCCTTGGCCATGGCCTGCTCCCTTTGATGACACCCGGGCTCGCACCCTGCGGGCCCGGGAGGTGATCGCCCTGGTCCGGAGAGGTGCGGAACAGCAAGAACGCCCATGATCGTGATCACGGGCCTACAGGACTTCGGAACCACGACTGCTGGATATCGACGCTACACCGCGCGCGGCCGGGAGCCGCTATCGATGCGGCCGTGGATCGCTGCTTCCCACGAGGAAGAGCGGCCTGTCGCGCCCGCCTGCGAACCGCCAGTAGGCTGCGACGAGAGCGCTCGTCGTGCGTCCGGGGAGCTTCGACGACGTCCTGCTCGCCACGCCCGCGGTCCGTGCCGACACTCGTCACCCTGCTGCGCGAGCCGCAGGGAGCCCCCGCCGAACGCCTGCTGCCCTGCGTGGGCCAACCTCGCCGTCCGGAATGCGCCTTGGAACGGGATGTGCACCCCCGCTCGTCCGTTTCGGCGAGGTGGAACTCCGCCGTGAGGGAGGTAGCTGCGCATCCGCACACCAAACCGGTGAGGGGATGCACCTCAACAGCGCAGCGAAAGACAGGCGACGACAGATGCCCACGATGGATCCCTGCGAGCAAGCGGGTCCTGGGCGCATCACCGGACAAGTCGAAGCGGCCTCCCCTCTCTGGAGCGCCGGCCGTACAGCGCGCGGCTGTCGGAAAACCGGCAGAGCACGGGCCAGGACGGCGCCGGTGTCGGTCCCGTCCCGCGTCCCAGCCGGTGACGTCCAACAGCAGCCCGTCCAGCGGCCCGCCGGTCAGCCCGACATGGGTCCGCATCTGCCACGGCCCCGGGCAGGGGCCGACGCGTCGGCGGGCAGGGCCTGAGGATCGTCCAGGCCATCAGCCGGCGCCTCACCGCAGCCCCCCACCCTGCAGGCAAGCAGGTCTGCGTGGAGATCGAGCCGACGCGGACCGACCAAGGATGGGAGGGCCGAGGAAACGGCCGCAGCCCGCTGTGAGCCCATGAGCGAGGCGGCTCACCACTTCGACAAGACAACGACCCAGGTGCGGCCGGTACGCACGCCGCCGGCTCATCAGCTCGGCGCTTGCTGGAGGCCGTCGAGGATGAGGTCCAGTCCGAACTCGAACTCATCGCCGAACGCGTACCCAGGCCGCATGACGTGAGTGGTCGCCATCTCGGTGAGATACGGGTACTCGCCATCGCCGAAACCGCTCATGATGGAATCCGCCAGCTCGGCGGTCTCCTCCGGGGAGTCAAAGGGCAAGGCCTTCTCCTGCAGGGCGAACCCGTAGATGTAGCTGTCGAGAACCGACACGGCGTGGGCAGTCAGGGCGAGGGAGAACCCGCCTTGACGCAGGCAGCCGAGAACGGCGTCATGGTGACGCAGGGTGGCTGGGCCTGGAGTGGACCGTGACTCCATCAACCCGATGGCCCAGCGGTGGCGGGACAGCACGAGACGCATGGAGATGGCCCGCTGCCGCATCGCCTGCCGCCAGCCGTCACCCGGCGCGGGCAGTTCGACCTCGCCGAACACCAGATCGACCATGCCGTCGATCAGGTCTTCCTTGTTGGCCACGTGGTTGTACAAGGACATCGCCTCGACTCCGACGGCCTCGCCGAGCTTGCGCATGCTGAGCGTCTCCAGGCCGCCGGCATCGGCGAGTTCGACGGCGGCCCGCAGCACCCGCTGTCGGGTGAGCGTCTCGCGGGTCGAATGCCGCCCGGTACGTCGGGTCACGGTTGACATCACTTCCTCTCTTGGTCTCCCTGCATTGACGAGCTTACGCCGTAAGTGTTGTACTTACGGCGTAAGCATGCGGAGGATGGAACGGGAGCAGGGACGATGCGGAACATGGGCGAGCCGATCGCAATCGCCGGCGAGACCAGGACGATGGCGGCAGTCGTACAGGAGCGTTACAGCGCCGAGCCGGAAGCCGTGCTGCGCACAGCGCGGCTCGCCCGGCCCAGCATCGGGCCGGGCGAGGTGTTGGTACGTGTACGCGCCTCCAGTGTGGACCGGGGCACCTGGCACATGATGGCCGGCCTGCCGTACGCGGTCCGGCCTGTGAGCGGCCTACGCAGGCCGAAGCTCCCCAATCCCGGCCGCAACATCGCCGGGCTCGTCGAAGCGGTCGGCACGCAAGTGACCGGGTTCTCGCCTGGCGATGAGGTCTACGGCACGGCAGTGTCCGCGTTCGCCGAGTACGCCGCCACCTGTCCTGACAGAATCGCTCCCAAACCGCCCGGACTCACCTTCGAGGAAGCGGCTACGGTACCCGTCAGCGCGCTCACCGCACTCCAGGCGGTTCGCGACAGGGCCAAGGTCCAAAAGGGCCAACAGGTCCTCATCACGGGATCCGCCGGCGGTGTCGGCACCTTCGCCGTCCAACTCGCCCACGCCTACGGCGCCCGGGTCACGGCCGTCGCGAGCACCCCCAAGCTCGACGCCGTACGAGCCCTGGGCGCCGACCACGTGATCGACTACACGCGCGAGGACTTCCTCGCCGGCCCGCGACGCTACGACGCCATCATCGACATCGCGGGCCAGCGTGGTCTGCGGGATCTGCGCCGGGCCCTCACGCCCCGCGGCAGGCTGGTCATCACCGGCGGTGAGACGGACGGCCGCTGGCTCGGCGGCACTGACCGGCAGCTCCGCGCACACATTCTGTCCCCGTTCACCGGACAGCACCTGGGCACCTTCATTTCCTCCGAGCACGCCGACGGGCTGCGCGACCTGACCGTTCTCATCAACGCAGGCACGCTCAGCCCTGTCGTGGACCGCGTCTTCCCGCTCGCCGAGACTGCCGCAGCCATCCGGCACCTTCTCGACGGCCGCACAACGGGCAAGGTGGCACTCGCCCTGCCCGCGGAGTGAAGCCGCAGGCCGGTACCGGCAACACGCCGCCCGCCAGCGGCTGATGGACGTCGCCACGTCCGGCGGCTGACTGGCCAGGGGGGAACGGCTTGTCACCAGGGGCGCGGTGCTGAGGTGCGTGCCATAGCCGAGGACGGCCCGGGCGTACGGAACAGTGGCCACCCGCCTGGCGCCCAGGCTTCCTTCATCGCCCAGGCCCTCGCGAGGCCCTCCGCGCTCGGCACTTCCCTCACCCCTGAAGCGGCACGGACCGGTTGCTGGGGCAACGGACCGGGGCGTTTCGCGCCGGGCAGAGCCATAGGCGGATCGAGGCCACGGTGACCGCCCTATGGACGGCGTACGCCCTCTTGTCATAGCGGGTGGCGATGGCTCGGAAGTTTTTGAGCCTGTTGAGGGTCCGCTCGACTTCGTTGCGGCGGCAGGTCGCCTTGTCGCCCCGGCTGTGGGGTGGAGGTCCTGGCGCCGCAATGGGTCATGACCGCCGGCCACTGCGCCGGCAAGAACCCAACTAATGCGAAGGCGGGTGTCCCGCGTGGCTGGAAGGTCCGGGTCGGGGCACTGGACACCACCGTTGGTGGCGAGGTCGCCGAGGTCGACCATTACTACCGGTTGGCGACCAGCCACGATGAGGGGGGGTTCTGGGGCCGTGACGTTGCGCTGATGCACCTGCGGACTCCGGTTCGGGCCAAGCCGGTGCGGATCGCCTCGACAACGCCGCCGGACAGGACGCCCGTCCGCATCATGGGCTGGGGCATGACCTGCGGCGACTTCACCAATTCCGCGTGTTTCCCCAGGCGGCTGCGTGAGGCTGACACCGTGGTGCAGCCGGCATCGGCGTGTCCGTCATCCGCTGTCGGAGAGTTGTGCATCGGTAGCCCCGACGGCAGTGTCGCCGCGTCAAACATGGACTCCGGTGGGCCGGCGCTGGTCCGCGAGGGCGACCAGTGGGCGGTGGCCGGTGTGGTCAGTGGCCCCGACGAAAGCGGCAAGACGCTGTACACCGACGTCACCCGGCACGCCGACTGGATCAACGGCATCATCAGCGGCAGCAACGTTCCTCCCGATGACCAGATCCCGAATGTGGAAGGCGCGGCGGACCTGGGCAACTGCGTGGGCTCAGTGGTAAGAACTCCGGCCTCCCGGCCGCAGGACCCGGCACTCCTGCTGACGAACGGTCACTGCGTGCAGGGACAGCGGCCCGCGCCCGGAGCCGCGCTGGTGGACCAGCCGGCCGACCGCGAGGCGCCGATCGCCGACCGTCAGGGCTACCCCCAGACCACCGTCCATGCGAACCGGCTGGTGTACGCGACGATGACCGGCACCGACATCGCGCTCTACCGCCTGGACAAGACCTACGCGCAGTTGAAGGCCGAGGGCGCGAAGGTCTTCCGGCTCACCTCCACCCCCGTGCGCACGGGCGACCCGCTGACCATGGCCTACACCGGCGGCCGCTTTGCCTGCACCGCCGAGGCCGTGGTCACGCACCTGCGGGAGGGCGGCTACCAGCAGGACGGCTCGATCCGCTACGCCACCAGCGAGGACTGCACCCCCTCCCACGGCAACTCCGGTTCGCCGCTGCTGGTCCCCGACGGCACCACGGTCGTGGGGATCCACAACACCCACAACGATGCCGGCGAGCAGTGCACCGACGACAACCCCTGCGAGGTGGGCCCGGACGGAGCCGTGACCTCCGTGCAGGGCCGTGGCTACGGCCAGCAGGTTGACAGGATAGGGGCGTGCATGACCAAGGGGTCGAAGCTGGATCTGTCCCTCAAGGGCTGCACCCTCACTGGTGCCAAGCCCCGTCCCGGCCACCGCAGCGGCCGCCCCAGTGACCAGGACCAGTACAGCAGCCGCCAGGTCCACACATCCTGATTCGATCAACAACGCCGGCGAACCCAGCCCCGGCGCGGGCGCGGTGGAGGCAGAATTCGGCAGGGAGGGATTCCGGGTTGCATGATGGTCCTTGAAGACCTACGTCCGATGGGGAGAGATGTCGGTTCCAGTGGCCGGGGGGGGGGAACGCCCTGGCGCCCGTGGCGATCCTGCTCGTCGAGGACGACGAGGTGATCCGAAGGTCGGTGGCGATGGCGCTGGAGCGCTACGGCTACCGGGTCACCTCCGCCGGTGACGGGCTGACGGGTCTGGAACTGTTCAGGGAGGGCGGGCACGACCTGCTGTTGCTGGATGTCATGCTGCCGGAGCTCGACGGCATCGGGCTGTGCCGGCGGATCCGGGAGACCAGCACGGCCCCGGTCCTGATGATGTCGGCCCGCGGGGACGCGCTGGATGTCGTGTCCGGTCTGGAGGCGGGCGCCGACGACTATGTCGTCAAGCCGGTCGACACCGCGGTGCTCGTGGCCCGGATCCGATCGCTGCTGCGCCGCGCCATGTTCGCACCGACCTCGGCACCGGCGGATCCCGCCGTCGCGGCGGCGGGATCCGCGGTCCGCCCGCTGGACCGGTCGGCCCGCCTCGAGCAGAGCGACCCGCGCCGTGAGCGCACCCGGCTGCTCTTCGGAGACCTGGTCATCGACACGGCCGGCCTGGAGGTGTATCTGGCCGGTGAGCCGATCGCGCTGACCCCCACCGAACTTCGGCTGCTGCTGGAGTTCGCCGCGCACCCCGGCATCGTCCTGGACCGGCAGACACTGTTGCGCAACGTGTGGGACTACGGCTGGGACGGCGACACCCGTGTGGTCGACCTGTGCGTGCAGCGGCTGCGAAGGAAGATCGGCGCCGAGCGGATCGAGACGGTCCGCGGCTTCGGCTACAAGCTGAGGCGCTGACCTGACAGCCCCACGGATGCGGTTCGACTCGGGAACCAAAGGGATGCTGCTCTGGCGCTCGCTGCGCTGGAAGATCGCCCTGCTGGTGGCCGCGGCGTGCTGCGGCATCGCGCTGACGGTCGGACTGCTGGTGCACTACAGCACGTACGAGCGGTCCATGAACGACGGCGCGGCCAAGGCGTACACCGCCCTGGCCATCTCCCTGGCGGCGGAGAGCGGCAGCGGGACCGACGACGTGGTTCATGACCCCGAAAAGATGCCGGCGGACCTGGTGCGGATGGTGCGAGAACACGGGAGTGGCGCCATGTACGACGAGAGCGACGAGTACCAGCCGCGGATGTGGGCCGGCAGGCGGATGCCAGACGGCCGCGTGGCGGCCATCTCTGTCGACATGGTTCCCGACCAGCTCAGCCGCCGCGCCCTGGACCGGCACATGTGGAAGTACTCACTGGCCGCGCTGGCCGTCATCGTCCCCCTGTCGGTCCTCGCCGCCGAACTCCCCAACCGGCGCCTGCGGCGGGTGGCGCGCACCGCACGGCGTATCGCCTCGGGTGACCTGGCCGCCAGAACCGAGGTAGGCGGCCGGGCGGGCGACGAGATCACCGAGATCTCGGCCACCGTCGACTCGATGGCCGACAGCTTGCAGGGCCGGCTGCGCAGTGAGCAGCGTTTCACCGCAGATGTCGCACACGAACTGCGCACCCCGCTGATGGGTCTGGTCACCTCCGCCGAACTGCTCCCCGAGAGCGAGGCCACCGATCTCGTCAGGGACCGAGTTCGGGTGCTACGCACCCTCGTCGAGGACCTGTTGGAGATCTCCCGCCTCGACGCCGGCGTGGAACGCGCCGACTTGCGGCCCGTCGCCCTCCCTGACATGGTTCGGACTCGCTGGCCCGCACCGGCCTCGACGCACGGCTCGCAGTCGGAGCCGCGCCCGACGTGGTGGAAACAGACCCCCGCCGACTCGACCGGATCCTCGCCAACCTGATCGTCAACGCCCACCGCCACGGCGCTCCGCCGATCGAAGTCACCGTCGAGGGCACGACCGTCGTCGTCCGAGACCACGGCTCCGGCTTTCCCGACAGCCTCCTCGCCGAAGGGCCGCAGCGGTTTCGCACCGGAGCAACCGGGCGTGGCCGCGGGCACGGCCTCGGGCTGACGGTCGCCTCGGGCCAGGCCCGGGTCATCGGCGCGTCGCTGCTCTTCTCGAACGCCGCCGATGGCGGAGCTGTCGCCACGATCCGGCTGCCCGGACGGGCTGATGCCACAGAACTGATACACGAAAGATGACGGGCCGAGCGGAAGCGGAGGCATGGTCAACGGCCTGCGGCGGCCCACGCCTTCCAAGGTTGTCGAGGTGGAGTGCCCGGCTTGGTCCCCAAGGCCGAGAGCCGCCCCAGTGTCGGAACGGGGGCGGCTCCGCGGGTCGAGCGGTCAGCGACCCGGCGGGCCGAAGGGGACGAGGTTGTCCGGGGCCGGAGGAGGCTCGGGAGCTGGGTCCCGGGTGAGAACAGCGCAGGCGAGAGCTGACAGGGTCACCCGATGGCGGAGCCCTTTGAGCCAGGTGTTGCCGGCCATGACGTTGGTGACGCTCGTGCGCAGGCGTGAGGATGGAGGACGGTCACCGGCGGCGGTGTGAGGTCGGTGGTAATTGTAGTGGACGCTCCAGACCGCGATCGCCCGGGCTCGCTCTGCTTCGCAGGTCCAGGTGCGGGCGTAGAGAAGTTCCTCGGCGATTCGCTGGTACCGCTCGACCTTGCCGTTGTGTCGGGGCGTGGTAGGGCTTGGTCCGCTGGTGGCGGGAGGCCCGCGGCATCAGGGAGCACCAGGCCTGGATGATCCGGAGTTTCGCCCTCACCTACGCAGCGGTCACACTGCGCGCGGCCCTGCCGGTACTGATCCTCATGCAACGTGCGCTGGGAAACCTTCCAAGAAGACCGCGAGGGGAGGCCGCTCCGAAGGACGGCTTCCGTGTGATGTGGTCCGCCCGTGGCGGCCTGGCGCATCCCGTTGCCTCAACGATCAGCCGCCGCTGGGCCGGCACCGTCCTCAAGCGGCCCACTCCCGGTCACCTGCACAGCGGTCTCCCGGATCACTTCCCGCAGCCACCGGTGAGCCGGGTCGCCGTCGACACGGGGATGCCAGGCGATGCCGTAAGGAAAGGGCGGGAGTTCTTCTGGGGCTGCGGCGACGCGGTAGGCCGGGTCATCGGCGTACGCGAGGACGGCGCGCCGCGGAAGGGTGGCAATCAGTTCGGTGCCCGGCAGCGCGGCCGCCGCCGCGGAGAAGTAGGGCACGCGCAGGCCCACGGGCCGGCGCAGTCCGTACTCGTCGAGTCGGCGCTCGACCATGGCCTGGCCCATGCCCAAGAGGTCGACGACAACGTGTCGGTGTGTGATGAAGTCGTCCATGGTCACCCGATTGCCGGACACGGGGTGGTCGCGGGGCAGCAGGCAGGCGAAGTCCTCTTCGAACAACGTCTCCCACCGCAGCGCGCGCGGTGCCACGACACCGGAGATGATCAGATCCGCGCGGCCCTGCTCGACATCGGCGAAGGACTGGTCACTCAGGGGCGCCACGGTCAGCGAGGCACCCGGAGCCTCGCGGAGGAAGCGCGGGAAGAGGAGCGGGCCGAACAACGAGGTGGCGAAGTCGGTGCAGAGCACGCGGAAGTGGCCCTTCGCCGTCGCGGGATCGAAGGCATCTCCGCGCAGCAGCGCTTCCAGACGAGGAAGGAGCTCGGCAAGCTCCGACTGAATCTGCTGGCCTCGAGGGGTCGGTTCGTAGCCGCCGCGTGTGCGCACCAGGAGTTCGTCGCCGAACGTCTCTCTGAGTCGGTGCAGCACACGACTCATCGCCGACTGGCTCAGGTGGAAGCGGCCGGCGGCCCGCGTCACGTGCCGTTCCTCGAGCAACACGGCAAGCGCGTCAAGCAGGTTCAAATCCGCGTTCCGCAGATGTGACATGGCGCCAGCGTATGCATTTCATGCAGGCAACGCATAAAGGTTCGCTCTTCCGGGCCGCATCATGCGCTCGACGCATGGCCAACATGCGCTTTTTGCGTTGGACGACTGATTTCCTCTCACGTCAGGCTCGCTTCATCTCTCCGCCCCGGGATACACAAGGAGTAACTCCCATGTCCCAACACAGCAGGCGCAGCGTCTTGAAATCGGGGGGCGTGGCAGCGGCAGCGGTGATGGTTCCCCTTTCGGGGACCGAATCGGCCGCAGCACAGCACACAACCGTGCAAGCGGCACAGCCTCGGACAGCAGGCGACCTCACGCTCAGAATCAACGGCGCCGAGCACCGGCTTCCGGGAGTGGAGGCCCGCGTCACCCTGCTCGACGCGCTGCGTGAGCACGCCGGACTCACCGGCACCAAGAAGGGCTGCGACCGTGGCGAGTGCGGTGCCTGCACGGTGCTCGTCGACGGTCGGCGCACCAAATCCTGCCTGACCCTGGCCATGATGGAGGAAGGCCGCTCGATCACCACCATCGAAGGACTCGCCCAGGGAGAGAAACTCCACCCGGTGCAGGAGGCGTTCGTCCGCCGCGACGCCTTCCAGTGCGGCATCTGCACACCGGGACAGATCATGTCCGCGGTGGCGTGCATCGAGGAAGGTCACGCCAACTCCGAGGACGAGATCCGGGAGTGGATGAGCGGCAACCTGTGCCGGTGCAGCTGCTACCCGAACATCGTCGATGCGGTGGCCGACGCGGCGAAGGCGGGGCGGCGATGAGGGACTTCGCCTACGTGCGCGTGGACCGGGCCGCCGAGGCCGTACAGCTCGTCGCCCGCAACGCTGACGCCACGTTCGTCGCCGGGGGCACCGACCTGCTGAATCTGATGAAGGACGGCGCCGAAGAGCACGACCTGGTCGTCGACATCAACCGCCTGCCGCTCCATGGCATCGAGCGGTCAGGGGACACGCTGCGCATCGGCGCCCTGGCGAGAATGGCGGACGTGGCCCTGCACCCGGTGGTCCGCAGGCGACTGCCCGTGCTGTCCCAGGCACTGCTCGCCGGAGCCTCCCCGCAGGTACGCAACATGGCCTCGATCGGAGGCAACCTGCTGCAGCGCACCCGCTGTTGGTACTTTCGCGGAGAGGACTTTGTCAATCCCCTCGAATCGTGGAGACCTTCCTATGCAGCCAGCCCCTCACCGAGGCTGGCCCAGTAGTCGTGTTCGTAGTCGATCGGGCTCTTGA
>NZ_JBSFVC010000051.1:0-39751 GCF_053592095.1 Streptomyces sp. NPDC002787 | reverse complement strand
TCTGGCGTTGATTTTTGGCACGCTGTTGAGTTCTCAAGGAACGGACGCTTCCTTTGTACTCACCCAAGTCACTCTCGGGCTTTCCTCCGGGCGCTCCCCTTCGGTCTTGCGTTTCCAACCTTACCAGATCCGTTTTCCGTTCCGTTCCCGGTCGGAATTCATTTCCGGTGGCCGTTGGAGGGCCTTGCCTATTTGATTGCCTTGCGGCTTTCTTTCGGCGAGTCCGACTTTATCAGAAGTTTTTGGCCGGACTGACCGGCCGCTAGTTCCTGAATCATCGGGTGGGACTCTCTCGGGAAATCTCATTCACGAGGAGTCGGTAGATTTTCATGGTCACCCTGGGGCATGTCCACCTCTAGGCAACTGTGCAAATCTACCTCCCCACAGGCGCCGTGTCAACGGCTCTTGCGGGAACGAAGAGGAGACTAACAGCCCGGGAGGGGTGTCCGCACATCAGGCGGCCGTAGGGACTGCCGCGCTGCGTTCGTGCTCCTCGACGTCACCCGTCTCGCCTGCCCGGACGGCACGTCCGCCCAGGACGTAGACGTAGACGAGGAAGACGAGCTCGGCGAGGACGCCGATGCTGATGCGGGCCCAGGTGGGCAGGCCGGACGGGGTGACGAAGCCTTCGATGGCGCCGGAGACGAAGAGGACCAGGGCCAGGCCTATGGCCATGCCCAAGGCGGCTCGCCCCTCCTCGGCCAGGGCCGCACGGCGAGTGCGGGGCCCCGGGTCGATGACGGTCCAGCCGAGGCGTAGGCCCGTGCCGGCGGCCACGAAGACGGCGGTCAGTTCCAGGAGGCCGTGCGGGAGGATCAGGCCGAGGAAGACGTCGAGGCGGCCGGCCGAGGACATGAGGCCGATGCCGACGCCCAGATTGAGCATGTTCAGCAGGAGGATCCAGAGGACCGGCAGGCCCAGGAAGATGCCGAGGACCAGGCACATCGCTGCGGCCTGGGCGTTGTTCGTCCACACCTGGGCGGCGAAGGACGCGGCGGGATGGCTGGAGTAGTAGGTCTCGTACTGGCCACCGGGGCGGGTCATCTCGCGGAGTTCGTCGGGTGCCGCGATGGAAGCCTGGACTTCCGGGTGGGTGCCGATCCACCACCCCAGGAGCACGGCGACGAGGGTGGAGAGGAGAGCGGTGGGCACCCACCAGTGGCGGGAGCGGTAGACCGCCGCGGGGAAACCGTGGGTCAGGAAGCGGGTGACATCTCGCCAGGAGGCCCGTCGGTTTCCTGTCACGGCACTGCGCGCGCGGGCCACCAGTTGGCTGAGCCGGCCCGTCAGCTGCGGATCGGGGGCGCTGGACTGGATCAGCGAGAGATGGGTGGCCGTGCGCTGGTAGAGGGCGACGAGTTCATCGACCTCGGCACCGTTGAGGCGACGCTGGCGGCGGAGCAGGGCGTCCAGGCGGTCCCACTCGGCGCGATGGGCGGACACGAAGACATCGAGGTCCATCGGGTGTGCTGCTCCTCGTCCCTCTCGTACAGCGTGTCGGCTTGTCGTACTGGTCCTACTGCGGCGCGATGTGACCTCAGCTTGGCAGACTGGCCACTCTCGGGGCAGGTCAGGGCATGAAACCGGAAGGACTACGGGTGTGAGTGAGCTAGTGACGGGCGAGGCTGTGGCGCTGGAGCTGCGTCCCGCGAAGCTGCCGAGCCGGGCGCTGGCCGTGCTGCTCGACCTGGTGGTGGCCATGGTCGTGTACTTCGCGGTGGTCCTGGTCCTGGCGCTGTCGACGGCGAGTCTCGACGAGGCCGCGCAGATGGCGATATCCATAGCGAGCTTCCTGCTCGTGCTGGTGGGCGGGCCGATCGCGGTGGAGACGCTGAGCCATGGGCGTTCGCTGGGGAAGCTGACGTGCGGGCTGCGGGTGGTGCGGGACGACGGCGGGCCGATCCGGTTCCGGCACGCGCTGGTGCGCGGTGCGGTCGGGGTGGTCGAGATTCTGATGACGTTCGGGGTCGTCGCCTGCATCGCGTCGCTCGTGTCGGCGCGGGGGCGGCGGCTGGGTGACGTGTTCGCGGGGACGCTGGTCGTGCGGGAGCGGGTGCCGGCCGGGCAGACGGCGTTCGTGCCGCCCCCGCCGCCGTGGCTCGTGGGCAGGTTCTCCGGGCTCGACCTGTCCGCCGTTCCCGATGGGCTGTGGCTGGCCATCCGCCAGTACCTGACACGGATGCGGCAGCTGGATCCGCACGTCGGTGCGGCCATGGCGGAACGTCTCGCCTCGGATCTCGCGGCGCGTACCGGGGCTCCGGCGCCGTACGGGGTGCCGCCGGGCGCGTATCTGGCCGCCGTGGTGCATGAGCGGCAGGCACGGGAGGCGCGGCAGGCGTTCGGGGACGCGACGGGTGTGGGGGGCGTGCCGGGTACGCCGTGGGCGCCGGGTGCGGCCGCGGGCGGTGCCGTGCCGGGCGTGCGGGTCGCTGAGGCCGGGTGGGGTGGGCCTGAGGGGGAGGCTCCGGCGATCCACGCTCCCGAGGCACAGCCTCCGGCGGCCCGGCCTGCCATGGGGTCGGCATATGCGCCGCCTGGGGGGTACGGGGGTCCGCCTCCGTCGGCTGGAGCCGCAGGAGGTGCTCCGGGTGTGGCTGCTCCCACGGCTCCCACGGCTCCGGCGGCCTCCGCATTGCCGCAGGAGCCGCCTGCCGAGCGGCCGAGCACCGGGTTCACGCCTCCTGCGTAGGCCTTGGTGGCGGCCGTCGGGACCGGCGTCGGCCTCAGTCGAACGTCGACGGCGGTGATTCCAGGTGTTCGAGCTCGATTCCGGGTGCCGCCAGGACAACGTCGCCCGTGATGTGAACGGTGTGCCGTTCGCCCGTGTCCAGGGCTGTGACCTGGTATTCGTCCACGGTCAGGGGGCCGGTGTCAGTGGCGTGTGCTTCTCTTTCGATCAAGGCCCAGGACTGGTCCACGGTGCGCGGGGCGAGGACCGGGTCGGTGAAGGCGACGAGGCGTACGCGGGTGGCGGGCGCGGAGGGGGTGAGGCGCAGGAGACGGGCGGTGGCGATCAGGAACGCCGGGGAGGTGCCGGTGAAGGCGTGGGCGCGGACATTGCCTTCGGTGGCCTCTGTTCCGGTGGGGTCCGTGCGGACCCAGGTGACGCCGTCAAGGGCGGCGCCGCGGACCTGCCAGCTCGCGGCGTGGAGTTCGAGGCGGATGGGGCGGCCGAGTTCGTCGAGGGCGAGGTCGACGGAGCCGGCGTGGTCGCCGGAGGGGGTGGTGAGTTGGGAGACATAACGCCAGCCGGACGGGCCCGGCGCGCAGTGGAAGTGTTCTTCGGCGAGGAGGGTGTGGTCGTGCGGGTCGTGAAGCGAATACCGGCCGCGGGGCATGGGGGTCCTGGGTCTTGACGGGCTGGTCCGGCCGTTGGGCGGGGCGGGAGCCGAACAGGCAGGCCCCCGGCACGGGGGTGCGGGGGCCTGCCTGGGAGCTGCTGCCGAGGTGGGTGCGTCAGCGCACGGACGCACCCACCGCCGGTCGGATCAGTAGCGGTAGTGGTCCGGCTTGTACGGGCCCTCGACCTCTACGCCGATGTAGGCGGCCTGCTCGGGGCGGAGCGTGGTGAGCTTCACGCCGAGCGCGTCGAGGTGGAGGCGGGCGACCTTCTCGTCGAGGTGCTTGGGCAGCGTGTAGACGCCGATCGGGTACTCGGACTGCTTGGTGAACAGCTCGATCTGGGCCAGGGTCTGGTCCGCGAAGGAGTTGGACATCACGAACGACGGGTGGCCGGTGGCGTTGCCCAGGTTCAGCAGGCGGCCCTCGGACAGGACGAGGAGGACCTTGCCGTCGGGGAAGGTCCAGGTGTGGACCTGCGGCTTGACCTCGTCCTTGACGATGCCGGGGATCTTGGCGAGGCCGGCGATGTCGATCTCGTTGTCGAAGTGGCCGATGTTGCCGACGATCGCCTGGTGCTTCATCTTCGCCATGTCCGAGGCCAGGATGATGTCCTTGTTGCCGGTCGTGGTGATGAAGATGTCGGCGGTCTCGACGACCTCGTCCAGCGTGGTGACCTGGTAGCCGTCCATCGCCGCCTGCAGCGCGCAGATCGGGTCGATCTCGGTGACGATGACACGGGCGCCCTGCCCGCGGAGCGACTCCGCGCAGCCCTTGCCGACATCGCCGTAGCCGAAGACGACCGCGGTCTTGCCGCCGATGAGGACGTCGGTGGCGCGGTTGATGCCGTCGATCAGGGAGTGGCGGCAGCCGTACTTGTTGTCGAACTTCGACTTGGTGACGGCGTCGTTCACGTTGATCGCCGGGAAGAGCAGGACGCCGTCGCGCTGCATCTCGTACAGGCGGTGGACGCCGGTCGTGGTCTCCTCGGTGACACCGCGGATCTCCGAGGCGAGCTGGGTCCACTTCTGGGAGCCGTCGGTAATGGTGCGGTTCAGGAGTTCGAGGATGACGCGGTGCTCGTCGTTCTCGGCGGTGTCGACCGAGGGGACCTTGCCGGCCTTCTCGTACTCGACGCCCTTGTGGACGAGGAGGGTGGCGTCACCACCGTCGTCGAGGATCATGTTGGGGCCGCCGGTGGGGGTGCCCGGCCAGGTCAGCGCCTGCTCGGTGCACCACCAGTACTCCTCCAGGGTCTCGCCCTTCCAGGCGAAGACCGGGACGCCCTGCGGGTCGTCGGGCGTGCCGTTGGGGCCGACCGCGATGGCGGCGGCGGCGTGGTCCTGGGTGGAGAAGATGTTGCAGGAGGCCCAGCGGACCTGGGCGCCGAGGGCGACCAGGGTCTCGATGAGGACGGCGGTCTGCACGGTCATGTGCAGGGAACCGGTGACGCGGGCGCCGGCGAGGGGCTGCGCCTCGGCGTACTCCCTGCGGATCGCCATCAGGCCGGGCATCTCGTGCTCGGCGAGGGTGATCTCCTTGCGGCCGAACTCGGCCAGGGAGAGGTCGGCGACCTTGAAGTCCTGTCGGTTTTCGACAGTCGTCATTGCGAGCTGCTCCTCGGTGTCGGGTCGAGGGTGGGTAGGGCTGGTCTGCGCGGCGGCGGACACAGGGGTGCCCCGAAGAGGACACAGGCATGCCCGCGTGCGCGCAGCGCAGTCCGTCGGAGGCCCTCTCTCCCTCGGCCGGTCCTCGGTGGGACCGCCCGACCGCCATCAGCAGCGACGTCTGGCTCCGTCCCAAGCTACACCGGTCGGCCCGGCCTGCCCCAGTCCGCCTGCGTACAGATCAAGCCGAAGACGACACCGGGGCGGGCGGGGCAGCGGCGAGGTCCGTGTTGGACCGGGGACGGGAAGGGGCCCGTCGCGGCGGTTCGCGAGGGGCCCCGGTGTCTTGCGGGGTGGCCCGTGGGTCAGTGCTCGGCGGTGGGGGTCGGGCCCCCTGGGGCGGCCTCGGGGTCGGCGCCCTTGGCGGCTTCGGTCTCGCTGTAGATGTCGGGCTCCAGGTAGATGACGCGGGCGATCGGGACGGCCTCGCGGATGCGGGCCTCGGCGGCGTCGATGGCGTTGGCGATCTCGGTGGCCGTGTCGTCGTGCTGGACGGCGATCTTGGCTGCGACGAGGAGTTCCTCGGGGCCGAGGTGGAGGGTGCGCATGTGGATGACGCGGGTGACGGTGTCGCCGTCGACGACGGCCTTCGCGATCTTCTCGACGTCCTCGACGCCCGCGGACTCGCCGAGGAGCAGGGACTTGGTCTCGGCGGCGAGGACGATCGCGATCAGGATGAGCAGGACGCCGATGCAGAGGGTGCCGATGCCGTCCCAGACGCCGTCGCCGGTGATGAGGGCCAGGCCGACGCCGCCGAGGGCGAGGATCAGGCCGACGAGGGCGCCGAGGTCCTCCAGGAGGACGACGGGCAGTTCGGGGGCCTTGGCGTGGCGGACGAACTCGGTCCAGGACTTCTTGCCCCGCAGGACGTTGGACTCCTTGATGGCGGTCCGGAAGGAGAAGGTCTCGGCGATGATCGCGAAGACGAGGACGCCGACCGGCCAGTACCAGGCCTCGATCTCGTGCGGGTGCTTGATCTTCTCGTAGCCCTCGTAGAGGGCGAACATGCCGCCGACGGAGAAGAGGACAATGGAGACGAGGAAGGCGTAGATGTAGCGCTCGCGGCCGTAGCCGAAGGGGTGCTGCGGGGTCGCCTCGCGCTTGGCCTTCTTGCCGCCGAGGAGCAGCAGGGCCTGGTTGCCCGAGTCGGCGAGCGAGTGCACGGACTCGGCGAGCATCGATGACGAGCCGCTGAAGACGAACGCCACGAACTTCGCTACCGCGATCGCGAGGTTGGCGGCGAGTGCCGCCACGATCGCCTTGGTGCCGCCTGACGCGCTCATGTGTCCGAGGTGTCCCTTCGCCTACGCATTTGTATCGGCGTGGGCATGGGTACCCACACTTCCGTCCGTCACCGGCCGGGCTTTGCCCGCCTTTTTGCAGGGGGCATTCTTGCAGCCCGGCCCGGTGTCGGCGCGCCAGGTCGTGGATCAGGAGGGGTTCGGGCCGTTCACGCGACCACGGTGGCGCGGAAAAGCGTGCCCGGTCCGGACACTTCGGCCTTCTCGTCCGCCGGTACGAAGACGGACTCGCCGGGGCCGAGGGTGTGTTCGCCCGCGCGGACGGAGCCGGCCGTGCAGAGCAGGATCTGTGGGGTGGCGCGGGTGAGGTCGTGCGGGACGGTGGCCTTGGGGAGGACGTAGCGGGAGAGGCGGAACTCGTCGATGGGGGTCTCGTAGACCTCCTCGCCGTCGGGGGACGCCTCGGGGCGCAGGACGCCGGGGTCGGTCGCCTCGAAGCGGACGATGCGCAGCAGTTCGGGGACGTCGACGTGTTTGGGGGTGAGGCCGCAGCGCAGCACGTTGTCGGAGTTGGCCATGATCTCGACGCCGAGGCCGTTCAGGTAGGCGTGCGGGATGCCGGCGCCGAGGAACAGGGCCTCGCCGGGCTGCAGGCGGACGTGGTTGAGGAGCATGGCGGCGATGACGCCGGGGTCGCCCGGGTAGTGGTGGGCGATGTCGGCGTACGGGGTGTAGTCGCCGCCGAGGCGGGCGCAGGCGGCCGCGGCCTCGGTGACGGTGTGGGCCATTTCCTCGGGGTCGGCGCCCAGGACGGCGGTCAACACCTCGCGCAGCGCGGCCTCTTCGGGGTGGGCGTGCAGGAGGTCGACGTACGGCTTGAGGGAGTCGACGTCGAGGGCGGCGAGCAGGTCGGCGGCCTGGAGCGGGGCGCGGAAGCCGCAGAGGCCGTCGAACTCCGTGAGGGCGCAGATCAGTTCGGGCTTGTGGTTGGCGTCCTTGTAGTTGCGGTGGCCCGCGTCGATCGGGATGCCGCGGCGCTCTTCGTCCTCGTAGCCCTCCCTGGCCTGTTCGAGGTTGGGGTGGACCTGGAGGGAGAGGGGGGCGCCGGCGGCGAGGAGCTTCAGGAGGAAGGGGAGGCGGGGGCCGAACTTGGCGACGGTTGGAGATCCCAGCTCACGTTCCGGTGCCTCGTCGATCACCTCGGTGAGGGGGCCGCGCCCGGTGCGCGAGGGTGCGCCGGGGTGGGCGCCCATCCACATCTCCGCCTGCGGTTCGCCGGTGGGTGCCACCCCGAGGAGCTGTGGGATGGCGGTGGTCGAGCCCCAGGCGTAGGGGCGGACGGTGTTGTCGAGGCGGTCCATGGCGTGAGTTTCTCCGTAGGTGGGGAGCCGGCCGAGGCCCCGGTCAGGGTCGGCCCCGGTCAGGGTCGGGCTCCGGTAAAGATCAGGCTCCGGAAGCGAGCGACAGGTAAACGGCGGCGAAATCCGTGATGGCGATCATCTCCGCGAGGGTCTCCAGGTCGCTGCCCTCCTCGGGTTCCAGCTCGCTGATCGCGGTGTCGTGGCTGAGGGCCAGCTCGCGGGCGGCCGGGACGGCGGTCAGGCCGCCGGTGGGCCGGTCGCGGAGGAGCACCACGCGCGCGTGGAGGGCGGGTGGGTCCTCGACACGGTCACGGAAGAAGTCGTCGGGGTCGGCGCTCGCGGCCAGCGGCCCGGACAGCAGCACCGTGTGCGAGGCGAGGGCCTCCGGCAGCTGGGCGGCGAGGGCGGGGCGGCCCGCCAGTTCGGCGAGAGCGGAGGTGAAACGGCGGCCCACGGGGCCCGCGGCCTGGCCCTCGGTCCAGATCACCGGGAGCGAGTCGGCCAGCTCGGCGGCGAGCGTCTTGGCGGGGTTGCTGTACGTGGCGATGGCCGGGCCGCAGCGCTCGGCGACGTCGTCGAGGCGGTCGGCGACCTTCTGCAGGGCGTCCGGCGGGGCGTCGACCAGGCCGGTGCGGTCCAGGAGCGCGAGCATCGGCGTGAGCAGCGCCCACAGGATGCCGGGGGCGGCGGCGCCGAGGGGCACCTCCAGCTCGTACGGGGCCGTCGCCATCGGTACGAAGAGGCCGTGGGCGCCCTCCACCGCCTCGGCGACGGGGGTGCGGGCGGGGGCCACGGCGACGACCGTGCAGCCGCGGCGGTAGGCCTGGTCGACGAGGAGCGACAGGCCGGGTTCGGCGCCGTCCGCGGTGGCGACCAGGAGGAGGTCGACCGAGCCCGCCCAGCCGGGGAGCTCCCAGCGGAGGGCGCCCGCCGCGGGGGCCACGCCGGTGGGGTGAAGTCGGGTGATGGGGCAGGCGGCGCCCGCGAGTGCGCCGAGCAGGTCGGCCACGCCCGCGGAGGCCATGCCGGGGCCCGCGATCAGGAGGGCGCGGGGGCGGCCGTCGGGTTTCAGGTCCGGGATGCCGGCCTCGGTGCCGAGGCGGAGGGCCGTACGGACCCGGGCGCCGGCCTCGGCGGCGCCGCGGAGCAGTCCGCGACGGTCCGCCTCCGACAGGGCGTCGGGGGTGTCTAGCAGCGATTCGTCGAGCATGGGCGGCAGCCTCCGATCGCCGGGTGCCCTTTTACGCCTTTTCGCCTTGGTTCGCCTTGGTTCACCTTGGGTTCGCCTTAACGCCGGGTTTCCCGGCGTGTGCGTGGTTACGCCTCGCGCGAGCGCTTGATCGCGGGATCACGCGGGTCGTGCGGGTCACGCGGGGCGGCGGGCCTCGTCGACGAGGAGTACGGGGATGCCGTCCCGGATCGGGTAGGCGAGGCCGCAGTCCTGGCTCGTGCAGGTCAGCTCGGTGTCCTCCTCCGTGAGGGGGGCGTGGCACGCCGGGCAGGCGAGGATCTCCAGGAGGCCGGCTTCGAGCGGCATGTCGGGTCCCTTCGGGGGCGGGTTGATGCGGTGCGGCCTGGTCAGACTACCGCCGTGAGGGGGTTGGCGCCGGGGTTGGGGCTGGGGGCCGTTTCGCCCCCGCCGCCCCTACCCGTCCCGTCCCAGGGGCTGCCGCCCCTTCGGCCCCGCGCGCCTTCCGGCCCGGAGGCGGGGTTCAGGGGCGGGTGCGGGGTGTGCGGGGTTGCTCGCGCAGTTCCCCGCGCCCCTGAAGGGGCCTGCGGCCCTTCAGGGGAACCACCCGAAGGTGTCCTCCACCCGCCTCAGCTTCTGATGATCGCCAGGACCTCGTCCCGGACCTTCGCCATCGTGGCCTCGTCGCGGGCCTCCGCGTTCAGGCGGAGGAGGGGTTCCGTGTTGGAGGGGCGAACGTTGAACCACCAGTCGGCGGAGGAGACCGTGAGGCCGTCGAGGTCGTCCAGGGTGACGCCCTCCCGGTCCTCGTACGCGGAGCGGACCGCGGTCAGGCGGCTCGTCTGGTCGGCGACCGTGGAGTTGATCTCACCGGAGCCCGCGTAGCGGTCGTACTGGGCCACGAGGCCGGAGAGGGGGCCGTCCTGACCGCCGAGGGCGGCGAGGACGTGCAGGGCGGCCAGCATGCCGGTGTCGGCGTTCCAGAAGTCGGCGAAGTAGTAATGGGCGGAGTGCTCTCCGCCGAAGATCGCGCCGGTACGGGCCATCTCGGCCTTGATGAAGGAGTGGCCCACGCGCGTGCGCACCGGCGTGCCGCCGATCTCCTTCACCACCTCGGGGACGGACCAGGAGGTGATCAGGTTGTGGATGACCGTGCCCTTGCCGCCGTGCTTGGCGAGCTCGCGGGAGGCGACCAGGGCGGTGATCGCGGAGGGCGAGACGGGATTGCCCTGCTCGTCGACGACGAAGCAGCGGTCGGCGTCGCCGTCGAAGGCGATGCCGAGGTCGGCGCCCTCCTCACGGACGCGCTTTTGGAGGTCGACGATGTTCGCCGGGTCGAGGGGGTTGGCCTCGTGGTTCGGGAAGGTGCCGTCCAGCTCGAAGTACAGGGGAACCAGGTCCAGCGGCAGACCGGCGAAAACCGTCGGAACCGTGTGGCCGCCCATGCCGTTGCCCGCGTCGACGACGACCTTCAGGAGGCGGATGGAGGTCAGGTCGACGAGGCCGCGCAGGTGCGCCGCGTAGTCCTCCAACGTGTCGCGCTGAGTGATCGTTCCCGGCGTGGCGGCCGGCGCCGGCGCGCCCGACTCGCTCCAGCCCTCGGCCAGTTCGCGGATCTCGGCGAGGCCCGAGTCCTGGCCGACGGGGGCGGCGCCGGCGCGGCACATCTTGATGCCGTTGTACTGGGCGGGGTTGTGGGAGGCCGTGAACATCGCGCCGGGCAGGTTCAGCGCGCCCGAGGCGTAGTACAGCTGGTCCGTCGAGCACAGGCCGATCTCGGTGACGTCCACGCCGAGCGCCGCCGCCCCACGCGCGAAGGCACGCGACAGGCCGGGCGAGGAGGGCCGCATGTCGTGGCCGATCACGATGGCGTCCGCGTCGGTCACCCGCGCGAAGGCCGCCCCGAAGAGTTCGGCCAGGGTCTCGTCCCACTGGTCCGGGACCACCCCGCGTACGTCGTACGCCTTCACGATCGTCGACAGATCAGCAGCCACGGCCAAACCCTCCTGAAGTCCTCACCGGAGCCCCAAACTACCCGCCCGGGCCGACAGTCGGCTGAGGGACCTCCGAGTACACCCGAGGGTCCTGTGCCGTCCCCCTTCCGGACATGTGCGCGCCGGTCATGGAAGCATCCACTCCAGTACGGGCGTGCTCTGCCCCACCACGATCAGGCGCATCACCAGCAACAGCCCCAGGCTCCACGGCAACACCTTGCGCAGCAGGTCGCCCTCGCGGCCGGCGAAGCCGACGGCCGCGCAGGCGATGGTGAGGTTCCGCGGGGAGATCATCTTGCCGCTCCGAACAGCGAGCCGCGACGCCGAACCAGCCCAGCACGGGCGACAGCAAGGCGGTGCCGATATCGCCGAGTTGTGCGGAGACGTAGCTGGAGGCGACGAACTGGCCGACGATGTCGAAGTGTCGGGTGTGGACGGTCATCCGGTACACCCGCGGGGCGTTGACGACGATCCGCATGATGGGGAAGAGGCCGAACGCGGCTCCCTGGGCGCGCTGGAGAGTGTCTGACCGAGCGGCATGCCGCAGGCGAGCCAGGCGACCAGAACTGCCGTCAGAAGGCCGATCAGGCCCGCCAGAGGCGCCTTCAGGCGCACGCCGCCCAGCAGGACCGGGACGATCAGCAGGAGCAGGGGCGCGACGAGCTCAACAGGCGTGCGTCACCGAACGGAAGGGCACGGACAGAAGCAGCCAGGAAGGGGCGAGGAGGCCTGGACAACGGTCCGCACGAGGCGTCAGTTGTCGTGCGGGAGTGTCGTGCGGGCGACGTCAGTTGTCGGGGGAGCGCAGCACCCGGAGGTGGCCGCGGCGGGCGACCTCCATCGGGTCCGCCGAGCGGGCGCCGCCTCCGGCCTCCGCCGAGCGCTGCTGCGGGCGGGCCGCCTCACGCACGGCGTTGGCAAGCGCTTCCAGGTCGTCACCGCTGGGGCGCGCGGGGGCCGAGGCGTCCAGCAGGCGGACGACCTCCCAGCCGCGCGGCGCGGTGAGGCGCTCGGAGTGCTCGGCACACAGGTCGTAGCAGTGGGGTTCGGCGTAGGTGGCGAGGGGGCCGAGGACCGCGGTCGAGTCGGCGTAGACGTACGTCAGCGTCGCGACGGCGGGGCGGCCGCAAGCGGTGCGCGAACAGCGACGTACAGGGCTCACGACGTTGGACGGTACCGCACTCTTGAGCGGGCCGCGACGACTCTCCACCAGGTCACTCCCCCGTGTCGGGCTGTGAAACGCCCCACACGCCCCTCCGAACCCACCGCGTTGACCTGCGAGTAACCCACCGTCCGGAATGCCGAACGGCCATCCGGTCGGTCAATTTTCGGTACAAACCATGCCAATTGACTTGAGTTCGCCGGTCTCGGAGACATACGGAATCGAGCCCAACCTTGGCCGGAATGGTCATCCTGCGACATGCCCTGCGGCCCTCCGGAGCGCCGTCTTCACGGTGAGCCGGTTGGACATGCCAGGTCAGCGGTGTCAGGCAGGTGGGTGCGGCCGGGAGTGTGGAGCCGGGCGCGCGGACCTCGTGGGGACTACGCTTCACAGGTGATGGACAACCTCGTACCGCCCCGCGCCGCCTCCGCACCCGGGCCCCGCCGCCGCGATCGGCACGGCAGGGGAATGCGCGGGCCGATCGCGCCGCCGCAGGTGCCGCTCGCGGCGAGTCGCGCCGAGATGTTCGCGGATCTTGTGCAGGACTCCGTGGAGCGGTTGGAGCGGCGGTGGCCGCAGCTGGCGGACATCGATTTCCTCGTGCTCGAGGTGCCGCGGCTCGATGGGCCGGGGGACGGGGCGTGGAACGACGAGGCGGTGCCGCTCGGGGGGATCGTCCCGGCGCGGGAGGGGCGGCCGGCTCGGGTGGTCGTCTATCGGCGGCCGGTGGAGATTCGCACCAAGGGGCGGGATGAGCGGGCCGCGCTGGTACATGAGGTTGTGGTGGAGCAGGTGGCTGAGCTGCTGGGGCTGAATCCGGAGACTGTGGATCCTCGGTACGGGGAGGACTGAGGCGGGGGTCGCCCGAGAGGTTCTTTTCCGCCCCCGCCAGAGTGCGCTGTCGGGTGCGGGTGCGTGGGGGCTTGTCGCGCAGTTCCCCGCGCCCCTCACTTCCCCGCGCCCCTGAAAAGCAGGGGCTGCGCCCCCTGCTTTCGGCCCGCAGAGGCCGTCGAGCTCTCCCGCGGAAGAACTACCGCTGCAGGACCGACAAGTCCTGTTCCGCCTCCGGTACCGCTACCGTGCCTCGGTCGTCCGGGAGGGTTTGGATGGTGAAGGCCGGAAGGGTGTCGAGCTTGGATTCCAGGGTGCGGGAGGCGTAGACGGGGCCGCCTGAGGTCGGTTCGACGGTGAGGGCGTAGGTGCCCTTGAGGCCGGCGGGGGCGGGCAGGGCGACGTTCTGGGTGGTGCCGGCCTTGATGGTGAACGTCTTGGTCGTGGCTTCGCCACCCCCCGTGCCGGCGGACGCGGTGACCTTGACCTTGGCCGTGCCGGTGGGGGCGGTGAGGGCAAGGGTCGTGCCCTTGGCGCTGTTGTCGGTGACGGTGGCGCGCGCGCCGACCGCGCGGGTGGCCGGGATGAACGCCGTTTCCTGATTGTCGCCCTTTCCTCGGACGACACGGAGGGCGGCCACCACCGGAACCGACGCGTCGGCGGGGGTAAGGAGCAGGGAACCGGCCTCGCCGCGCGTGATGTCACCGAGGTCGGCGGATGCGGTCATACCACCCTTGACGTGCAGTGTCTCGTTGCCGGCGGGGGTGATCGGGCCGTTGGGCGAGGCGAGCCGCAGCTTCAGGTCGGCGTCGGATTCGCCGGGGGCGAAGGCGACGAGGCGTACGGAGGTCGCGTCCTTCGGGATGCCGGGGAGTACGAGACTGCCGGCCGGGTCGGCCGCGGCGGCGAGCCAGTCGCCGCCGAGCTTGTCGTCGAGGGCCTGGACCGCGGCGGCGACCCGGCCGCTGCGGACGCTGACGTGGACCGTGAGGTCGGCCTCCTTCGCCGTCGCCAGCGTCGACAGCAGGACCGGCTCGCTGGAGCGGGGCTGGACCGTGATCCCCTCCCCCACCGTCGACTCCAGGGCGCCGTCCTTGCCGTAGAGCTCGATGTCGACGACGGCCGCGGAGTCGTCCGGGTTGGTGAGGTGGACGTAGTCGGTGCGACCCTCGGCCGTGCCGGCGCCCGGGAACCAGAACTCCGTGTCCGGCGCGGTGCAGTTGACGCCGAGCAGACCGCGGCCGGTGCCGGCGGCGACCTCGGTGGTCTCCTGGACCGTCCAGCCGGGCGCGAACTCACCCTCGGCCGTGCCGATCAGCGCGGGCGATTCGCCACCGTCGGTGCTGCCGGTGACGGGCTTGCCGGGCTCCTTGGGCTGGACGACGGGCTTGCCTGCCTTGTCCTTGCCGGCCTTGTCCGTCGCCTTCTCGCCCGCCGCCACGAGTTCGGCGCTGCCGTCGTCGCCGGTGCCCTCGGTGACGGGCGTGAAAGAGGTGTACGTGGTCTCCGCGACGTCCGAGGTGCTCGGCTGAGGGCAGAGCAAGCTGGTGCGCTGCACGGGCAGTTGGGCGGCGGCTTTGGTGGTGGTGTCGCCGCCGGAGGCGTCGGGCGTGGTGAGCGCGGCGAATCCGGTGACGGCGGCGAGGGCGGTCGCGCCGGCGATCAGGGACAGGGTCTGGCGGTTCACTGCTGGCTCCCGTCGGGGCGCTCACTGTCGGCGCCGGTGCCGTGCGACGGGTCGTACGTCGCGTCGTAGCCCTGGGTGTACGTCTGGTCGTACGAGGCCGTGTTGCCCCCGTAGGAGGCGTACGGGTCGTACTGGCCGCCCTGGTAGGGGTCGGCCTGGTAGTGCTGCTGGTCGTACGTGCCCGCGGGGTACTGCTGGGCTCCCTGGTACTGCTGGTCGTAGTGGCCGTACTCGGCGCCCGCGCCCGCGTGGTCCGTGGTCTGCCACTCGCCGTACGCCTGTTGCTGCGGGACGGGGGCCGCGACCGGGACCTCCTCCGGAGGGGCGGGCAGGCCGGGGTCGGGGGACTGTTCGGCCTCGGCCTCCGCCTGGGCGCGCAGGCGGCGGGCTCGGCGGCCGTCGCCGGTGATGTCCTGGGCGGGCACGGCGACGGGCTCGTCGGGGAGGTCGTCGTCGACGTCCCGGCGGCGGCCGGGCAGGGCCATGACCACGAGGACGACGGCGAGCGAGCCCTGCGCCCACAGCCAGCCCGTGTGGGTCACCGGGGCGTCGAAGGTGACGTCCAGCCTGCCGCCGTCGACGGGCAGTTGGAAGCCCTGGGCCCAGCCGTCGACCGTGGTCGGGGTGAGCGGCTTGCCGTCGAGGGTGGCGGTCCAGGACTCGTCGGCGGTGTCGGCGAGGCGCAGGACCCGGCCCGAACCGCCGGCCGGGATGGTGGTGTGCACGTCAACGGGGCCCGCCGCGACGGCCTTCGGGTCGCCGGAGGAGGCCTCGATGGTGACGCGGGCGACCTGGCGGTCCACCCGCCACAGGGCGCTGCCGTCCTGCTGGCTGAGCCGGCTCAGGCCGGGTGTGGCGTCCAGGACGCGGCTGACCTCTCGGGGCGCGCCCGGGCTGACGAGGACGTACCGCACGGCGAAGCCGCCGAGTTCGTCGGTCTGGTCCGCGCCGGAGCCCGCGACCAGGTTGGCGACGACCTGGTCCAGCTGCTTGTTCTCCCCGGCGGCGGCGGTCAGTTCGGCGTCGCCGAGGCGGACGCCGGAGCCGCGGACGAGGGTGTAGGCGACCTTGGCGGTGGAGTCGCTTTCGAGGACCAGGGTGCGGGCCTGGTCGCGGGTGCCGCTCTCCTCGGCGACGAACGCGGGCACCTGGACGGGGTCGCGGCGCTCCAGGGGGCCGTCGGCGCCGCCGAGCATCCATCCGGCGGCGGCCAGCAGCGGGCCCACGGCGGCGGCGAGCGCGATGAGCACGGCCACCGGCTGGCGCCAGCCGAAGCTCTGCTCGGCCACGCGGAAACGTGCTCCGTCGGCGCCCAGGGTGGCGGCGGCGAGCAGGGCGATGCCGTAGACGAGGGTCGCGGGGCCGGCCCAGGTCGAGCCGTTGGAGAGGACCGCGAGGACGAGGGCCACCAGGGCTGCCGTCCAGGCGGTCCTGATGGCCAACTGCCGTTCCGAGCGCAGCAGCGCGGCCAGCGCGGCCAGGACGACACCGATGAGCGTCAGTCCGCCGACCGTGCCGGGCCCGCCGGGGCTGATGCCGAGCAGGTCGGTCGCCGAGGCCGGGCTTTGGCCGTACTCCATCCCGGCCTGCTGGAAGAAGCCGAGCGGCAGCAGTGTCAGCGACCAGGGGGCGAGGATCAGCAGGGGGGTGCCGAGCTGGGCGAGGAAGCGCGGGCCGTAGGCGGTGATCTCGCGGCGGCGCACGACGAGGAGCCCGAGGCCGAGGAGCAACGCGATGGGCCACACGATCGGGGTGAACGCGGTGGTGATCGTCAGCAGCAGCGCGTACGCCCAGGTGGCGCGCCAGCTGCCGCGCGCCCCCGTGCTGTTCGTGAGCCCGGCGGCCGCGGCGCCCGCGCGCGCGATGAGGGGCAACAGGATCGCGAGGACGGCGGTGCCGATGCGGCCGGTCGCGAGCGCGCCGGTGACGGCGGGGAGGAAGGCGTACACGACGGCCGCCCAGGCACGCAGCAGCCGGGACTCGACCAGGCGGCGCGAGGCGAAGTACGCGGTGAAGCCGGCCAGGGGCACGGAGGCCACCAGGAGCACGGTGACCGCGAGTCCGGTGGAGCCGAACAGCAGCGAGGCGAGCAGGGCCACGATCGCCAGATACGGCGGCGCGGCCTCGGCGCCGCCCGCGCCGACGGGGTGCCAGGCGTCCGAGTAGCGCGCCCACAGCTCGGCGGAGTCGGCGGGCGCGGGCAGCAGGGCGCCGCCCGCGAGCGCGCCGCCGCCGAGCAGTTCACGGCAGGCGACGAGCGAGGCGAGCAGCAGGAGCGCGAAGAGCACCGGTCCGGGGGCGCGCGCGATGCGCTTGAGCCGGGCGAACTGCTCGACCTGCAGGAAGTCGGCGTCGTCGTCGCCGGGGCCGGACTCGACCGCGCCGCCGTGCCGTCCGGCCGGGGAGGACTCGGTGTCGGAGCGGCCGAACAGATCGCCCGCGGCCTGCTCGACGGTGGCCCTGATGGTGGCGCCGGGCGGCGGGAACAGCGGGCGCAATTCGCCCTTGTCCAGTTGCGGGCGGCCTCTCCTGCGTCGCCCGGCGATGATCCGCTCGGGCCGCAGCAGGACGCTCAGCAGACCGCGGATCTCGTCGACGGCCTGTCCGGGGACCTTGCCGACGAGGTACGCGACGGTTCTCAGCAGGGTGCCGAGGACGATGCGCAGCAGCACCCAGGGGAGCTGTGCCGTACGGGAGTTGACGAGGAGGGTGTAGACCGCGCCCGCCTTGTCGACCATGTGCGGGGAGGCGGCGCTGCGGCCCACGCAGTCGACGGTGCGGCGCTCGCGGGAGGACGCCTCGGCGTGTCGTACGACGGCTTCGGGGGCGACGAGGACGCGGTGCCCGGCGGCGGTGGCGCGCCAGCACAGGTCGACGTCGTCACGCATGAGGGGCAGGCGGCGGTCGAAGCCGCCCAGTTCCTCGAAGACGTCGCGGCGGATCAGCATGCCGGCGGTGGACACGGCGAGGCTGGGCCGGACGTGGTCGTGCTGGCCCTGGTCCTGCTCGCGGCGGTCCAGGCCGGTCCAGCGGCGGCCGGAGTGGGCGATGGTGACGCCGACCTCCAGGAGCTGACGGCGGTCGTACCAGCCGCGCAGCTTGGGGCCGACGACGGCCACGTCGTCGCGGCCCAGCTCGCGTTCGTTCTCCACGACCCGCAGCAGCTGGGCGAGGGCGTCGGGTTCGGGGGCGCAGTCGTCGTGCAGCAGCCACAGCCACTGGACGGGCTCTCCGTGCGGGAGCTCCGGCATGTCGTACGCGTCGTCGCGCCAGCTGCGGGTGACCGGGTCCCAGCCGCTGGGGCGCCTGAGGTACGCCAGGTCGTCCTGGGTGAGGACGCCCGCGGTGCGGTGGGCCTCCTCGACGGCCTGGCCGAAACCGGTGCGTCGGGCGAGGTGCAGGACGCGGTCCGCGCCGAGGGCGTCGGACAGGAGCTGGGCGGAGGCGTCCGCGCTGCCGGTGTCGGCCGCCATGGCGCTCTGCACGGGGCGCTCCTGGCCGAGGAGCCCAGCGAGCGCGTCGGGCAGCCAGCGGGCGCCGTCGTGCGCGACGAGGACCGCGGTCACCACATGACGTGGGAACTCAGGGGTGGCAGCGTCTTGGTGAGCTGCGGTGTGGCTGTGCACGGACATCGAGGTACGGGCCCCGGTTCGATGGACTGCGGTGGACGTCTGTGTCCGGCGGGGACAGCGGGACGTCTCGGACGAGGGCCCACACTAACGGCTGAGCAGCACGGCGGCCCGCCGCCTGTGGATAACCCACGTGCGACGGGCCGTGCTTGTTCGACTGTGCCGTGAGGGGGTCAGACCGCCGCCTTCTTGAGGCGGCGGCGCTCGCGCTCCGACAGGCCGCCCCAGATACCGAACCGCTCGTCGTTGGCGAGGGCGTACTCGAGGCATTCGGAGCGGACCTCGCAGGCGAGGCAGACCTTCTTGGCCTCGCGGGTCGAGCCGCCCTTCTCGGGGAAGAAGGACTCGGGATCGGTCTGGGCGCACAGCGCGCGCTCCTGCCAGCCGAGTTCCTCGTCCGCGTCGTCGACCAGCAGTTGCTGCACGAGCTCGGTCATGTGCGCCCCTCGTCCGTCTTTCGCGTCCCCGTCGTGCGGCCGTTACCGATTTCGGCTGAACGACACGAGTGAAATTACAAGTGGGCTGCTACGGGCGAGTCAAGCCGAGATCTGCTATTGAGCCCCTTATTCACTCTGCGGAACCAAGGCTATGCGGAAAGTGTTCAAATCGGCATAAACCCCGACAGCAGCGCGGCGGCAGAGGGGAACTCCCACCGGATCACCCTTCCTTACGGGAAAGGACGCCCAGGAGTTCGATCTCGTTCCGGCTCGGGCCCACTCACTCGTTCCGGGTTGTGCCCCATGTGTCCTCGACACCGCCAGCACAAACCTTTCGCCGCACCGATGCACCGGATGAGGTGAACGGACATCCACATACCGGACGTGAAGTTGACAGCGGAGGTGTGAACCGCTGTGCTTGTGGGCATGCTCGCGCACTTGGCACTCACCTCGACCCGCACCGCCGGGTCCCTCGGTGCTGCCCGCTGTCGCTGTAGCTGTTGCTGTCCCGGCTGTTGAGCCTTTCCCCGCGCTCCGGCTGCCACTGAGCCCGTCCGGCTCGGCTGCTGTTCCCGTACGTGACACCCAGCCCTCCCCCACGCACTCTCCGTCGAGGACCACCCCACTTCATGAACAGCGACAGCGACCTCCAGATCGCCGGCGACCTCCTCGAAGTACCCCACCTCCTCCAGGCGCCGCGCCAACACCCCGTCACCGTGGCCGAGTTCGCCGGACTGGCCCGTTCCCTCGCCGAGGACCGCTCCCGGTGGGAGCACCTCGTCGAGTACGACGCGACGACACGCTGGTACCACCGGCTGCAGACCGGCCCCGGGTACGAGGTGTGGCTGCTGTCCTGGGTGCCGGGGCAGGGCACCGGGCTGCACGACCACGGGGGCTCCTCCGGCGTACTCACCGTGCTGGACGGCACGCTGACCGAGCGCACCGACCGGGGCACGCGGGCGCTGGGCGCGGGCGCGCAGCGCGTGTTCGCGCCGGGCTACGCGCACGAGGTCGTCAACGACACGCTCGAACCGGCCGTCAGCCTGCACGTCTACTACCCCGGGTTGACGGACATGCCGATGCACACGCAGGCCTGCGCGGCGGACGCGGCGACCGTCACGGCCTGACCCCCCTGACCCCCTGGCCCCGCACGTCGTCGTCCGACCGTCGCGCGGGGCGGGCCCGGGACCGGGCACGTGACGGGGACCGTGTGGAACCGGCCGTGCTCGCGGCCGGGCGACCCGTTGTCGCACCCGCCTGCGAGACTGCTCCCATGCGCATTGTGGTTCTGGCAGGCGGCATCGGTGGTGCCCGGTTCCTGCGCGGTCTGAAGCGGGCCGTGCCGGACGCGGACATCACGGTCATCGGCAACACCGGGGACGACATCCACCTCTTCGGGCTGAAGGTCTGCCCCGACCTCGACACGGTGATGTACACGCTCGGCGGCGGCATCAACGAGGAGCAGGGCTGGGGCCGGGCCGACGAGACCTTCCATCTGAAGGAGGAGCTCGCGGCGTACGGCGTCGGGCCTGAGTGGTTCGGGCTCGGCGACCGGGACTTCGCCACGCACATCGTGCGGACGCAGATGATCAGCGCCGGATATCCGCTGAGCGCGGTCACCGAGGCACTGTGCGACCGGTGGAAGCCGGGCGTGCGGCTCATCCCGATGACCGACGACCGCGTCGAGACCCATGTCGCCGTCGAGCAGGACGGCGAGCGCAGGGCGATCCACTTCCAGGAGTACTGGGTGCGGCTGCGGGCCTCCGTGCCCGCCGAGGCGATCGTGCCGGTCGGCGCCGAGCAGGCGAAGCCGGCGCCCGGGGTCCTGGAGGCCATCGCCGAGGCGGACGTGATCCTCTTCCCGCCGTCCAACCCCGTCGTCTCCGTCGGCACCATCCTCGCCGTGCCCGGCATCCGGGAGGCGATCGCCGAGGCCGGGGTACCGGTCGTCGGCCTCTCCCCCATCGTCGGCGACGCACCCGTGCGCGGGATGGCCGACAAGGTCCTCGCTGCCGTCGGCGTCGAGTCCACGGCCGCGGCCGTCGCCGAGCACTACGGCTCCGGGCTCCTCGACGGCTGGCTCGTCGACACCGTCGACGCGGGCACCGTCGAGCGCGTCGAGACCGCCGGGATACGGTGCCGGGCCGTGCCGCTGATGATGACGGACCTGGACGCCACGGCGGCGATGGCACGCGAGGCACTGGCGCTGGCGGAGGAGGTGCGGGGAGCTTGAGCGAGGAGAACGTGAGAGAGATACCGCCGCCCCGTACGGGTTACCGGGTCTGGGCTCTGGCCGGGATTCCCGAGGTACGGAAGGGGGACGACCTCGCCGAGCTGATCGCCGCGGCCGAGCCGGGGCTGGTCGACGGGGACGTGCTGCTCGTCACCTCCAAGATCGTGTCCAAGGCGGAGGGGCGGGTCGTCGAGGCCGTCGATCGCGAGGCCGCCATCGATGCCGAGACCGTGCGGGTGGTGGCCCGGCGCGGGGCGTTGCGGATCGTGGAGAACCGGCAGGGGCTGGTGATGGCCGCCGCCGGGGTCGACGCCTCCAACACGCCTGCCGGGACCGTGCTGTTGCTGCCCGAGGATCCCGACGCCTCCGCGCGGTCGATCCGGGACGGCATCAGGGACGCGCTCGGGGTCGAGGTCGGGGTCGTCGTCACCGACACCTTCGGGCGGCCCTGGCGCAGCGGGCTGACGGACGTCGCCATCGGGGCGGCCGGTGTGCGGGTCCTCGACGACCTGCGGGGCGGCACCGACGCCCACGGCAATCCGCTCAGCGCGACCGTCGTCGCCACCGCCGACGAGCTGGCCGCCGCCGGTGACCTGGTGAAGGGAAAGGCCGCCGGGCTGCCCGTCGCCGTCGTGCGCGGACTGGGACATGTGGTGGCCGAGGACGACGGCGAGGGGACACGGGCCCTCGTCCGGGGAGCCCAGGACGACATGTTCCGGCTCGGTACCTCCGAGGCCGTACGGCTGGCCGTGACCCAGCGGCGTACGGTCCGGGCGTTCACGGACGAGCCGGTCGACCCCGGGGCGGTGCGGCGGGCCGTGGCCGCCGCCGTCACCGCGCCGGCGCCGCACCACACGACGCCGTGGCGGTTCGTGCTGCTGGAGTCCGAGGAGTCGCGGGTACGGCTGCTCGACGCGATGCGGGACGCGTGGGTCGCGGACCTGCGGCGGGACGGCAAGAGCGAGGAGTCCATCGCGAAGCGGGTGCGGCGCGGGGATGTGCTGCGCAAGGCGCCGTACCTGGTGGTGCCGTGTCTGGTGATGGACGGGGCGCATTCCTATGGGGACGCGCGGCGGGACGCGGCCGAGCGGGAGATGTTCGTCGTCGCGGCCGGTGCCGGGGTGCAGAACTTCCTCGTCGCGCTGGCCGGGGAGCGGCTGGGGTCCGCGTGGGTGTCGTCGACGATGTTCTGCCGGGATGTCGTGCGGGGGGTGCTGGCGCTGCCGGAGGGGTGGGACCCGATGGGGGCGGTCGCTGTGGGGCATGCGGCGGGTGCGCCTCCGGCGCGGGGTGAGCGGGACGCGGGGGCGTTCATCGAGGTTCGGTGACGTCGCGTGCGTGGCCGGGGCGCCCACCGTTCGGGATGGTGTGGGTTCGGTGGGCGAGTGCAGGTTGGTTGTGGTTGATCGCGCAGTTCCCGCGGCCCCTGAAGACCCGCAGGCCCCCTAGGCTCATAAGGCACCGCATCTCTCCTTAGGACCTCCTCTTGGCCGGACGTTTTCCTCAGCGGCCCACTCGTACGACTGTGCGGGGTGGGCATGTCGTGGTGGCCGGCGTGCCTCGGCAGGGGGCAGCGCCTGGGCGGCGCCGGACGTGGGCGCCGGAATGGCCGCTGGATCTGGGGCTGGTTCTGGGGCCGCTTCGGCGGGGCCCCGGGGACCCCACGTTCCGGGCCATGCCGGACGGGTCCGTGTGGCGGGCCAGTCGTACGCCCACCGGGGCCGGGACCCTGCGGGTCGCGATGCGGGGTGGCGTCGTCGAGGCGGAGGCCTGGGGGCCGGGGGCCGCGTGGCTGCTCGATCAGCTGCCCTCGATGCTCGGGACGGCCGACGAGCCGGACGTCTTCGTGCCTCGGCATCGGGTCGTGGCGATGGCCTGGCGGCGGCGTCCGGGGTTGCGGCTGACGCGGACCGGGCTGGTGCTGGAGTCGTTGATTCCGTCGGTGCTGGAACAGAAGGTCACGACGGACGAGGCGTATCGGGCGTGGCGGTTGCTCGTACGGAAGTACGGGGAGCCGGCGCCGGGGCCCGCGCCCGGGCGGATGCACGTGATGCCGGGGGCTCGGGACTGGGCGTTGATTCCGTCCTGGGAGTGGCACCGGGCCGGGGTCGACAACAAGCGGGCGTCGACGATTCTGCGGGCGGTCCGGGTGGCGGGGCGGCTGGAGGAGGCCGTGGGGATGTCGCCGGTGGACGCGCGGGCGCGGCTGGAGTTGGTGGCGGGGATCGGGCCCTGGACGTCGGCGGAGACCGTGCAGCGGAGTCATGGGGCGGCGGATGAGGTGACCACGGGGGATCTGCATCTGCCGGGGATCGTGGGGTTCGCGTTGGCGGGGGACCGGGATGCGGACGACTCGGTGATGTTGTCGTTGCTGGAGCCGTATGCGGGGCAGCGGCATCGGGCGGCTCGGTTGATTCTGTTGTCGGGGCGGGTGCCGGCGCGGCGGGCGCCGCGGATGCCTCGCGGGGATATCGGGCGCCTGTAGGGATGGGGCGCCTATGGGGCTTTCGACCCCGCCGCCCCTACCCGCCCCATCCCCCAGGGGCGCTGCCCCTTCGACCCCGTTTCGCCTGAGAGCTCGGGTGGGTGGGGTGGTTTGGCGGGTGCGGGTGGGTGGGGGTTGTTCGCGCAGTTCCCCGCGCCCCCAAAGACAAAAAGCACGGGGCGCAGCCCCTGCTTTTTGAGGGGCGCGGGGAACTGCGCGATCAGCCACGAACCACCCGCAGTCGCCCCACGACCGCCACCCCCCGAGCTCTCGCGTTACTGGTCCGACGAGAAGCGGAGCGCCCCCGTGGGGATTTGGGCGTCGCACCAGACTCGGACGCCTGTGCGGAGTTCGTTGTCCGCGCCGATGATCGCGCCGTCGCCGACGACGGCGCCGGTGAGGATGGAGCGTTCGCCTATGCGGGCCCGGGCGCCGATGAGGGAGTCGGTGATGACCGCGCCGGGTTCCACGACCGCTCCGGCCAGGACGGTGCTGCCGGAGACCCGCGCGCCCTCGCCCACGAACGCGCCCTCGCCCACCACCGTGCCGCCGGTCAGTTTGGCGTCGCCCGCGACTCGGGCGGTGGGCAGGACGAGGCGGTCGCCGCAGCGGCCGGGGACGGCGGGGGACGGGGCTCGGCCCAGGACGAGGTCGGCGGAGCCCCGGACGAAGGCCGCCGGGGTGCCGAGGTCCAGCCAGTAGGTGGAGTCCACCATGCCCTGCAGATGGGCGCCTGCCGCCAACAGGCCCGGGAACGTCTCCCGTTCCACCGAGACCGGGCGGCCCGCCGGGATCGTGTCGATGACCGAGCGGCGGAAGACGTACGCCCCCGCGTTGATCTGGTCGGTGACGATCTCCTCGGGCGTCTGGGGCTTCTCCAGGAAGGCCAGGACGCGGCCCGTCGCGTCGGTGGGGACGAGACCGTAGGCACGCGGGTCGGTCACCTGGGTCAGGTGGAGGGAGACGTCGGCGCCGGTCGTCTCGTGGGTGGCGACCAGGCGGCGGATGTCCAGGCCGGTGAGGATGTCGCCGTTGAAGACGAGGACGGGGTCCTCGGGGCCGGAGTGGAGGTACGAGGCCGCGTTGCGGATCGCGCCGCCGGTGCCCAGCGGTTCCTCCTCCGTGACGTATTCGAGGTGGAGGCCGAGGGCGGAACCGTCACCGAAGTGCGGTTCGAAGACCTCGGCGAGATAAGAGGTGGCTAGGACTATGTGGTCCACTCCCGCCGCCTTGGCTCTCGCCAACTGGTGTGTGAGGAAAGGGACTCCGGCCGCCGGGACCATGGGCTTGGGAGTATGCACCGTGAGCGGGCGCAGCCGGGTGCCTCTGCCGCCGACCAGGAGGATCGCTTCTGTCACCTGTCGTCTCTGCTTCCTGCCGGGACCGGCCGAACTGTCATTCGACCGGCCAGTGTATGCAGACCGTTCCATGGCGCCTTCGTGGCCGTGCGGTTGGCCGCGGGCGTGCGGCGAGGCACACTCACGGCGTCGTCCGTCGAGGGCACGGCTGGCGTGCCCTCGGCCTGTGTCATGCGTCCGGCGGTGGCCTCCGGCCGGTCACGGTTCCTGGCCGGTGTGCTCGCACCCCGGTTCCCCCCATCACCCTGTCGCCGCGCTATCGGCCTTGATAGCCGGCGGCCGCCGTACGCGTCGCGCCGAGCTTTCCGTAAAGGCGCCCCCCCGGGCAGTCGGTCGCGAACCCGTCCCGGTGGCCGGAGATCACGTGCAGTCGTACCTTCTTACCTTTTGGGTAAAGATTGCCACCACCTGAAGTGAGGTATGTCTTGCCCTTCGGGTTCGCCCCGTAAAGACCGAGTTTCCAGGCGGTTAGTTGCGCGATCGCCTTGACCGACACGGCCGGTGGCTTGGTGGTGCCGTAGCTGCCGATGACCGCGATGCCCATGGTGTTCGTGTTGAAACCGAGGGTGTGGGCACCCATGACGGCCTTCGCGACACCACCCGCGCGGCCTTCGTAGATGTTTCCGCACTTGTCGACGAGGAAGTTGTAGCCGATGTCGCGCCAGCCGCTGCTCACCACGTGGTAGCGGTAGATACTGCGGATGACGGAAGGCGCCTGCGCGCACTTGTAGTTGTTGCCCGAGGCCGTGTGGTGCACGAAGGCCGCGTCGACCCGGTTGGTGTAGCGGAAGTCGCGCTCGCGCAGCTTCTCGTCGGCGCCCCAGCCGGCCCGCGTGACGATTCGCGGACGGGGCCCGATGTACGGCTTCAGTCCGGGCGCCACGTTGGCCAGCCGCTCCTCCGTCTCCTTGCGTGACAGCGCCGGGATGGTGGTGGCGCCGAGCGGCGCGAGGTCGGCGTTGACAGCGGAGGAGGCGGCCGACTCGACGGTCAGCGTGCTCAGCCTCGGGGTGTCCACGGGGGTGCCGACGGGCGGGGGCTCGACCGCCTGTACGGCACCCGTCAGGGACGCCGGTCCCGCCGCGCCCTCCGGGACGCCGGAGCCGGGGTCGACCAGCTCCAGACGTAGACCGTCCGGGAGCAACTGGACGCCCGGAGCGGCCGTACGGCCCCGGGTCTCGGCGCGTACGCGTACCTCGACGCCGTCCGAGTCGCCGACCCAGAGCGGGGCGGTGGAACCGCGCACCCGACCCGAGGAACGCTCGGCGGTGTCCGGGTCGGCCGCGTGCTCGTGGTTGTGCGTCTCGACGTCCTGCCAGCCGGACCAGCGGTCGGTGCCCTTCGCGCGCGTACGCACCTGGACGCGGCCGTGAAGTTCGGTGTCCGGGTCGTCCCAGACGACGCCGACCAGCGAGAACGACCGCACGTCCCGCTTCTCCAGCCCCTGTTCGGCGGCGGCCGGGCCGAGGCCGCGGTCCGCTCCCCGGGGAACGAGGGGCAACGACTGGGTACTGCCGGACACGGGCGCGAGTGCGAGCGGGGTGGTGGGGGCCGGCGCCCGCACCGGGGTCTGGGCCGCCACGGTGGACGGGTCCGCCGGGGTCGCCGCGGTCGCCGTCGCGGGGAGGGCCGCCGGAAGGGCGAGTGCCGCCGCGCAGGTGACGCCGATCGAGGAGGCAAGGAATCGAAATCTACGCATGTGTCTGATCCTGAACATAGTCATACATATCTGTCCATCCAGGAATTGACGGGCCGTCTGCCGCACTCCGCCGAACCGGTGGCCCCTCCGCGCGGCCCGGAGGCCGTGCCGCGTCCCGGTCCCGCGTACGCTTACGCGGGTGAACGCCACCGACCGCACCCCTGCCGACCTGCTGCGATCCGCGCTCGCCGCGGATCCCGCGCGCCCCCTGGTGACCTTCTACGACGACGCCACGGGCGAGCGGGTCGAATTGTCCGTGGCCACCTTCGCCAATTGGGTGGCCAAGACCGCGAACCTCCTTCAGGGCGAGTTGTCGGCGGAGCCGGGGGACCGGGTCGCGCTGCTGCTGCCGGCGCACTGGCAGACGGCGGTGTGGCTGCTGGCGTGTTCGTCGGTGGGGGTGGTCGCCGATGTCGGCGGGGACGCGGGGGCGGCCGACATCGTGGTGAGCGGGCCGGATGCGCTGGAGGAGGCCCGGGCGTGTTCCGGGGAGCGGGTCGCTCTCGCGTTGCGGCCGCTCGGGGGGCGGTTCCCGCAGACCCCTCCGGGATTCGCCGACTACGCCGTCGAGGTGCCGTCGCAGGGGGACCGGTTCGTGGCGTACGCGCCGGTGGACCCCGAGGAGGCGGCGCTGATCGTGGCCGGACGGGAGTTCAGCGGGGCGGAGGTCGTCGAGCGGGCTCGCGCGGAGGCGGGCGGGCTCGGGCTGACGGGGCCGGGGTCCCGGTTGTTGTCGGGGTTGCCGTACGACACGTGGGAGGGGTTGGCCGCGGGGCTGTACGGGCCGCTCGCCACCGGGGGGTCCGTGGTGTTGTGCCGGCACCTTGAGCGGTTGGGTGAGGATGCGCTGGCGAAGCGGATCGAGAGTGAACGGGTGACGGCTACCGCGCGGTGACGCCGTAGGGGCGCCGTTGTCGGGCGGCCGCGGGTCGTGTGGGGTTGCTCGCGCGGTTCCCCGCGCCCCTTTCCGGGCGCGGCTGACGCCCGCCCCGTGAGACAGGCGCCCCATCCCCCGTTCGGCCTAGCCCCAGCCGCCCCCACCCCCCTCTCGCGCCATCGTCGTAAGAGCAACGAGTCTGTCGTGTGCCGTGAGGGGTGGACGGAAGTGGACGACGTCGGAGGGAAGGCGGGTGGGCCGGGGCCCGGTGCGGGCGGTTCGCCCACCGGGCTGGGGCCCCTACGCCGACGTCGGCGGCGGTGGGTGCGGTGGGTGGGGGGCGGGGCCGTGCTGATGGTGGTCGGGGCCCTGGGGGTGGGGTGGGCCGCGTACCAGAAGCTGGACGGGAACATCACGTCGGACCGGACGGCGGCGGACGAGCTGGCGCGGTTCGACAAGGAGCGGCCGACGGCGCTGGTGCGGGACGCGCAGAACATCCTCGTGATCGGGTCGGACTCACGGTCGGGGGACGGCAACGCCGAGTACGGGCGGGATTCGGGGACCGAGCGGTCGGACACGACGATCCTGTTGCATCTGGCGGCGAATCGGCGGAGCGCGACCGCGGTGTCGCTGCCGAGGGATCTGATGGTGGATGTGCCGAGCTGCCGGCGACCGGACGGCAGTCGGACCGAGCCGGTGTTCACGATGTTCAACTACGCCTTCCAGAACGGGGGTTCCGCCTGCACCATTCGGACCGTCGAGCGGATGACCGATATTCGGATCGACCATCACGTCGTCGTGGACTTCAGGGGATTCAAGGAGATGGTCGACGCCGTCGACGGCGTCGAGGTGTGTCTCGCCGCGCCCATTCGCGACAAACAGGCCAAGCTGCGACTGCCCGCGGGAAAGGTGAAGCTCGACGGCGAGCAGGCGCTGGGCTATGTGCGGGCCCGTAAGTCGTTGGGGGACGGCAGTGACACCGAGCGGATGGACCGGCAGCAGCGGTTCCTCGCGGCGCTGGCCGCGAAGGTGCGCAGCAATGGCGTACTGCTGAATCCGGTGAAGCTGTATCCCGTGCTGGACGCGGCCACGTCGTCCCTCACCACGGACCCGGGGCTGGCGAGTCTGCGCGGGCTCTACGACCTTGCACGTGGCATGCGCACGATTCCCATAGAAAAGGTGCAATTCCTGACCGTTCCCCGGAAGTCGTATGCGTACGACGCCAACCGCGATGAGCTCGTGGAACCGGCGGCGCGGACGCTTTTCGCCCGGCTGCGTTCCGACGTACCGGTGGCGGTGGCACGGGAACTGCCCGAAGGCATGGGGGAAGGGCATACGGAAGAGCTTTCGGGAGGACTCTCCGACGCACCGGATCCGATGCCGACTTTCCGCGGCAGCACGGCCGCGGAGGAGACCTGCGACTGACCACCAAGAAGTCCCGTGGGTGACCGCGGAGGGGGTCCGCAGGTAAAGCGCACGTCAACACAAGGAACAAATGGTCTAGGAAATGGGCAGATTGCCCAGTTGTAGGGACGTGCAATTTGTCACCGCCGTCGCTTGACGCCTGATCGGGCGGCTAGTGTGAGCGATCCGGTGCGTCGGGCCTTCTCGCTCACGCACCACTTGCATCGAGACCCGAGCGTCTTTTGAGGGGGAAGGCGCCGCGTGGCCCCGACGGAGGAATCAGACAACCGTGGACGCGCAAGGCCGTGGGCGGGCGGACGACATCGACCCCGCAGACCAGTGGGTACTCAACCCGAGCACCGGTGAATACGAACTGCGACTGACTCCTTCCGCACCGCAGTCGGGGGGTGTGCCGAGGCCGCGCAGGCCCGGGGCGGGAGCCAGGTCGGCCGGCTCGTCCGCGCGTACGGCGACGGCGGCTCCGGAGACCCGCGAGATCCCCGACACGCTGCCGGGCCCCCGGCGTCGGCGCGGCATGCCCGAGGAGGACCCGCTGCCGGGCCGCCGGGGCAGCCGGGGCAGGACGAAGCCCAAGAAATCCGTGGGCAAGCGGATAGCGGTGTGGACGGGCGGCTCGCTGGCCTTCCTGCTGGTCGGGGTGAGCGCCGCGGGCTACCTGTACTACCAGCACCTCAACAACAACATCCAGAAGATCTCGGACGACGGCGCGAGCACCGGCGGCTTCAGCAAGGACCGGGCGATCAACCTGCTGGTGATCGGCACGGACAAGCGGACCGGCGCGGGCAACGAGAGTTACGGCGACAAGGAGAGCGTCGGCCACGCCGACACCACGATCCTGCTGCACGTCTCCAAGGACCGCACGAACGCGACCGCGATGAGCATCCCGCGCGACATGATCGTGGACATCCCGGACTGCCTCACCACACAAGAGGACGGCTCCAAGAAGAACATCCGGGGCACCTCCAACGTCCGGTTCAACACGAGCCTCGGCCAGGACGGCCGTACGCCGAGTTGCACGGTGCGCACCGTGGAGGAGCTGACCGGCATCAAGTCGGACCACTTCATGGTCGCCGACTTCAACGCGGTGAAGACGCTCTCCACGGCCATCGGCGGCGTCGAGGTCTGTCTGGCGAAGGACATCAAGGACTCCAAGTCCAAGCTGGACCTCAGCGCCGGCAAGCACACCATCGAGGGCGAGGAGGCGCTGGCGTTCCTGCGCACCCGCTACAGCGTGGGCCTCGGCAGCGACCTGAGCCGGATCGAGCTGCAGCAGCAGTTCCTCAGCTCGATGATCCGCCAGATGAAGTCCAAGGACACGCTGACCGATCCGACGAAGGTGGTGGACCTCGCGGAGGCCGCGACCAGCGCGCTGTCCGTCGACTCCAAGATCTCCGACATCAAGAAGCTGGCCTCGCTCGGCAAGGAGGTCGGCAAGGTCAAGACGAAGAACATCACCTTCACCACCGTGCCGGTCGTCGACAACACCGACGGCGCGACCGTGCTGCCCACACCGGGCAAGGCCGAGCAGCTCTTCGAGACCATCAAGAACGACGTCTCGCTCAGCGAGGTGAAGAAGAAGGCCAAGGAGAAGGAGGCCGCGAAGCTCAAGGGCACGCGCGCCGACGCATCCGAGGTCCGGGTCAACATCTACAACGGCGGCGCCGAGGCCGGCAGCGCACAGGCCACTCTCAGCTGGATGCAGAACGATGTCGGCGTGACCAAGTCGAGTCAGCTCGGCAACGCCGACAAGACGCTTGCGAAGACGACCCTCGCGTACGACCCCGACCAGGCCGACCAGGCGCGCAAGCTGGCCGACCTCATGGGTCTGTCCGCGTCCGCACTGAAGCCCTCCGAGGGCGGCAGCGAGACCAACTCCCAGGGGCTGCCCGCGATGGTGCTGACGCTGGGCGAGGACTTCAAGGGCGCCGGAGTGTCACTGAGCGCGCCGTCCGCGGCCGATCTGGACGTCCAGAAGAACACCGCGGACAAGGAAAAGTGCGCCAGTTGATGACCTGACGGGGTCGTCGCGCGTCTATCAGGGCGCGAGCGAGGGTGAGGACGGGCGGGCGCGAGGACGCGCCCGGCCGGTGGGTTCTGAATGTCGTCGTCGGCGGCCGGTGCCGCCGTACCGACCCGTGTCCGCATGTCATCCGGTCGGAACGCATGGCGCGTTCAACAGAACATGCGTACATCCGAGTTGGGGTCTCGACAGTCCAACAGGAGGCGGGGACGGCCCCGCCACAGCAGGGTGGGGAGGGGCAGGGAGATGGTACGGAGCGACGTGCGCGGGGACGGGGGGCCGCGCGTCGAGGAATCCGGCGAGCGGGACGGGGACCAGGAACCGCAGGACGACTCGTCCGGCTCGGACGGCGACGCGGACGTCAGAGTCCCGGAGCAGCGCGGACGAGGCGGCGGTGACCGGGGGCGGTTGAACACCCCCAGGAGGCCACGGCGCAGACGGGTGCTGCGCTGGTCGGCGACGGTCCTGGCGGTCGTGATACTCGGCACCTCGGGTGCCGGTTATCTCTACTACCAGCACCTCAACGACAACATCAAGAAGGAGAAGCTGAACCTCGGCGACACGAAGATCGCCGAGCCGACCCCGAACGCGGCCGGTCAGACCCCGCTGAACATCCTGCTCATCGGCTCGGACGCGCGGGACACCGAGGAGAACCAGAAACTCGGCGGCGCCAAGGACACCTTCGACGGGCCGCCGCTCGCCGACGTCCAGATGCTGCTGCACCTGTCCGCCGACCGCACCAACATGTCGGTCGTCAGCATGCCCCGCGACACGCTGCTCGACATTCCCAAGTGCACCGACCCGGACAGCGGCGAGGTGTACCAGGCGTCCACCTCGGCGATGACCAACGACTCGCTGCGTCGCGGCGGCCCCGGCTGCACGGTCGCCACCTGGCAGGAGCTGACCGGGATACGGATCGACCACTTCATGATGGTCGACTTCGCCGGTGTGGTGTCGATGGCCGACGCGATCGGCGGTGTGCCGGTGTGCGTGACCGACAACATCTACTCGCACACCAGCACGGGCAAGGGCTCGGGGCTGAAGCTGGAGAAGGGCACCACGTACATCAAGGGCAAGCAGGCCCTGCAGTGGCTGCGCACCCGCTACGGCTTCGAGGACGGCAGCGACATCGCGCGGGCCAAGGCGCAGCACCAGTACATGAACGCGATGGTCCGCGAGCTGCGTGAGAACGCCACGATCACCAACCCGAACAAGCTGCGCAACCTCGCCGAGGAGGCCACCAAGGCGCTCACCGTCGACGAGGGCCTCGGCACGGTGACCGAGCTGTACGACCTGAGCACGGAGCTGCGCAAGGTCGAGCCTGCGCGGATCACGATGACGACGATGCCGTACACGTACGTCGGCGCGCGGGTGGTACCCAAGGAGGGCGACGCGGAGAAGCTGTTCCGGCTGGTCCGCGAGGACATCGCGCTGGACGGCAAGGACAAGAAGAAGACCACCACCGAGGACGCCGGCTCCGACGACCCGGCGGCGGCGAAGGACGAGATCGGGGTGCTGGTGCAGAACGGCACCATGACCTCCACCCTCGCCCCGGTCGCCGGCCGCGCGCACACGGTGTCCCGGCTGCTCGTCGAGAAGGGCTTCGCCAAGGCCTCGTCCGACGCGACCACCGCGGTCGTCGAGGACAAGACGGTCGTGCGCTACCCGAGCGCCGAGCTGGAGGGCGACGCCCAGGCCGTCGCCAAGGCGCTCGGCATCCCGCTGGGCCAGGTGGAGAAGTCCACGAACGTCAGCGGGGTCACGCTCCTCGTCGGCGCCGACTGGCGCGAGGGCAAGACGTACGAGGCCGAGAAGGAAGACGACACGACTCCCGAGTCGGCGGACGCCCTCAACGGCGCGAACAAGAAGGCCTGTATGGAGGTCGACCCGGCATTCACCTGGTGACCGTCCCGTACGCCTCGGGCCCCTCTCGCGATCGAGAGGGGCCCGAGGCGTACGGCTTTCGCGCTCAGCTCTCCGTCAGGACCGCCGGGCGGCGGGACGCGATGACCTTCCTCGCCAGCGACCTGGGGCTGGTGAGGAAGCCGAAGCCCCAGGACATGTGCATGGTGGCGAGGGCGACGGGGATCTGGAGGCGGGCCTTGAGCGGCAGCCCCTTGCCCGCCGGGATCGAGCCCGCGACGATCGCCGCGAGATAGCCGCCGGGGATGACGTAACCGAGCGGGGTCAGCAGGCCGCCCACCAGGACGCCGACCACGATCGCGACGACGGCGGTCGGCGGGGCGAGGTAGCGCAGGTTGATGGACCCGGAGTGGTAGCGGGCCACGACATGGCGCCAACGCCCGTAGTCCTTGTACTGCTTGGCGAGCGCCTTGACCGAAGGCCTCGGCCGGTACGACACCTTCAGCTCCGGCGAGAACCAGATCAGCCCGCCGGCCTCCCTGATCCGGAAGTTCAGCTCCCAGTCCTGGGCACGGATGAACTCCACGTTGTAGCCGTCCTGCCGCTCCAGCGCCTCGCGCCGGAAGACGCCGAGGTAGACCGTCTCGGCCGGTCCGGCCTGTCCGCCCGTGTGGAAGGCGGCGTTGCCGACGCCGATCTTCGAGGTCATGGCGGCGGCGACCGCGTGCTCCCAGTCGTTCTCGCCCTCGGCGTGCATGATGCCGCCGACGTTCTGCGCGCCGGTCTCCTCCAGGAGCCGTACGGCGGTGGCGATGTAGTTCGGCGAGAGCATGCCGTGCCCGTCGACGCGGACCACGATGGGATGACGGGACGCCTTGATCGCGGCGTTGAGGGCGGCGGGGGTGCGGCCGGTCGGGTTCGGGACGGTGTGAACGCGCGGGTCTTCCGCCACGAGCTCGGCCGCGATCTCGTCCGTGCGGTCCGTGGACGGACCGAGGGCGATCACGACCTCCATCTCGCCGGCGTACTCCTGCGCGAGGATCGCTTGGACGGCTCCACGCAGATGCCGCTCCTCGTTGAGGACGGGCATGATCACAGACACGGCGGGGAGCTGCACGTCGGGCTTGGCGTTCATAGGAGGCTCACGTTACCGCGAACGGGCGACACGATCGCGCGCCGCCCGGCCGCGGGGACGGGGCACGGATCACCTGGCCCTACGGTGCTCACGGATCCCTGACTTCCCTGACCGGTCTCGCGGAGGTGTCCCCCGTGTCCACACCGCCCCGCCGCCCAGCCCGAGCGCAGCAGCCCCGGCCTCCCGTGCCTCCCCGGCGGCGGAGCTGGGCCATGCGGGCGGTGACGACCCTCTCGGTGGTGGTGCTGGCCGCCGCGGGCATCGGGCACGCGGTGGTGACCCGCCTGGAGGGCGAGATCGCCCGGGTCGACGCCTTCCGGGACATGAAGAACCGCCCCGAGGCGGGCCACGGCATGAACGTCCTGCTGGTCGGCACCGACGGACGCGACCGGATCACCGCGGAGGAGCGGCGGAAGTACCGCCTGGGTGGCGCCCCCTGCCACTGCACGGACACGATGATGATCGTGCACCTCTCGGAGGACCGGGAGCGCGCGAGCATCGTGAGCCTGCCGCGCGACTCGTACGCCGAGACGCCCGAGCACATCGACCGCGCCACCGGGAAGACCCTCCGGTCCCATCCGATCAAGCTGAACGCGGCCTACGCAGAGGGCGGCCCGCAGCTGACCGTGCGGACGGTCGAGCACATGACCAAGGTGAAGATCGACCACTACGTCGAGGTCGACTTCACCAGCTTCATGCGCACCGTCGACGTCCTGGGCGGCGTCGAGATCTGCACGGCACGCCCCCTCAAGGACCCCTACACCGGCCTCGACCTCCCCGCCGGAACCCATGAACTGGACGGCGGCCAGGCCCTGCAGTACGTCCGCTCGCGCCACACCGACGGCTCCTCCGACCTCGGCCGTATGAAGCGCCAGCAACGCTTCATGGCGTCCCTGATGTCCCAGGCCACCTCCTCCGGTGTCCTCCTCAATCCCATGAAGTTCCGCGACGTCACACAGGCCGTCCTCGGTTCCGTCCGCGCCGACAAGGAGTTCGGCACCGGCGAGCTGATCGACCTCGGCCGCGCGATGCGCAACCTCAGCCCCGCCTCCTCGGAGTTCACCACCGTGCCCATCGCCCGCATGGCGTACGCGGTGAAGGGCGTCGGCTCGACCCTCAAGTGGGACGAGACCAAGTCCGGCCGGCTGTTCGAGGCGCTGCGCGACGACCGCCCCCTCGCCCCGTACAAGTCCCGCGTCAAGTACGCCCCGGTCGAGGTCGCCCCCCGGGAGATCCGCGTCCAGGTGGAGAACGGCACGACCGTCCCCGGCCTCGCCAAGGAGGTGGACCGCCAACTGGCCGCCACCGGCTTCCGCACGACGAAGACACCGGTCAACTCCCGGCAGAACGACGTCCACCGCACCGTCGTCGTCTACGACCCCCGCTGGGACCGCTCCGCCAAGTCCCTCGGCGCCGCCCTCCCCGGCGCCGAACTCCGCCCCGTCCGCGCCCAGGGCCCCACCCTCAAGGTGATCACCGGCACGGACTTCAAGAAGGTCCGCAAGGTCAGGGCCGAGGACCCCGAGCAGAGCGAGTCGGACGTGGTGACGGGCGACGAGGTCTCCTGCTCCTGAAGCCCCCGGATCACGGCGGATTCCAGGGGCGCGAGGAACTGCCCGACGAGCCGCATCGGGGCCCGCACCCGCCCACGAACAGCTCCTCCCCGAGCTCTTAGGCGCCCGGACCCAGCAAATCCGTGCAATTTGTGTCAGCTTCGCAACAGCCCTGCCTTTGTTTTTCATCGACCCTTGTAAACGACACAGCCCTACCCGGCACACTGGGGCGCATGAACGATTGGCCCGAGGGATGGTCCGGCAACAACCGCGGTGGCGGCTACGGACACGGCAGCGCGAGCGCACAGCCCGACGGGGCGCGTGTGATGCGCCAGGTCCGTCGCGGCCCGTCGGCACCCCCTCAGGGTGGTGTGCCCCAGCAGCCGTCGTACGGCGACGCCTACGGTGACGGCTACGGCAACGGACCCGACCAGTACGGCGGCGGGTACAACAGCGACTACAACACCGGCCAGGTGTACGGCTCCGGCGGCGCGGGGGGCCCCGGTGGCCACGGCGGCCGGGGTGAGCGCCCCGCGCCGGACTGGCGCCGTCGTATCAAGGTGACAGCGATCACTGTCACCGTCGTGCTGCTGGCGACGACCATCGGCACGTACTTCTGGGCCGACTCCAAGCTGAACCGCGAGGTCGACCTGTCGAAGGTCATCGAGCGGCCCGAGGCGGGCGAGGGCACCAACTACCTGATCGTCGGCTCCGACAGCCGTGAGGGCCTGTCCGACGACCAGAAGAAGGAGCTCCACACCGGATCCGCCGACGGCAAGCGCACGGACTCGATGATGATCCTGCACACCGGCTCCGGCGGGCCGACGCTGATCTCACTCCCCCGTGACTCGAACGTCGAGATACCCACCTTCGTCGGCTCCGAGTCCGGCAAGACCTTCCCCGGCACCGGCCGTCAGGTGAAGCTGAACGCGGCGTACGCGGAGGACGGCCCCGAACTGCTGGTCCGCACCGTCGAGGCCAACACCGGCCTGCACATCGACCACTACGTCGAGATCGGCTTCGCGGGCTTCGCGAACATCGTCGACGCGGTCGGCGGGGTGGAGATCGAGATCCCCAAGGGCGGCATGAAGGACACCAAGTCCGGTGCCGACTTCGAGGCGGGCAAGCAGACCCTCAACGGCGAGCAGGCCCTCGCCTTCGTCCGGACCCGCTACGCCCTCGCGGGCAGCGACCTGGACCGCACGAAGAACCAGCAGAAATTCCTCGCGGCCCTCGCCAACCAGACGGCGACGCCGAGCACGGTGCTGAACCCGTTCAAGCTGTACCCGACGATGAGCGCGGGCCTGGACACCCTGATCGTCGACAAGGACATGAGCCTGTACGACCTGGCCGACATGTTCTGGGCGATGAAGGGTGTGACCGGCGGCGACGGCAAGTCGATGAACATACCGATCTCGGGCAACTCTGCCAACGGCAACCTCCAGTGGGACACCGCGAAGGTGAAGCAGCTGGTGGAGCAGTTGAAGAACGACGACACGGTGACGGTGTCGAGCAACTGATCCGGACGACGTGACGGAGGGGCATCCCGCGACCGGGGTGCCCCTCCGGCGTACCCGGGTTTCAGGCGGTCGCGCCCGCCATCGTCCGGCACGTCTCGGAGCAGCGGCGACACGCCTCGGCACAGCGCATCATCTGCTGATCGTCCGGCATGGACATACACGCCTCGGCGCACATGTCACAGGCGCGGGCGCACATCGCGCACATCTCGGCGGACAGCGGCGAGCGGCGCATCATCATGTCCGCGCACATACGGGTCATCTCGGCGCAGTCCATCAGCGCGCGCATGATCTGCATGCGGTCCTGGCCGCCGGCCTGCATGCAGGAGCTCATGGTCTCCTCGCACACGCTGTGGCAGGTCATGCAGGCGTCGACGCAGTCCTGCATCTCCCTGCTCATCGCGGTCATGTTCCCGGCCTGCTGCGTCATGGCTCCTCCTGGGGGTGGTGGGAGTACGGGGATCCGGGACCGGACCCCGCGCACTTCCGTCCTACGCCTCCCCGCCCGGGTCCGCCATCGGGCGGACGCAAACAATCCGCACCATTCACCCCAGATGCGAACGACCCCCGACAGAACTTGGGTTCCAAGGGAAGGGGTGGCGTCACGGACTCACGGCGTCGGGAGCCATCCCCACCGGTCGTCGACGACCGGGGAGGCGACCGCGACGGCGCGGACCCGGTCGCGCAGAACACCCGCGTCCCACGCGGCCTTGGCCAGGAAGCCCTGCAACCGGTCGGGGTTGGGGTGGCCGGCCGCCTCGGCGAGCTGCCACAGGCTCTTGCGCGGCACCTCGCTCAACAGCCCCCGCAGATCCTCCCATCTGGGCCACCGGCGGCCGTGCGGTCAGTCCCGGTACTGTCAGTCTTCGACGTGGACCCAGGGGGCCCCATTGCAGTCACTCTCGGACACCTTGAAGTAGATCTCAGCTTTGCCGTTGTCACCGTCAGTGAAGTTATCGACATAGACCCTCGCAACTGTGCCGTCGTACGGGTACCCGGTGCTTATCAGTTCGTCAGCATTGCCGGCATCGTACTCATAGATGCGAACGGTCGTCCGGTCACCAGAATTCGTGACCCTATAGAAGGAATATCTGATATAGCCGCCACCAGAGGAAAACGTCGTGGTGTGACAACCATTACCATCCGCGTCCGGATAGAAATTACTGTTACCAAGGGACTGCCATCCGGCCTCCGCAGATGCCGGCACTGTCGAAAGAGCAGATATTGCGAGCACTCCCAGCGCCGCGACCAGCCCACTTCGAAAATTCACAGAAAGACCTCCAGTTTTCCACTCAAAAGGAACCCGCCGACATCACAAGCACAGCCCGGACAGCCTACAGCGTATCGAACGCGAATAATACAACAAACACACAATACCAAAAAGGTTAATTACACCCCAAAGCACTCGGAAATCAGATAAATATCTGAAAATCATCACATTTATTGACTTTGAAGGGTCCTTAAAGTTGAGCGGTGTGGCGTCGGCGCGCTCTGAACGGTCTGTGATGGGTGGGGTGGTTGCCGGCCCCTGGATACAGGACACCCGTGGTCCTGGGTGATCATTGATCAGTGGCTCTTGTGGATGGAGATTGCAGAGGACGGATACACCACGTCAGAGAAGAACAGTGCGATTCAGCGTCGACACATCAAGGCTCGTGATGAAGGCGAGCCAGGGCGCACCGTCCCCCTCCCACCGAACGTCGCCTTCGAGCTACGGCGGCACATCGAGAATCACGGCGTATGGGGGCCGGAGCCGTTTCTTTTCCCCGACGTGACGCGAAGTGGCTACCTCTATGCGTCGTACTTCTACCCGAAGATCTGGATGGAAGCTCTGAGTAAGGGACAGGTGAAGTACTGCAGGGCGCACTCACTCCGGCACTACTACGGGTCGCGACTGCTGTACGCCGGAGTCCCCGAGAACGACGTGGCCGACTGGATGACCCACAGCAGTACGGATGTGCTCAGGGAGCACTGCCACTACATCTTCGAAGGCGCCGACGACCCCGCAGGGGCGTCAGAGGTCGCCTGATCGGCGTACGACAACAGCCCCCGGCGGCGCGCCGAGGGCTGTGTTGTTTGCACAAGTCAGCGGCTGTTTTCAGCTCACCTGCGGCCCCGGCCTTGGCCGCTCGCCTGCTCATTCGTCCCCCTCAAAGGTCCATCCCATGCTTCATGCCGTCCGCAGTCAGGCCAAGGGATGTGGCCAACTGTCGGTACTCGGTGAGGTGGTCGCGGGTGGCTGCGCCGTCGAGGATCTTGCCGTAGTAGGTCAGCATGACTGCCACAGTCGGAACGTAAGACTCGTCCCAGCGTGCGGCTTGCGGGCTGTTCCACCATTGCTGCCACTGCTCGCGCTCGGCTTCCGTCCATTCCCTCACCCTCGGCATGTCCGGAACGGGGAGGCCGTGATCGTTCGGCAGTACATCCAGCCCTTTGTATCGGGAGTGAGGCGAGTTCGGGTTACGCATCTTCGACATGGTCCTCCAAGAAACGGTCAGTGACGGCCGGCCCGGCAGTTGGATCGACGCAGAGTAAAAGGAAACGGGCCCCCGCCGGGTAGGAAGGGGCCCGAACAACCAAGTCCAGCGGTCAGGCTGTGGCCCACGTGACAGCAGCCTTGATGATTCCCTTGGTCGGCTTGGACTCATCAAAGGTGCTGTCAGCCTTCTTGGTGTCCAGCTCGGGGTATCGCACGATCTTGCCGCCGTACAGGTGCAGGGTGTCCACGTAGTCAGCCCGGTACTTCTCCGACTGCCCCTCACGGAAGCCCGTGAACTGGCTTGCGTAAGTAGCGAACTCCGAGTGACCGGCCACGATGTCAACACCAGCGGGCATGGCCGTAGTGGTCAGGATCGTGAACCCAGCGAGGCGAGCAACGACGCCGTTGGCAGTCACGCCCCCTTCGCCGTACGCGGCAGCGTTGGCCACCGAGGGGTGCTCGATGAGGTGCCGCTTAATACTCCAGCTGTAGATCGTGATCTTCATTGTTTCGTGCCATCGATTCCTTGAGCGGCTAAGGTCCGGATGCAACGCGACGAAGGGGAGCACC
>NZ_JBSFVC010000050.1:0-40723 GCF_053592095.1 Streptomyces sp. NPDC002787 | reverse complement strand
ACCCGAGTCACTCTCGGGCTTTCCTCCGGGCGCTTCCCTTCGGTCTTGCGTTTCCGACTCTATCAGATCGTTTTCCGGTCCGATTTCCTCGGTGCTTTCCAGGTTCTCGCTTTCGCGTTTCCCTTTCCGGCGGTTCCGACTTTATCAGAGGTTCTGAGTCGGAATTTCCGCCCGGTCCGGGTGGCTCCTGACGCACAGTTGCGCCGGGTTCCCCCCTGGGCGGAGCCGTAAACGTACTGGAGCGGGGCGCCCCGATGCAAATCGAGGAGCCCCGCTCCAGGCGGGCCCTGACGGGAGGTCAGACCTCAACCACGACAGGCAGGATCATCGGCCTGCGCCGGTAGGTGTCGGAGACCCACTTGCCCAGGGTGCGGCGGATGAGCTGTTGCAGCTGGTGGGGCTCGACGACCCCGTCCTGTGCCGACCGCTCCAGGACCTCGGTGATCTTCGGGGCGACCGCGCTGAAGGCGGAGTCCTCGATGCCGGAGCCTCGGGCCTGGATGTGCGGGCCGCCGGTGATCTTGCCGGTTGAGGAGTCCACGACGACGAAGACCGAGATGATGCCCTCGTCGCCCAGGATCTTCCGGTCCTTGAGGGCCGGCTCGCCGACGTCGCCGACCGAGAGGCCGTCGACGTACACGTAACCGGCCTGGACCTTGCCGGAGATCTTCGCCTTGCCCTCGATGAGATCGACGACCACGCCGTCCTCCGCGATGACGATGCGGTCGTGCGGTACGCCCGTCAGGGCGCCCAGTTCGGCGTTGGCGCGCAGGTGGCGCCATTCGCCGTGGACCGGCATCAGGTTCTTCGGGCGGCAGATGTTGTAGAAGTACAGCAGCTCGCCGGCCGAGGCGTGCCCGGAGACGTGGACCTTGGCGTTGCCCTTGTGGACGACGTTGGCGCCCCAGCGGGTCAGGCCGTTGATGACGCGGTAGACCGCGTTCTCGTTGCCGGGGATCAGGGACGAGGCCAGGATCACCGTGTCGCCCTGGACGATACGGATCTGGTGGTCCCGGTTGGCCATACGGGACAGGGCCGCCATCGGTTCGCCCTGCGATCCGGTGCACACGAGGACGATCTCGTGGTCCGGGAGGTCGTCGAGGGTCTTGACGTCCACGACGAGGCCCGGCGGGACCTTCAGGTAGCCCAGGTCCCGGGCGATGCCCATGTTGCGGACCATCGAGCGGCCGACGAAGGCGACCCGGCGGCCGTACTCGTGGGCGGCGTCGAGGATCTGCTGGATGCGGTGGATGTGGCTGGCGAAGCTGGCCACGATGATCCGCTTCCGGGCGCCCGCGAAGACCTGCCGCAGGACATTGGAGATGTCGCGCTCCGGCGGAACGAACCCCGGCACTTCGGCGTTCGTGGAGTCGGAGAGCAGGAGGTCGATCCCCTCCTCGCTCAGCCGTGCGAACGCGTGCAGGTCCGTGAGGCGGTTGTCCAGCGGGAGCTGGTCCATCTTGAAGTCGCCCGTGTGGACCACCATGCCCGCGGGAGTGCGGATGGCCACGGCGAGGGCGTCAGGGATGGAGTGGTTGACCGCGACGAACTCGCAGTCGAAGGGGCCGATGCGCTCGCGGTTCCCCTCCGCCACCTCGAGGGTGTACGGGCGGATGCGGTGCTCCTGGAGCTTGGCCTCGATGAGGGCGAGGGTCAGCTTGGAGCCGATCAGCGGGATGTCGGGCTTCTCGCGCAGCAGGTACGGGACCGCGCCGATGTGGTCCTCGTGGCCGTGCGTGAGGACGATGCCCTCGATGTCGTCGAGGCGGTCCCTGACGGACGAGAAGTCCGGCAGGATCAGGTCGATTCCGGGCTGCTCCTCCTCGGGGAACAGCACGCCGCAGTCGACGATCAGCAGGCGGCCGCCGTACTCGAAGACGGTCATGTTCCGGCCGATCTCGCCGAGACCGCCCAGTGGGGTGACCCGCAGGCCGCCTGCGGGAAGCGGCGGCGGCGGGCCGAGTTCAGGATGCGGATGACTCAAAAGACTCTCCTCACCACGCGCGCCACGTACCTCTGTGGCACGTGGCGCGCATGACGTTCGTGCAAAAGCAGTTGTGGATATGGACCGCAGGCACTTTCGTCCTGCCTATTCAGTTGTGAAGTCTGGTTGTCGCGTCGTGCGAAGTCCGGTGCTAGAGCTGTACCCCGCCGGCGCCAAGATCGATCTTGAGCTGGGCGGTCTCCTCGGGCGAAAGCTCCACCATGGGGGCGCGCAGCGGTCCGGCGGGCAGACCCTGGAGGGCGAGCGCCGCCTTGGTGGTCATCACGCCCTGGGTGCGGAACATGCCGGTGAAGACCGGGAGCAGCTTCTGGTGGATCTCGGTGGCCTTCTGGACGTCACCGGAGACGTAGGCATCGACGAGGGCGCGCAGCTCGGGGGTGACGACGTGGCCGACGACCGAGACGAAGCCGACCGCGCCCACGGAGAGCAGCGGGAGGTTGAGCATGTCGTCGCCGGAGTACCAGGCGAGGCCGGAGCGGGCGATGGCCCAGCTGGCGCGGCCGAGGTCGCCCTTGGCGTCCTTGTTGGCGACGATGCGCGGGTGCTCGGCGAGCCGGACGATCGTCTCGGTGTCGATCGGGACACCGCTGCGGCCCGGGATGTCGTAGAGCATCACCGGCAGCTCGGCGGCGTCGGCGATGGCCTTGAAGTGCCGGTACAGGCCCTCCTGCGGGGGCTTGTTGTAGTACGGCGTGACGACGAGGAGGCCGTGGGCGCCGACCTTCTCCGCGGCGCGGGCCAGCTCCATGCTGTGGTGGGTGTCGTTCGTGCCGACGCCGGCGATGATGTGCGCGCGGTCGCCGACGGCCTCGAGGACAGCTCGTACCAGGTCCGATTTCTCCGCGTCACTGGTGGTGGGGGACTCGCCGGTGGTGCCGTTGATGACCAGGCCGTCGTTGCCTGCGTCCACCAGGTGGGCGGCGAGCCGCTGCGCGCCGTCGAGGTCGAGTGCGCCGTCCGCCGTGAAGGGCGTGACCATGGCGGTGAGGACCCGCCCGAAGGGGGTCTGCGGAGTCGAGGTCGGAGCCATGGGTAACACGCTACTCGCTGCTCAGGACGCGGTCTGCCCTCGGGGGGCGGGAAAAGTCAGGACAAATGCGGAGCCCGGCACTGCCTGCTCGGGGGTTCAAGCAGTGCCGGGTCCGTTTGATCAGGCTAGATGAACTTCGCGAAATGCCGCAATACGGACACTTCGCTCGGCTGACCCGTACATCTGTGCCTGGCCGGAAGTCGGCGGTGCGCTACGGCGCCACCCGGCCGTTCGCATTGAACGCGGCATGGGTGAGCGGCATGAGCCGGGACCACTCCGCCTCCATCTTCTCGCCGACCATCTCGATCTCCCGCTGCGGGAAGGACGGGACCTTCGCGAGCTCGTGCTGGGTGCGCAGACCGAGGAAGTGCATCAGCGAGCGGGCGTTGCAGGTGGCGTACATCGAGGAGAAGAGGCCGACCGGGAGGACCGCGCGAGCGACCTCGCGGGCGACACCGGCTGCGAGCATCTCCTGGTACGCCTCGTACGCGTGTACGTACGCGTCCTCCATGACACGGCCTACCAGCTCCTGCTGGGCCTGGGTGCCCTCGACGAAGACGTACTTGCCGGGACGGCCCTCCTGCACGAGCTTGCGGGACTCGTCGGGGACGTAGAAGTGGGGCTGGAGCTCCCTGTACCGACCGGACTCCTCGTTGTAGGACCAGCCGACCCGGTGGCGCATGAACTCGCGGAAGACGAAGATCGGGGCGCTGATGAAGAAGGTCATCGAGTTGTGCTCGAAGGGGCTTCCGTGCCGGTCCCGCATCAGGTAGTTGATCAGGCCCTTGGAGCGCTCGGGGTCCTTGGTCAGCTCCTCCAGGGACTGTTCGCCGGCGGTGGAGACGCGGGCGGCCCACAGCACGTCGGAGTCGGCCGCGCTGTGCTTCACCAAGTCGACGGTGACATCGCTGCGGAAGCTGGGTTTGAGGTCGTCGGCGGGGGTGTCGGTCACGGCTCGGAGGGTCCTTCCCATCGCTGCTCTCGGGCGGCGCCCACTCTACGGCCCGACACCGACAGCGGGCCGATGGCCCGAGTCGCACCCACTTGTGCCCCCGTTGGCCCCCTGAAGGTGGTGACCGGGCATCCGGCTAGGTAGCCTCACCGGGCGAAACCCGTGCGTGGATTGAGTGAGGTTCAGCCGTGCCCCTGCCCTTCCTGACCGCCGACCGCGCCTTCGACCAGGCGGCGGACGAAGCGCTGCCGTTCGACGACCGCGACCGCTGGCGGCGTCCCTACCGGCCCGGCCCGTGGCGGGTGGGCGCGGCCGCGCTCCTGCTGCTGCTCGCGTCGTACGTGCTGGTCGCGGCGGTCATCATCGCGGCGGCCGAGACACCGCAGGCGGGCGCGGTCTTCTTCGGCGCGGCGCTGTTCGTCATCGCCTGCGCCCTGCGGCTGCTGCGGGTCGGTATCTGGGTGAGCGCGCGGGGCGTGCGCCGGGTGGGCTTCTTCAGGACACGTACGGCGTCCTGGGAGCCGACCGTCTCGGTGCGTACCGTGCAGCAGCCGGTGCGGTGGCTCGGGCTGCCGCGGTCCGTGCAGGGGCAGGCGCTGCTTCTCGTCCGCACGGACCGTGTCCAGGAGTACGTGACGCCGCTGATGACCACGCACAACGCCGACTTCCTGGCGCGTAGCGAGGCCTTCGACCGGGCGGCCGACACGATCGAGGCGTGGGCGGCGGAGTACAGGCGCGCCGCGTAGTCGAACATACGGGTGAGGGGCCGGTCCGCGGGTGCGGACCGGCCCCTCACCCGTATGCGGGATCGATGATCAGGCGGCCTGCGCCGGCTTGCCGTCGTGGAGGGCGATGGCGCGCTGCATCGCCTTGCGGGCTCGCGGGGTGTCACGGGCGTCGTGGTAGGCGACGGCGAGGCGGAACCAGGTGCGCCAGTCGTCGGGGGCGTCCTCGGTCTCCTCCTTGCGTCGTGCGAAGACCTCGTCGGCGGAGTCGCGGTCGATACGGCCGCTCGGGGTGCGCTTCAACTCGTCGACGGGGAGGCCCCCTTCGGCGTCGAGCTCGGCGGCGAGCTGGTTGGCCTTGCGGACGAACTGGGTGTTCTTCCACAGGAACCACAGCCCGATCCCCGGCAGGACGAGCACGGCGACGCCGAAGGCGATCGTGACCGGCGTGCCGGTCTCTATGAGCAGGACCCCGCGGCTGCCGACCAGGACGAAGTAGACGACCAGGACGGCTGCCGTGACGGCATAGGTGATCTTCGCGCGCATGTTCTTCCGAGTTCTCGCGGACGCCGAGGTTCTGGACGTTCAGCCCAGGTCGAGGAAGTGTTCGAGGCCGAAGGTGAGGCCCGGGGTCGTCACCACGCGGCGGGCGCCGAGCAGGATGCCCGGCATGAAGCTGCTGTGGTGGAGGGAGTCGTGACGGACCGTCAGGGTCTCGCCCTCGCCGCCGAGCAGGACCTCCTGGTGGGCGAGCAGACCGCGCAGACGTACGGCGTGGACCGGCACGCCGTCGACGTCCGCGCCGCGCGCGCCGTCCAGAGCCGTGACGGTGGCGTCCGGCGCCGGGGCCGTTCCCGCCGCGCGGCGGGCCTCGGCGATGAGCTGGGCGGTGCGCGTGGCGGTGCCGCTCGGGGCGTCGACCTTGTTCGGGTGGTGCAGTTCGACGACCTCGACGGACTCGAAGTAGGGCGCGGCGATCTGCGCGAACTTCATGGTCAGGACGGCCCCGATGGAGAAGTTGGGCGCGATGAGCACGCCGGTTTCCGGGGATCCGTCCAGCCAGCCCTTGAGCTGCGCGAGGCGGTCGTCGGTCCAGCCAGTCGTACCGACGACCGCGTGGATGCCGTGGCGTACGCAGAAGTCGAGGTTGCCCATGACCGAGGCGGGGGTGGTCAGTTCGACGGCGACCTGGGCGCCCTTCTCGGCCAGCGTCTCCAGCTTGTCGCCCCGGCTCAGGGCGGCGACCAGTTCCATGTCCTCGGCGGCCTCGACGGCCCGTACGGCCTCGGAGCCGATGCGGCCCTGGGCACCGAGGACCGCCACGCGCAGCTTGCTCATTGCTTGGTTCCTTAACTGGGGTGTTAGGCGACGGCTTCGTGCAGACGGGACGCCTGTTTGTCCTTGAGCGGGCCGATCACCGACAGGGAGGGGCGCCGGCCCAGGATCTCGCGGGCCACGGAACGGATCTCGTCCGGGGTGACCATGGCTATCCGTGTCAGCATCTCGTCGACGGACATCTGTTCGCCCCAGCACAGCTCGCTCTTGCCGATGCGGTTCATCAGCGCACCGGTGTCCTCCAGGCCGAGGACCGTGGAGCCGCGGAGCTGGCCGATGGCGCGCTCGATCTCGTCGTCCGGCAGCCCGTGCTCGGCGACCTGGTCCAGTTCGTCACGGCAGATCTTGAGCACGTCGTGCACCTGGGACGGGCGGCAGCCGGCGTACACGCCGAAGAGGCCGCAGTCGGCGAAGCCGGAGGTGTACGAGTACACGCTGTAGGCGAGGCCGCGCTTCTCCCGGACCTCCTGGAAGAGGCGGGAGGACATGCCGCCGCCCAGTGCCGTGTTGAGGACGCCGAGAGCCCAGCGGCGTTCGTCGGTGCGGGCAAGGCCGGGCATACCGAGGACGACGTGCGCCTGCTCGGTCTTGCGCCCGACCAGCTCGACACGACCGGCCGTGCGCAGGCTCCGGGTGCCCTCGCGCGGGGCGATCGGGGTGGCGTCGACGCGGGTGAGGGCGCCGGCGCTCTCGAAGGCCGCGCGGACCTGTCGTACGACCTTGTTGTGGTCGATGTTGCCGGCGCAGGCGACCACGAGGTGCGTCGGGTCGTAGTGCTTCTTGTAGAAGCGGCGGATGCGGTCGGCGGTGAGGGCGTTGACCGTGTCGACCGTGCCGAGGACCGGGCGGCCGAGAGGGGTGTCGCCGAACATCGTGTGCGCGAACAGGTCGTGCACACAGTCGCCCGGGTCGTCCTCGGTCATCGCGATCTCCTCGAGGATGGCGCCGCGTTCGACGTCGACGTCCTCCTCGCGGATGAGCGAGCCGGTGAGCATGTCGCAGACCGTGTCGATGGCCAGCGGCAGGTCGCTGTCGAGCACGCGTGCGTAGTAGCACGTGTACTCCTTCGCCGTGAACGCGTTCATCTCGCCGCCGACCGCGTCGATCGCGGAGGAGATGTCGAGCGCGCTACGGCGTGAGGTGCCCTTGAAGAGCAGGTGCTCCAGGTAGTGCGTGGCGCCGTTCAGTGCGGGCGTCTCGTCGCGGGAGCCGACGTGGGCCCAGATGCCGAAGGTGGCGGAGCGGACGGACGGCAGGGTCTCGGTGACGATGCGCAGGCCGCCCGGGAGGGTGGTCTTGCGGACCGTGCCGATGCCGTTCATGCCCTTGATCAGGGTTTGGGTACGGGCGACGGCCCGCGCCTCCGTGGAGGTGCGGGCCGTCGCCTTGGAGCTACGGGACGTCACTTGTCGCCGTCGTCCTTCGTGTCCTCGGAGCCTTCTTCGCCCTCGATCACGGGGATGAGGGAGAGCTTGCCACGGGAGTCGATCTCGGCGATCTCGACCTGGACCTTCTGGCCCACGCCGACGACGTCCTCGACGTTCTCCACGCGCTTGCCGCCGGCGAGCTTGCGGATCTGCGAGATGTGCAGCAGACCGTCCTTGCCCGGGAGCAGCGACACGAACGCGCCGAAGGTCGTCGTCTTCACGACGGTGCCCAGGTAGCGCTCGCCGACCTCCGGCATGGTCGGGTTGGCGATGCCGTTGATCGTGGCGCGAGCGGCCTCGGCGGCCGGGCCGTCGGCGGCACCGATGTAGATGGTGCCGTCGTCCTCGATCGTGATCTCGGCGCCGGTGTCCTCCTGGATCTGGTTGATCATCTTGCCCTTGGGGCCGATGACCTCGCCGATCTTGTCCACGGGGATCTTGACGGTGATGATCCGCGGGGCGTTCGGGGACATCTCGTCCGGCGTGTCGATCGCTTCCATCATCACGTCGAGGATGTGGAGGCGGGCGTCACGGGCCTGCTTCAGGGCCGCGGCCAGGACGGAGGCCGGGATGCCGTCCAGCTTGGTGTCGAGCTGGAGGGCGGTCACGAACTCCTTGGTGCCGGCGACCTTGAAGTCCATGTCGCCGAAGGCGTCCTCCGCACCGAGGATGTCGGTGAGGGTGACGTAGTGCGTCTCGCCGTCGATCTCCTGGGAGATCAGGCCCATGGCGATACCGGCGACCGGGGCCTTGAGCGGCACACCGGCGTTCAGCAGCGACATGGTGGAGGCGCAGACCGAGCCCATGGACGTCGAGCCGTTCGAGCTGAGCGCCTCGGAGACCTGGCGGATCGCGTAGGGGAACTCCTCACGCGTCGGCAGGACCGGCACGAGGGCGCGCTCGGCGAGGGCGCCGTGGCCGATCTCGCGACGCTTCGGGGAGCCGACGCGGCCGGTCTCACCGGTGGAGTACGGCGGGAAGTTGTAGTTGTGCATGTAGCGCTTGCGCGTCACCGGCGACAGCGTGTCGAGCTGCTGCTCCATGCGGAGCATGTTGAGGGTGGTGACGCCCAGGATCTGGGTCTCGCCACGCTCGAACACCGCGGAACCGTGCACGCGCGGAATGGCCTCGACCTCGGCGGCGAGCGTACGGATGTCCGTGACGCCGCGGCCGTCGATGCGCTTCTTCTCCTTGATCACGCGCTCGCGGACCAGCTGCTTGGTGAGCGAGCGGTACGCGGCGGAGATCTCCTTCTCGCGGCCCTCGAACTGCGGGATCAGCTTCTCGGCGGCGAGCGCCTTGACACGGTCCAGCTCGGTCTCGCGCTCCTGCTTGCCGGCGATGGTGAGCGCCTGGGCGAGCTCGTCCTTGACGGCGGCCGTGAGGGCCTCCAGGACGTCGTCCTGGTAGTCGAGGAAGATCGGGAACTCGCCGGTCGGCTTGGCGGCCTTCGACGCGAGGTCGGCCTGCGCCTTGCAGAGGACCTTGATGAAGGGCTTCGCGGCGTCCAGACCGGCGGCGACGACCTCCTCGGTGGGCGCCTCGGCGCCGCCCTTGACCAGCTGGATGGTCTTCTCGGTGGCCTCGGCCTCGACCATCATGATCGCGACGTCGCCGTCCTCCAGGACGCGACCGGCGACGACCATGTCGAAGACGGCGTCCTCGAGCTCGGAGTGCGTCGGGAAGGCCACCCACTGGCCGTTGATCAGCGCGACGCGGACGCCGCCGATCGGGCCTGAGAAGGGCAGGCCGGCCAGCTGCGTGGACGCGGACGCGGCGTTGATCGCCACGACGTCGTACAGGTGGTCGGGGTTGAGCGCCATGATCGTGGCGACGACCTGGATCTCGTTGCGCAGGCCCTTCTTGAAGGACGGGCGCAGCGGACGGTCGATCAGCCGGCAGGTGAGGATGGCGTCCTCGGAGGGACGGCCCTCACGGCGGAAGAAGCTGCCGGGGATCTTGCCGGCGGCGTACATCCGCTCCTCAACGTCCACCGTGAGGGGGAAGAAGTCGAGCTGGTCCTTGGGGTTCTTGGAGGCGGTGGTGGCCGACAGCACCATGGTGTCGTCGTCCAGGTACGCCACGGCGGAGCCGGCGGCCTGCTTGGCCAGACGGCCCGTCTCGAAACGGATGGTGCGGGTGCCGAAGGAGCCGTTGTCGATGACGGCCTCGGCGTAGTGGGTCTCGTTCTCCACTAGCAAATTCTCCTCGTCTTCGTCCCTGGTCCCGCCCGTGTGGCAGGGGGACGGTGGCGGAGAAGCGCGCCGTCTGGTGCGGGCCGGTCTTCGATCGAAGCCCTCGGGGTTCGCAATCCCCCGGGGGCCACTACCGAGGACCGGCGGCGGCGAGGTGCGCTTCTCCTCGTTCGGTGTGCGTGGTGTTCTGTGTGCGTGCGGCGACCGTGTCCCGGTGCCCTCACGCTGTGTCCTGCGTATTGCGTTGTGCTACCACACTACAAAGGGGTGGTGACACTCCGCACGTTTCCGCCCGTACGTCCCGCCTGCGGAGGCGCACGTACAACAAAAGGAGCGGTCCCCATGTCCCGGGAACCGCTCCCCTCACGGCGTCTTACTTGGCGCCCGCCGCACCGCGGCGGATGCCGAGGCGGTCGACCAGCGCACGGAAGCGCTGGATGTCCTTCTTGGCGAGGTACTGCAGCAGACGGCGGCGCTGACCGACCAGGATCAGCAGACCACGACGGGAGTGGTGGTCGTGCTTGTGGGTCTTGAGGTGCTCGGTCAGGTCCGAGATGCGGCGGGAGAGCATCGCGACCTGGACCTCGGGGGAGCCGGTGTCGCCCTCCTTGGTACCGAACTCGCTGATGATCTGCTTCTTCGTAGCGGCGTCGAGCGACACGCGATACTCCTCATAGTCTCATTGATGCCACCGAGTGCCCCTGGTCTTCGTCTCAGGGGGGCTTCTGTGACTCGGGTGACGGGGTCCGTCGGCGCTGCCTCCGGGGTCTTTGGGGAGCCCGGGGTGCGTACACAGACGGCCAGCAGACAGGATACCAGGCTGGTGAGACGCGCTGGGCCGACGGTCGGGGCGTCCCTCAGCCGGTCAGCGACCGGACCGTCGTGAGGACGCCCAGGACCGCCAGGCACAGCGGGATCAGGGTGAGCAGCACGAACGCCTCGGCGATGTCGAGGAGGCGGCCCCAGAAGGGGGAGAGGCCCTTCTGGGGGATGATCAGACCGATCGCGGTGAGCAGCGCGGCTCCGGCGGTGACGGCGGCCGTGAGCCAGATGGTGCGCAGGTCCAGGGCTCCCCGGTCGGCGTGGAGCGTGAACTCTGTCAGGGCCTCGGCCGGCGGGTTGAGCGCGAGGCCGATCAGCAGGAGGGCGAGGGCCGCGACACCGGCGACGAGGGCGCAGACCACCTGCGAGGTGTAGCGGAACAGGCGGGCGCGGATCAGCATGGCGAGGCCGGCGGCGAGGCCCAGGAGCCGGCCCCACAGGTCGTCCGAGAAGCCGAGGACGGCGGTGGAGGCGACCACCACGGCGGAGGTGCCGCCGACGAGGCCCAGCAGCATCTCGTGCCCGCGCCGGGCCTGGGCGGCGATGCGCTCGGCGTCGAGGGGCTCGGTGTCCGGGCCCTGGGAGGAGTCCAGGTCGAAGTCCTCGTACGCGGCGGAGCGCGGGGAGGCGTAACCGATCGGCAGCCGGGCGAAGCGAGCCGACAGGCCGGGGAGGAAGGCGACCAGGCCGATGGCGGCCGGGGCGCACACCGCGGCGATGTCGGTCGCGGAGGCGTCGGCGAGGATCGCCACGAAGGTGGCCACGGCACCGACCGCCGCCGCGAAGGTGGTGGCCACGAAGGCCGCGTCCCCGCTGGGGGCGAGCGCGACGAGGGCGACGGAGGCGACCAGCACCGCCACACAGCCCAGCATGAACTGCAGCTTGCCCGGCCCCTGTCCGGCCGCCGGGTCGATGATTCCGGAGCCCGCGAGGAGGAGCAGGGGCAGGGCGGCGAGACCGATGGCCGCGGCGCCTACGCGGTCGGCGTACACACGTGCGCGTACGGCCGCGTAGGCGGTCAGGAGTACGCCCAGGCCACCCGCGATGATGCCGGGCAGGCCGTTCATGTCGTGGTGGATCGGGTCGGCGTTCCAGAGCACGAACGCGACGAGCAGCAGGAGCAGGGCGCCGCCGAGCAGCCCGGCGACGCGCAGCAGGTCGTCGCTCCACAGGTGGCGGTCGCGAACGACCGCGGAGGCGACCGCGTCGGAGACGTCGTCGTGGACGGCCGGTGGCAGCGACTCGGCGAAGGGGCGCAGGCTGAGCACTTCGCCGTCGAGCACCCGTTCGTCGGCGAGCGAGCGGGCGCCGTCGAGGGCGCTGCCGTCGCGGCGCACCAGGTGGTAGCCCGTCGGGGCGCCGACCGGCTGGGTCTGGCCCGTCAGGCGCAGGATCTCCGGGTAGATGTCGGCGATGGTGATGTCCACCGGGAGGGCAACGTCGATGCGGCTGTCGGGTGCCACGACAGTGACTCGGCAGAACCCGGTCGTCGCGGTCGTACTCACCTTTACTGACCCCCTGCTTCGCGGATGCGTACGCTGCGGGCGTCACCCTACCGGTAGGTGCCGTCAGTGGTGACAAGTAGGATCCCCGCCTAGCGGAGGGCGACCGTCACCACGGGGGTGCCGGTAGGAAACTGCTCATCCGTATAGGGGGATTGATGCACCGGTGAGCCAGATCGTCATCAAGCGCCCACCGCGTTCCCTGCCGCCCGAAGTGCCCACCGATGAGCTGCGTCTGGAGGCTCCTCCGGAGCTGCCGCGGGGTCAGCAGGAGGGCATGCTGATGCAGATCCTGCCGACGCTCGGCATGGGCTCGTCGGTGGTGTTCTACTTCGCCTCCCCGAACGCCCATCCGTTCATGCGGATCATGGGTGTGGTGATGCTCGTGTCGACGGCCGCGATGGTGATCGCGCAGATCGTCCGACACCGTCGCGGTACGCAGGGGCAAATGGCCGATGTGCGTCGGGACTACCTCAAATACCTCGCGCAGACCCGGCGTACGGTGCGCAGGACCGGCTTGAAGCAGCGCGACGCGCAGTTGTATCTGCACCCCTCTCCCGAGCAGTTGTGGTCGGTGGTCGCCGAGGGCAGCCGGGTGTGGGAGCGCCGCGTCGGGGACGCGGACTTCGGGCAGGCGCGGATCGGTCTGGGACCGCAGCAGCTGGCCTCTCCCCTGGTGGCTCCCGAGACCGCGCCCGTGGACGAGCTCGAACCCCTGTGCGCCGGCGCCATGCAGCGGTTCCTCGCCGTGCACGGTCAGTTGGACGGGCTGCCGGTCGCGGTGTCGATGCGCGCCTTCTACCACGTGACGGTGTCCGGCGAGCCGGAGCGCGCCCAGGCCGCGGCGCGCGCGCTGGTCGCCCAACTCACCACCCTGCACTCCCCCGACGATCTGCTGCTGGCCGTGGTCGCCGCCCCGAACGCGGTCGGCCGCTGGGACTGGACCAAGTGGCTGCCGCACAGCCAGTTGACCGGGCAGTTCGACGGCGCCGGCACCCGGCGGCTGTTCGGTGACGACCTCGGTGAGCTGGAACAGCTGCTGTCCGCCCGCCTCGAAGGCCGCCCGCGTTTCAGCCGGGATGGCCAGCCGGTACTGGACCAGCCGCACATCGTCGTCGTCCTCGACGGCGGAATCGTGCCCCCGACCTCCGCATTCGCGGCCGCCGAGGGACTTCAGGGCGTGACGATCATCGAGGTGGTCCCGGGCGAGCTCGACCAGCCCCGGGGCGGCCTCTCCATCGTCGTACGACCGGACCGGCTGTGGCTGGACACGGGTGCCCCGGTCGCCTACGAGGGCACCCCCGACGGGCTGTCCCTGCCCGCCGCCGAGGCGCTCGCCCGACAGCTGGCCCCCCTGCGCATGGGCGGCGGGAACGACGACGAACCGCTGCTCGCCAACCTGGACTTCACCGATCTACTGGGCCTCGGCGACGCCGCCTCCGTGGAGGTCACCCGCACCTGGCGGCCGCGGTCGACGCCGGAGCGCCTGCGGGTGCCCATCGGTGTCGGCGAGGACGGCCGGCCCGTGATGCTGGACCTCAAGGAGGCCGCGCAGGACGGTATGGGCCCGCACGGCCTGTGTGTGGGCGCGACCGGCTCCGGCAAGTCGGAGCTGCTGCGCACGCTGGTACTCGGCCTCGCGGTCACCCACTCCTCGGAAACGCTGAACTTCGTCCTCGCGGACTTCAAGGGCGGCGCCACCTTCGCCGGCATGTCCCAGATGCCGCACGTCGCCGCCGTCATCACCAACCTCTCCGACGACCTGACCCTCGTCGACCGCATGGGCGACGCGATCCGCGGCGAACTCCAGCGCCGCCAGGAGCTGCTGCGCTCGGCGGGCAACTACGCCAACATCCACGACTACGAGAAGGCGCGGGCCGCGGGTGCTCCGCTGGAGCCGCTGGCCTCGCTCGTCCTGGTGATCGACGAGTTCAGCGAACTCCTCACGGCCAAGCCCGACTTCATCGACATGTTCATCCAGATCGGCCGCATCGGCCGCTCCCTGGGTGTGCATCTGCTGCTGGCCTCGCAACGCCTGGAGGAGGGCCGTCTGCGCGGTCTGGACACCTATCTGTCGTACCGGATCGGTCTGCGGACGTTCTCCGCCGCGGAGTCGCGTGCGGCGCTGGGCGTTCCGGACGCCTACCACCTGCCGTCCGTGCCCGGTTCCGGGTATCTGAAGTTCGGCACGGACGAGATGACCCGCTTCAAGGCGGCGTACGTGTCGGGTGCGTACCGCTCCGGTGGCCCCGAGGTCTCCGGGGACCGGACACCGATCGAGCGCCGGCCCGCGCTGTTCACGGCGGCTCAGGTGCCGGTCACGTACGCGGCTCCGGACCCGGCTCAGACTCAAGCCCCCGCGCGCCAGGAGGACGACGCCTTGGCGGACACGGTCCTCGACGTCATCGTGCAGCGGCTGGAGGGCCAGGGTGTGCCCGCCCATCAGGTATGGCTGCCGCCGCTGGACCAGGCGCCGACGCTGGATCAGTTGCTGCCACCGCTCGCCTCGACGGCCGAACGGGGCCTGCAGGCCGCCGAGTACACGCGACTGGGCGGGCTGACGGTCCCCCTCGGTCTGATCGACAAGCCGTTCGAGCAAAAGCGCGAGGTGCTCTACCGGGACTTCTCCGGCGCGGCGGGCCACATGATGGTCGTCGGTGGCCCTCAGTCCGGCAAGTCCACGCTGCTGCGTACGTTGATCGGTTCGTTCGCCGTGACCCACACACCGCACGAGGTGCAGTTCTACTGCCTGGACTTCGGCGGTGGCGGCCTGTCGTCCCTGTCGGACCTGCCGCATGTGGGCGGAGTCGCCTCCCGGCTGGACCCCGAGCGGGTCCGGCGTACGGTCGCGGAGGTGGCGGGCATCCTCAACCGCCGCGAGCAGTTCTTCCGCGCGAACGGCATCGACTCGATCGGCACGTACCGTCGACGGCGCGCGGCCGGCGAGCTGCCCGGTGAGGCCTGGGGCGACGTCTTCCTGGTCGTCGACGGCTGGGGCAACTTCAAGGGCGACTACGAGGGTCTCGAAGGCATCGTCCACGACATCGCGGGCCGCGGCCTCGGTTACGGCATCCACGTCGTCCTCTCCGCCTCTCGCTACATGGAGGTGCGGTCCGCGCTCAAGGACCAGATCCTGGGCCGGCTGGAGCTGCGCCTCGGTGACGTCATGGACTCCGAGTTCGACCGCAGGGTCGCGGCGAACGTGCCGGCGGGTGTGCCGGGCCGTGGCCAGGTCCCGGAGAAGCTGCACTTCATGACGGCACTGCCGCGTATCGACTCCTCGTCGGACGCGGACGGTCTGTCGGATGCCACGGCGCAGCTGGTGCAGGCGGTGAAGGGCAACTGGCAGGGCCCGGCGGCCCCGACAGTGCGCCTGCTGCCCCGCAAGTTGCCCGCCGACCAGTTGCCCAAGGGCTTCGAGTTCCCGCAGCACGGCATCGCGATCGGCATCGACGAGGCCAACCTCGAACCGGTCTTCATCGACTTCGAGACGGACCCCTTCTTCCTGGTCTTCGGGGAGAGCGAGTCGGGCAAGACGAACCTGCTGCGACTGATCGCGAAGCAGATCGCCGAGCGCTACACGCCCTCGGAGGCCCGGATCGTCGTCGGCGACTACCGCAGGACGATGCTGGAGGCGGTCTCCGAGGAGCATTTGCTGGAGTACGCGCCGATGGCGTCCGCGATGAACGTCCACATGGACGCCATCCGGCAGTTCATGGAGATGCGCGCGCCCAAGCCCGACATCACGCCGCAGCAGTTGCGCGACCGCAGCTGGTGGAGCGGCCCGCAGCTGTTCATCATCGTCGACGACTACGAGCTGGTCGCCACGAACTCCGGGAACCCGCTGTCGGCCCTCGTCGAGCATCTGCCCTTCGCGCGTGACGTGGGCGTCAAGTTCATCATCGCCCGCAACGCGGCGGGCGCCTCGCGCTCCATGTACGAGTCGTTCATGCAGCGGGTGAAGGAGCTCGGCGCGCAGGGGCTCGTCCTTTCCGGCGACCCCATGGAGGGCGACATCCTCGGCAACGTCCGGGCACGTCCCATGCCACCGGGGCGGGGCACATTCGTGTCACGGAAGCGCGGGGCCCCTCTTATCCAGGTGGGCTTGCTTCCGCAACGCCATTAGAGTGATGAAGAGTGACCAACAGTGTTGATTGAAGCCTTGGTTGACTTGGGCGAACGGGGAGAACGGGGAGGCGGCTGACGTGAGTTCGGACGGGGGCGGCAGCGGTGGTGGGGGCGCGCCGGACACCGGCAAGTCCTTCGACAGCTTGTACGGCGTGAACCCTCAGATGGCGCTGGACATCCAGCACGACGCCATGAAGGACTTCAAGAAGCGTGTCGACAACCTCCTCGTCGAACTCGGCAAGTCCGAGGCCGCCCCCGACAAAGTGGGCCAGGACCGCCTGTCCCGCGCCCAACTGGGATCGGCCGACTTCAAGGAAGCACAGTTCCTCTACGAGTCGTACGCCATCGTCCATGACGAGTTGGAGAACCTCTCGAAGGCGCTCAGCGCCCAGATCGAGGGGGTGGGACTGGCTGTGCACGCGTCACGGGTGGGCTTCGAGAACCTGGACGAGGACATCAAGGCGCGGATGCGGGAGGTCAATGCGGAGGTCGACAAGTACTACGACGTCGACCGTGACCCGTACGCCCAGCGGCAGGCCGAGCAGCAGGGCAAGCACCAGGGCGAGCCGGTCGCGGAGGTCACCGACGGGGAGAAGGGCCTGTAATGAGCGAGCAGCCCAATCGGAAGCAACCCACCCCCCAGCACACGGACTTCGAGTCCATGACCCACGCGCAGCTGGTGGCGATGCTCGACTCCGCCAACGCCGAGGGCGCCTACGACCTCGCGGCGAAACTCTCCAAGGCCGCCTCGACGATCACCAAGATCGGCGACGACCTCATGACGTACGTCAAGGGCCTGGAATGGCAGGGCGAGGCCGGCGACACCTTCCGTGAGTGGGGCGGGCAGACGGCGAGCGCCACGCTTCACCTCGGCGAGTACGCCGAGGTGGCGTCCCGGTGGATGGGCATCGTCTCCCAGGCGATCGCGGAGGCGAAGGCGGTCATGCCGGACACCTCCGAGACCACGGCCGCGCAGGCGGACCTCCGCACCGCGGAGAAGTCCCTCGCCGCGACCAAGGAGCCCGGCGCCCGCAACGACCCCGACTCCCGAAAGCTGGCCCAGACCGCCCAGTCCGACGCGACGGCGGCCCAGGGGCGGATCGACGCGGCTCGGTACGAGGCCGTGCAGCAGATGCGGAAGCTGGCGCAGGCTTATCAGCAGTCGGCTGCGCAGGTTAATTCTGTGGAGCCGCCTACGTTTGTGCCGCCGGCTAGGAGCATGGACCCAGACAAGTGGGTTGGCGGTCGCGATCAATATGAGTCGATCACTGTTCTGTCTGGTGGAAGTGGCAATGGGACAGGTTCGTCCACCGCTTCCGGACTCAACGGCCGCGAACGCGAAATCACTTCGCACTCGATCCCGACAGTGCCCGGAAAGGGGCGAACTTCTCATTCCGACCCGGTCACCATGGGTCTTGACGGCCTGAACACCCTCCCGAAATCTCCAGGGCCAGACCTCATCCACCCCCCGACTGTTCCCGGCGGCTCAGAGCGTCCCGACCCACGTCTTCCCTCGCAACCGGTCGGGATCCCGCCCTTCAACGGCAACAGAAGCGGCACTGGTCCGACTGCCCCCGGCCGTGTTCCGTCGGCCACTCGGGCACCGTTCCTGCCCGGTCAGGGCATGGCCAACGGCAGTGCTCGCATGCCGCGCGAGACCGGGATCGTCGGAGGCCGACCCGTGCCTCCCGCCTCAGGCCGTCCGACTGGGTCCCTTCCGAGGGGGACCGTCATCGGTGAAGGCACGCAGGGGCGTACGGCGATGGGGCGTGGCATCACCCCCGGCATGCCTGTCGGAGGCAATTCCGGTGGCGGGCACAGCAATGCTGCACCTACCGGCCGACGTCTGGCATCCGAGACCGGCGGAATGATCGGCAACCGTCCGAATCAGCCTGGCAATGGCGGAGCCCGTCCCTTCACCCCAGGAGGAACGGGTCTCACTCGGCATGCTGGCGGCGCCGCGCCGGCACAGGCCTCCACGCAGCGCCGCGATGGGGCCACTGCACACGCAGCCAATTCGCCATCACCGCGACGCGATCCCCGTCAAAGCGATCGACCCGACTACCTGACCGAGGACGAGGAGACCTGGCAGCGCGCCAACCGTCGCCCGCTGCCGCCGGTTGTGGACTGACTCCTCCTTCGGTTGCGACCCTGGAAGGCACATGCGAACCAGCAGTAAGCAAACATTGCGACCCGCGTCGGCAGTCGCAGGCGCCCTCGGCCTGCTGCTGGTGGGCATCACCGCAACTCCTGCGCATGCTGACTCGATTCGCTCCCGGCAATGGCACCTTGATGCCATGCACGCTGATGAGATGTGGAAGACCAGTACCGGGCGTGGACTGACTGTCGCCGTCATCGACTCCGGAGTCGATGACGGTTTGGCCGATCTCAAGGGCCAGGTTCTTGAAGGTAAGGACTACTCGAATCAGTCCGGCGACGAACACACAGACCTTGAAGGGCATGGCACCGGCGTGGCCGCGCTCATCGCGGCCACGGGTGCACGGGGAGAGCTCAACGGCTCCTACGGCCTCGCCCCCGGCGTGAAGATCCTCCCCATCCGTATGAAGTACGGCACCGAAGATTATGGAAAAGTGGATACAGGAGCCGAGTACTCCAGAAAGATGACGGAGGCCATCCGATTCGCGGCAGATTCCAAGGCACAGATCATCAACATTTCCATGGCCAGTGCCGACAGCCCAGGGATGCAGAACGTCGGTACCAAGGAACTCGCCGCAGCCGCAAAGTACGCCCTCGACAAGGGTAAGTTGATTTTCGCTGGTGTCGGCAACCGCGGAGACAAAGACAATCAGCCCATGTACCCAGCGGCTACACCTGGTGTCGTTGGTGTGGGATCGATCGATGAGGACATCGAACGAAGCTCCTTCTCCCAGTGGGGATCACAAGTAGACATCGCCGCCCCTGGTGAGAAGATGGTCCATGCGTGCCTCGGCGGCACTCAAGTCTGCAACTCCGACGGAACCAGCTACGCCACCGCCATCGCCTCCGCGTCCGCCGCCCTCATCTGGTCGAAGCACCCCACCTGGACGAACAACCAGGTCCTGCGTGTCCTGATCAACACGATGAAGGGCAACGAGAAGAAGTGGACCTGGAACAACGCCATCGGCTACGGCATTGTGCGTCCACGAATCGCGCTGCAAAACCCAGGCGATCCTGGGCCCGCCGACAAGTGGCCCCTCTCGGACCTCGCCGCAGCCGCAGCCGCAGAGTCAGCTTCTCCTTCTCCTGAAGCCTCGAAGTCAAGCGATTCTTTTGACGCTGCCGAGAAGGCCAAGGAGGACGAGCGAACTACTGGTACGACGCCCTCGGACGAAGACGACGCAGCCCTTTGGATCACTTTGGGCATCAGCGCGGCCGCACTGCTCGGCTCAGCGATCGCCGTACCGATAATCGTCGCACGTCGCCGACGCTCCGCCCTCCCACCGATCCCACCGCCCCCTGCCGGTTACGTGCCTCCCGCTTCGCAACTCCACGAGGCCTCTGGCATCTACGGCCCGCCCTCAGGGCCTCCGAACTCCCCGTACGGGCCGCAACCTCCTGGGCCCGGCCCGCTCTCCTGAACGCTCCGTCCGAGCAGACGTCGAACCAACCGGCCCAATTAGGCACTGTTGTCACCAAAGAGGTCTCTGTGTCCTTCGAAGAACAGTGGTCATCAGCCCGCGCTCAGGCAACGACCAACAGTAGTGCGTCCGCTGCCGCCGATTCGGGTCAAGGGGAGGCAGGTGGGCGCATGGTCTTTATCGACTTCCCGTGGCTCAAGGGCGCCAGGGTTCTCACTGAATTGCGCACAACCACGGCATCCGGCGTGACGCAACTCGGTGGCGATGGCAGCACCTTTTCCGCAAGCGCCAAAACATTGGCAACAGTGTTGGCCATGGACGCCGTCCGTGACTCATGGCATCGCCGTTTGAAGGCGGTCCGGGACGAGTGCGAGAACCTTGATTCGCCGATGCGTCAGGTAGCTCGGGACCAGGGAGAGAACGAGGCCGCACTTACGTCAGCCATCGCCAGTGAACGCATGTCGGCGCCACAGTTTTCGGGCGGGAAGTAAGAACTTTGCTATCTCTACAAGAGCTCAAGGGTCTCAAGCTCACGGAGCTTGTCGATGCCGCCCGAGGTTGGTCCGAGATAAGCAAAAAAGCCTACTCCTCCCGCGATCGAGTCAACAACGAGATCGTTGCCACCCTGACAGACACACAAGAGAATATGTCAGCGGTCGAGGCTGTCATACGCCTGGGACGACTCGCACGGAACTACCAGTACATCCATACGGAGTGCGGCTTGGTGAGTGCTGCTCTAAATGGCCTCGCCGAAGAACTGGCTGGTCCACAGCGTAGCCTCCTCGAGGCTCTCGCAGAGGCCGAGAGTATGAAGTTCGAGGTGTTCGATGACGGCTCAGTGCGCTATCCGCCAGCCACATCGAGCGACACAGAACTACCCGGTGACACAGTGTCGGGGGCTGATGACTTCTTTTCCCGGGCTCTTCGGACCACAGCAGCCGCAGCCACCTTGAATCCGAACGCGGCACTCGCTCAAGGAATCGCCAACAGAATCGCTACCGCGTTGAGTGAGGCAAACTCGATTGACGAACAATATTCCGTGGCAGTCGGCAAACTGAAGGCCGCAGAAGGGCTTGAGGTCACCGATGCGACATGGGCAGATGTGAACGCTGATGCCTCCGCCGTTCACGGAGCTGTCGACGATGTTTTCAAGGACGACATTCCCACAGACAAATCTGCAGCAGAACGGAAGGAATGGTGGGACGGCCTCAGTGAGGATGACCGCATCGCCTACATGGCAATCTACCCAGACACCATTGGCAATCTGGACGGCATCCCAGCAGACGCCCGAGACGAAGCCAACCGCACCTACCTGCCGCAGCTCATGGGAAAGTTGGAATCTCAAGGCGGTGAGGATGCTCAGACAAAGCTCGATGGTCTGCGTAAGATCGACGAGCAACTGCGGGCGGGAAGCGAACCTCCCATGTATCTCCTCGGAATCGGAGACGAGGGACAGGGTCGCGCGATCGTTTCTTACGGGAATCCCGACACGTCGAAGAATGTATCCGCCTACGTTCCCGGCTTGAGCACAAAACTTGACAGTGAGTTCGCTGATGGCACGTTGAAACGGGCACGTGATACTGCTATCGGCGCTCGTGAACTCGATCGGTCGAGTGCCTCCATCATCTGGCTCGGGTACGACGCCCCGCTGGGCGCTGACGTAGCCGTCACGGGCGACGCCGAAAGAGGTGCCCCCGCCTACCAGGAATTCATGAGCGGTATCGCGGCGACGAATGATCACAGCGATCCCCATGTCACCGCGATCGGCCACTCGTACGGTTCCTTGACGGTGGGTACAGCCAGCCAGCAACCCGGCGGTATGCCCGACGTCGACGACTACATACTGCTCGGCAGCCCAGGCGTGGGTGTAGATCGGGCCGAAGATCTCGGTGTTGGCAGAGATCACGTTTTTGTCGGCGCAGCAGGGAATGACCTCGTCACACACGCACCGTCCACAGGTTCGGTCGTCGGAGGAGCCATCGGAGCGGGGGCGGGTTGGGCTTTGGGGGGACCCATCGGTGGCGGCGTGGGCCTCGTTGTGGGCGCCGACGTGGGAGACCCCGGTGACGATGATAACTGGTTCGGAAGGGACCCTGTGAGTGAGGAGTTTGGTGCTATTCGTATGCGAACCGACGACGGTCCTCCTGCCTGGACCAATGGTTTCGAAGCACACTCCAATTACTTCAACCCGGAAAAAGATCAAGTGTCTGCAGACAACATCGCGAAAATCGTTGCCGGCAATCCGGACTCGATCGTACGGGAGGATCATCGATGAGGGTCCGTCTCGGATTGACCGCGCTGATCGTCGCGCTCGTCTCGGGTTGCGGCTTGGTAGGTGACAACGGCGACGAAGGGCAAGATGTGTCCGACATGACCATGCAGCAGGCCGCAGAGCGAGCGGACAACCTTCTGGTCAGCACCCTGAATTCGATCAGGCCTCAGGTGAAGTGGGTGCACGGGCTGTCCTCGGACCTGACCTGCTCGGTGTCACGCAGGGCCGCTGTGACCACCATCATTTCTCCGGAGCGCAGGGGAAACTTCCTGGGCATCGTGGAACGCCACTGGCAGAAGGAGGGATTCACCCACCGCGAGGCGAGTGACGACGCCACGAACCCGGCAACCTACTTCCTGACTCCGGATCAATTCCAGATCCGACTGCTCTTCGGCGATCAGGGCCAAGCGCTCTTCGAGGTGACGACTCCTTGCGTCCAGAAATCCGCAGTTTCGGCGCCCAAGTCGGTTCCCGGCGTTCCCGACTATGACGGGAGCGAACCGCCACTGCCCAGCGAGGCGTCCGACTTCTGGTCGGCCAACACCCCGATCCCATCGACCTCAAGTTCGTGAGAGGGAGGAACCGGCAGATAGCGCAGGGGGAGGCGAGAACTCGTGTCGCCTCCCCCTGTCGTGGTCGCCTTCAGCCCATCAACATGCGGATGCGCTTCGCGCCGTCCAGGTCTGTGCCCTGGTAGCCGACGACCGACCGGTCCAGGAGGCTGGCGATGAGATTGAGCTGCTGGGTCATGGCCTGCATCTCGGTGGTGTTCTTGCGCTGGATGTCTCCGTACGCCGTCTTCGCCTCGCCCTCCCAGGTCTCGGCGACGCGCTTCACCTCCTGCATGAGGGCTTCGAGTTCCTGCGTGAGGTCCGTTGCGGTCTTACGGACGTCACTCGCCGCCTGGGTGACCGTGGCGTAGTTGATCGCTGTGCGGTCGAAACCGGTGCTCATCGTGGGTCTCCTCCGTGGCTCAGGCGAGGCTGGTGATGCGGTCGGTGGTGTACGTCTGGCCCCTCATGCCGGCGTCGGCCTGGGCCTGGGACTCGGCGGAGTTGTCCACCTTCCGGATCTCCGCGATGCGCTCCTGCTCGTGGTCCTCGAACCCGTTGACGGCCATGCGCATGACGTCTTCCAGGTCGACGAGGTTGTCCTGGAGCTTCTTGAGGTGGACGTTCACCTCGCGCTGCACCCTGTCGTACTCCTGACTGGCCGCGCCCTGCCAGCCGCCCTGAATCATGTCCACGACCGTGTTGAGTGACGTCACACGACGGCTCACCTCAACGTGGAAGTTCTGGATTTTGTTGGCCAGCGCGATGAGTTGGTCGTTCTCGCGTTTCTGGTCCGCCGTGATGTCACTCACAGGTTCTCCACCCTCCTCTTGATGTGACGGCGGTATCGACCGCCGCGACGCGTCCATCGAGGCCCGACGCCCAGATGGTCCAGGCGGGCAAGAATCACCGTGATCGCCGCGCGACGCGCGGCCACAGCGTTACACCGCCCCCGTGCCGTACCACCCACGTGATACCGCATATCACTCTAGTCACCTGACGTGACGCTTCCAACTGCAAAGCCATAACGGGGGAGTTCAGGGGCGGCTCAGAGGTCGGGCAGGTAGCGGGGCCAGAGTCGCACGAGGAGCACGGATCGCCAACGGGGGGTGAGGTGAGGATCGCGGGGTGTGACGCGGTGCTGTTCCGTTTGTCGGTCATGGGTGTGCCTGTACACAAGTACTGTGAGTCCGTAGCTCGTTCGTACGTCGGGAAGGGACCGCGCCGTCATGGCCGATGGGCTGGACAAGGACGCCGAGAAGGCACTCAAGGAACGCAAAGAGCGCGAGAAGGACGAGCTGTACGCGCTCGACATCTCGGGGGTGGAGTGGCACAGCGCGCCGGGTACCGAGGAGCATGAGGAGCGGGTGGAGATCGCGTACCTGCCCGAGGGTGCCGTGGCCATGAGGTCGTCGCTCGATCCGGACACGGTTCTGCGGTACACCGAAGCCGAGTGGCGGGCCTTCGTGCTCGGGGCTCGGGACGGGGAGTTCGATCTGGAACCGGCGCCTCACAACGGCGGGCTCGACCAAGGGGTCGACGCCACGTAGCGAGAGCCCAGCGGAGAGGCGGAGCGAGGACTGCAGTGATCGCCGTCTGGGGGCCGCGCTGCGTCGTAGCCGTCCTCCCGGAACCGAGGCCCGGTGCTCGACGCGCCAGGCCCCGCGCACTCACCTCTTCGTCCGGGCGCCTGGTGCGGTGTCGTGTCGGCGGGCCAGAGGTCATGCTCAGGCGTCGTTTCCTCGGTACCGGCGGCGGCGCAGATCGCGGAGTACGACCGCCGTGCCGGCGATGACCGTGACCAGGGCCGCGGTGATGCCGAGGGCGTACGTGGCGTAGCGCTCGTCGCGTTCGTGCGGGGTCTCGGCGAGGGTGAAGCGGGCGGTGTCGGGGGCCGGGGCCTTGGACACACCTGGGTCCGGGGTCGGCGACGAGGGCGGGTCGGCGAGGTCGGAGTCCTGGACGGCGCGAACCGGGTCCACGACTCCCCAGCCGACGAAGTTGTCGTGGCCGTTGACGGAGCGTTCGGCGGTCTGCTCGATCCGGGTCACGATCTGGGCGGTCGACCAGTCCTCGTGCTTCTCCTTGAGGAGTGCGGCGACGCCGGCGACGAACGGGGCGGAGAAGCTGGTGCCGTTGTCCGTGCACTGGCCGCCGCCCGGGACCGTGGACACGATGTCGACGCCGGGGGCCGCCACGCCCACGAACTCACCTGCCTGGGAGAAGGAGGCCCGTTCGTTGTTGCGGTCGGAGGACGCCACGGCGAGGACGCCGGGGAATGCGGCCGGGTAGGTGTTCTTGTAGGTGCCGTCGAGGCCGTCGTTGCCGGCGGAGGCGACCACGACGACGTCCTGGGCGATGGCGGCGCGTACCGCCTGCGCGAGCCTGGACGTGCCGGACAGGGGCTTCGTCGTGTCCTGGGAGATGTTGATGACATCGGCGCCCTGGGACACGGCGTAGGTGATCGCCTCCGCCATGGAGTCCGAGTCGCCGCTGTTCTCGGCGTCGTTCTGGCGGATGGGGATGATCGTGGCGTTGGGGGCGAGGCCCACGAAGCCCGTGCCGTCGTGTGGACGGGCCGCGATGATGCCCGCGACCTTCGTCCCGTGTCCCTCGCGGTCGTTCGTCGGGTCGGCGCCCTTGCCCTTGGCCAGGAAGTCGCGGCCGGCCGCCTTGTCGACCGCCGTCTTCAACTGCGGGTTACTGTCGTCGACTCCGGTGTCGATGACCGCCACCCGAATGCCCTTGCCCTTGTCGGTGCCCTGCCAGAGCTCGTCGAGGAGCACCCGCTGCAGCGCCCAGGGAGTGCCCTTGATCTGCTTGGCGGGGAACGTGCACTCACCACTGCCGTCGAGCCGCACACGCGCGGTGAACGCATCGGACGCGCCGAGCCCGGCCCCGGGCGGGGCGGTGCTCAGCGCTGTCAGCAGTACGGCCGTGGCCGGCAGAGTTGTCTTCTTCGGCGACACCTGTACGTCGCTCCCGTCCTTCTGTGGTGTGGAGCCGCTGCGGGGGTGGTGCGCAGGCGCTCGCGTTCACGAACCCTGCGGCTGGCGGGCGCTGTTGGTGTCGAGGCGGGGGCCCTTGGCCAGGAACTCCGACCAGACCAGCGGGACCTTCGCCGGCCGGACGTTCTCGTAGCCGAGCTTCACCTGGGCCTCGCTCGGCTCCGGCGTCCCGTCCGACGTCTTCTGCTTGCCGTCCGTGCCCACACCGGAACGCTCGCTGTCGCTGTCGCCGTTCGCCTGGACGGCGTACCTGAGGCCGGTGTCCGTCACGAGAAAGAGCGATCCCGAGTCGCTGTCGGTGCCCTGGATCTGTGTGTAGAGCAGTCCCGTGCCCGGGGTGACGTACGTGCTCGTGCCGCCCGCGGCGATCTCGGCGGGGTACTCGGCGCCCGCCCAGGTCTGGAGCGTCGTGTCGTTGTCGTCGTCCACGTCTCGCAGGACACTGCACACGGTGTTGCGTCCGGAGTCCGCGGAGGCGGAGTTGACCATGGAGGCGCGCCGCGTCGGCCAGTCCGCCGGCTGGCCGGCGAAGGGGGCGCTGTCGGCGGTGAAGTCCTGGAGGCCCACCCTGGCGGCCTCACCGTTCATGTTGAGGACGGCGGTCCGGGGCGAGTTGATCAGCAGCCAGGCGGTGAACTCGCTGATGGGCTTCACCTGGCCCGGCAGTACGACGTAGTACTTCTCGCCCTCGCCCGTCTCCGTCACGAGCACCATGCCGACCCTGTTCTCGTCGTCGGAGAGCTGGCCCTGGACCCCGGCGGGGGAGCCGATGCCGGCGGGGAGTTCGGGGAACGAGATCGGATCGCCCTTGTGCAGGGTGTCGATCCATTCCTTCGTGACGAGCTGCGGTTGCTTGGAGCCCACGAGCGCGTCCGTCAGCTTCCGGTCGTCCTCTTCGGTCGCCGCGCCTGCGACGGCGTACGCCTTCCCGGCGGCGTCCACCAGATAGCGTTCCCCCGTACGGGTCTTGACGTACAGGACCTCGCCGCCGGAGAGGCGTTCGGAGCCGTCCGTCTTCTTCACGTCCCGGTCGGCCAGGACGAACGTCGCCTCCTGGACCGTGCTTCCCTCGCCGCCGGGCTGCTCGCAGACCGCCCACCGCTTGGCCTTGCCCGCCTCGTCGGCGGTCGGCAGCCGGTCCGGCGCGTAGGGGATGCCGAGGATCGGGCCACGGGGCGGCTTGCCCGAGTCGAGGATCTTGTCGCTGATCTGGACGACCTGGTAATCGGCGCCGTTCATGAGCAGACGGGCGGAGGCCAGATTGAGGACGGGGTGCAGGCGGGTCGTCCCCTCCGTCTTGAGGACGACATAGCGCGTCGTGGACTGCTTGCCCACGATGACCCGGGTGCCCGGCTGGTTCCAGTCCTTGGGCGCGGTGGGCTGGAACATGCCCCAGGCGCCGAAGACGCCCAGGACGAGGGCGCCGGCGATCAGGCTGGGCACGACGGCCCGCAACGGCTTGGGAGCCCCTTCTTCCGAACCCCACGGGGACGGCTGCAGAAAGGCCGCGAGAGTGCGTCGCTTCGCGAACGTGTAGGCGTTGAGTTCGTCCCGCCGTGATGCCATGAGTGCCTGTTTCTCCCCGTACCGCGCCCGGGGGGCCGACGCCCCCGCCCTCCGCTGTCAGACCGGCCCCTACTATGCCTGTTGAGCCACTGCGCATGTGGGGCGGGTAGGGTTCGTTCCACATCGAGGCCGCCGTCGAGCAGGGCGTTTCAGGTGACTACGGGGGGTTTGCAGCAATGGCTTCCGCAAGCCGGACGCGATCACGATCGCGTACAGAAGCGGCCGACCCGCGTTCCACTCCTTCCGCCGTGCCCCCGGTCTCGCCCGCGGTGACGACGCCCGCTCCTGGTCCGTTCGCACCGCATCTCAAAGCGGGTTCCGGGCACTTCGGGGCATTCCGGTTGCAGCAGGTGCTCCTCGTCGAAGCAGCCGCCGCTGTACTGCTCGTCGGCTGGGCCGTACACCCCCTCGCTCTCGTGCCCGCGGCCGTCGCCGCGATCCTGCTGGTGCTGCTCGCCGTTGTACGTCGCCGGGGGCGCTCGCTGCCCGAATGGCTGGCCACGGCACGGGCGTTGAAGGCGCGGCAGCGCAAGGCGGCCGACACGGTGATACCGCCCGGGACCGAGCCGGGGCTCGCGCCCGCGGTGGAGTGCGACCCGACTCTGCGGACCTACGCGTACGGCGGACGGGACCGGCGCAGCGTCGGGATCATCGGGGACGGCACGTTCGTCAGCGCCGTGTTGCAGGTGGAGGCGGACGCGACGGCGCTGCGGGCCGACAGGAGCCGCCAGCCGTTGCCGCTGGGTCTGGTGCGGGACGCGCTGGAGGTGGACGGGATCCGGCTGGAGGGGGCACAGATCGTGCTGCACACCCAGCCGGCGCCCGCGATCCAGTTGCCCCAGCAGTCAGTGGCCGTCAGCAACTACGCGCCGCTGCAGGCCCAGACGGGTACGCCGGCCATCCGGATCACCTGGATCGCGCTGAAGCTCGACCCGGAGCTGTGCCCGGAAGCCGTGGCCGCGCGTGGGGGTGGGCTCCCGGGGGCGCAGAAGTGCGTGGTGCGGGTCGCGGACCATCTGGCCAGCAGGCTGACCGGGGCCGGGTTCCGTACGACCGTGCTCGACGAGCAGGAGCTGATCGCCGCCGTCGCCACCTCCGCCTGCGCCAATCCCCTGGTGACGGCCGAGGCGGGGCGTACGGAGACTCCGCAGCGGCGGACCGAGGAGTCCGGGCGCAACTGGCGGTGCGACAACCGCCGGCACACGACGTACTGGGTGCGGCGGTGGCCGCAGTTGGGCGGTCGGGGTCCCATGCTTCCGCAGCTCGTGGGGCAGCTGACGGCCGTGCCCGCGCTCGCCACGACGTTCAGTCTGACCGTGGCACGCGGAGTGCGGCAGGAGGTGACGGTCACCGGGCATGTGCGGGTGACGGGGCGCAGCGACGACGAACTCGTGGCGGCTCGGCGCGCGTTGGAGCACGCGGCCCGGCAGGCCGGGACCGGGCTCGCGCGGCTCGACCGTGAACAGCTGCCGGGTGTCCTCGCCACGCTGCCCCTCGGAGGTGTCCGCTGATGACCATGACCGGTACGGGCCCCTACGCGCCCGATTCCAGCGCCGCCGACCCCGGTTCCGCCGCCCCGGCGGCCCACCTGGGTGAGCGGATGCGCGAGCGGCTGCGTTCCGGGTTCGGGCTGATCGGGCCCCGGCACGGACGGCACGCGCTGTCGGTCGAGCAGTTCGACTCGCTCGCGCTGCCCGTCGGGGACGACGGCGTCGTCATCGGCGTCGACGCCGAGAGCCGGCCCGCCGTCCTCGGGATCAACCGCCCCACGCCCTACGACGTCGTCCTGATCGGCGGACTGTGGACCGCCCAGGTGCTCGCCCTGCGGGCGGCGGCCACCGGGGCACGGGTCGCCGTGGAGACCGGGCGGGCACAGTCCTGGATACAGTTGGTGCACGCCATGGGCGGCGGCCAGAACGGTCTGGCCGTGTACGACGTCGGGCGGGTGCCGCCGCAGGGTGCGTCGGCCGCCGGTCCCGTGCTGGTCGTGCGTGACTGCGGTATGCGTCCGCCGCGCGGACGGGTCGTCGCCGGGCCCTGGCAGTCCGTACTGACGCTGTTGCCGTACCTCAGTCCGGTCGCACCCCGGCTCATCCGGCAGGCGCGGCTCGTCGGAGTGCAGCGGGTCTCGCCCGACGAGGCGGCGGAGTTGGGGCGCACGATGGCTCTGCCCCGGCCGGACGTCGATTCGTTGCCGACGCTCGCAGACGGTGTCACCCTTTGGTGCGCCGACCGTGACCGGCAGTACGTGATGACCCAGCCGACCGACGCCGAGACCGGATTGCTGGGTACGCCTCGGCGGATGGACTGACGGGTGTTCCAGGTCCGACCGCTGGCACGAGCAGTCCGCCGGGTGCCGTCGGAGGCACGGCGTCGGTGAGCGCGTGTTGTCGGTCGGCCACTCTCCCCTTTCGAGTTGTTCACCTGTAATGACCGGTTTGTTCGCACTCGTTGGGGATACGTGCGCCATCTCAGGGCAGGGTGTGACGGAGCGGGCGGGCGCGGAGGGGCGGACGGGCCTGCCGTCGTGGCGCTCGTGGTGATTAGGCTGGGACCGGGGGCGCACATCACGACGTCACGACGACACGACTCGAACGACCAGAACGGTCGGCCCCGGCACGGCTTTGAGGGTGCTCGACCACACCAGGAGGAATTGTGAACAGCGATCGGGACGGGATCCGCGGGGGCTGGGCCACACCCGGCGATGACCAGTCCGACGCGGAGTCCGCCGTCGAGACGACGGGCGAGTTCACCATCGACTACGCGCCGCCTGCCTGGTACACGCAGAACGCCTCGTCGGGAGGGGCGGGTTCGGAATCGGGTTCGGGTGCTGACGCGGAGTCGGGCGCGGGGAGCGTTCCTCCGGCCGTCGGGTCCGTGACGCCTCCGCCCGCGCCGCCGGCCGCTCCTCCCGTCAGTCCGCCCGTCGGTCCGCCCGTCGACATGCCCGGCGCATCCGGGGCCGCTTCGGGTGGCACGTTTCCGCCTCCCTGGCCTCCGGTGGCCCCCGCGGTGTCCCAGGCCGACGTCGGCAGCGGGGACAAGGGAGACAACGGGGACATCGAGAGCGGCGCGACCATGCGGATTTCCGCTACCGCGTTGAAGCGTGAGATCGCGGATGCGGCTGCGGCCAAGGGTGCCTCCGACATGCCCGCCGATGCGGGTGCGGGTGCTGGGCCGGGTGCGGGTGAAGGCGTTGCTTCCCGTGGTGAAGCGGGCGCCGGTGACTTCGCGTTGAACGCGCCGCAGGGAGCGGAAGGCACCTCGGGGGGTCCCGCCGGGTCCGACACGGGGTCCGTTGACGGTGATGCGGCTGGCGCCGACGTAGTGGCAGAGGCTGATGCGGCCGTCGCCGAGTCACCGGTCGAGGAGCAGGGGCAGGACGGCAACGGGGCCACCGGGGCCACTGCCGCCGAGACCGCCGCGCAGCCTGGTGATGCCGCATCGTCCGGCGAAGAGCAGAACGCGCAGGACACGCAGGACACGCAGGACAGCAACGGTCAGAGCGGCGAAGGCGTGGTGAGCGCCGAGGTTTCGGCTGCCACGGACGCGGTCGGCGATGCCGGTGCCGCCGAGGGCGAGCAGGCCGGCGGCACCGAGAACTCGGATGCCGTCTCCGGCGGAGCCGAGTCGACGGATGCCGCCGCTCCCGAGGGCTCCGTCCCGCAGGACGGAGCCTTGAACGCCGCCGAGCCTGCCGCCGACGCCGGCACCGCCGCGCCCCAGCCCGGCTCGCCTCAGGACCCCGCGCCCGCCGCGGCCGCCACGCCCGCTCAGGACGCCCCCGGGGGCGTGCCCCAGGCGCCTCCCGCCTGGACGCCTCCGCCGGCGCCCCAGGGTGGGCTTCCGCCGTTGCCGCCCTCGTACCAGCCCGCCTCACCCGCCTCGCCCACCGCGCCTGCTCCCGCGGCGCAGTGGCCCACGTCCGCACCGGCCGCGTCGGCCACGCCGGGGTTCCCCGATATGCCCGGTCAGCAGCCGCCTGCGGCCGCGCAGGGCGAGCCGACCGTGCCGCCGCAGCAGCCGTTCCACCCGCAAGCGCCTCAGGGCGCGCCCTCGGCCTGGGGCAACCCGGTTGACGCCGCTTCCGGCGTACCTGGTGCCCCCGGCGTGCCCGGCTCGCCTGGCACCCCCGGTGCCCCTACGCCGCCCGGCGCTTCCGACGCCCCCGGTACGCCAGCGGCCCCGGCTCCCGGCCCGACGCCCCCGCAGGCCCCCGGTGCCCCCTCCCCCGCCGGCTACGGCTTCCCGCACCCCGCCGGCCCCGTGCCTCCGCAGACCCCCATCCCCCAGCAGGGCGGCTACGGCTTCCCCCAGCCTCCCGGCCAACACGGCCACTCGGGCCAGCCGGGTCACCCCGGCACCCCCGCCCCCACGACACCCCCGGCCCAGCCCACGCCCGGTTACGGCTTCCCGCACCCCGGCGCACCCGTACCCCCGCAGGCCCCCATCCCCCAGCAGGGTGGCTACGGCTTCCCCCAGTCCCCGCCCCAGCCGGGCCCGCCCAACTCTCCGGCCCCCCAGGCCGGCTATGGCTTCCCGCCCTCCGGAGCGCCCGACGCGCCTGGGGCCCCCGGTGCACCTGGCGCGCCCGGCGCCCCGACCCCCCAAGCCGCCACGCCCAACGCCCCCATCCCCCAGAGCGGCTACGGCTTCCCCCAGCCCCCCGCTCAGCCCGGCCACCCGGAGCACCCGGGCCAACCGCAACCCCCGTTCCCCGGCCAGCCCGGACACCCGGCCCAGCCGGCCCAGCCCGGTCAGCCGGGCCAGCCCGGTCAGCCCGCGAACGCCGCTCACCCGGGTCAGCCCGGTCAGCCCGGCGGTCACGCCCAGCCCCCCGCCCCCATCGACCCCCGCACCGGTGCCGCCTGGCCGCAGCCCGTGCAGCACGACCACCGGCAGCCCACCAATCCGGGTGTGGCGCCGCTCGGTTACACCGCGGCCGTCGAGCTGTCCTCCGACCGGCTGCTGAACAGCAAGAAGCAGAAGACGAAGAGCAGCCGTCCGGGGTCGGGCGGTGGGCTGTTCAAGCTCGGTGGGAAGAAGGAGGAGGCCGAGCGGCAGCGGAAGCTGGAGTTGATCAGGACGCCGGTGCTGTCCTGCTACCGCATCGCGGTCATCAGCCTCAAGGGCGGCGTCGGCAAGACCACGACCACCACGGCCCTCGGCTCCACGCTCGCCACCGAGCGGCAGGACAAGATCCTCGCGATCGACGCCAACCCGGACGCCGGCACGCTCGGCCGTCGCGTGCGGCGCGAGACCGGGGCGACCATCCGCGACCTCGTCCAGGCGATCCCGTACCTCAACTCGTACATGGACATCCGGCGGTTCACCTCGCAGGCGGCCTCCGGGCTGGAGATCATCGCCAACGATGTCGACCCGGCCGTCTCCACGACGTTCAACGACGAGGACTACCGGCGCGCGATCGACATCCTCGGCAAGCAGTACCCGATCATCCTGACCGACTCGGGTACGGGTCTGCTCTACAGCGCGATGCGCGGCGTGCTCGACCTCGCCGATCAGCTCATCATCATCTCCACGCCGTCGGTGGACGGTGCGAGCAGTGCCAGCACGACGCTGGACTGGCTCTCCGCGCACGGGTACCAGGACCTGGTGGCACGTTCCATCACGGTCATCTCCGGGGTGCGGGAGACCGGAAAGATGATCAAGGTGGAGGACATCGTCTCCCACTTCGAGACGCGCTGCCGCGGCGTCGTCGTCGTGCCCTTCGACGAACACCTCTCCGCCGGCGCCGAGTTGGATCTCGACATGATGCGGCCGAAGGTGCGGGAGGCGTACTTCACGCTCGCCGCGATGGTCGCCGAGGACATCGCCCGCCACCAGCAGTCGCACGGCCTGTGGACGTCGGACGGCAACCCGCCGCCGGTGGCCGCCCCGCCCATGCCCGGCCATCAGACGCCGGGTCAGCAGACGCCGGGCCAGCAGCCGTATCCGCCGCAGCAGCCGGGCCAGCCGTACCCCGGCCAGCCCGGCCCCGGCCAGGCCCCGCAGCCCTACGGTCACCCCGGCCAGCCGGCGCCGGGCCAGCCGTACCCGCAGCAGGGCCAGCCCTACCCGCCGGCACCACCTCAGCAGTAAGCAGCAGAAGTAACCAGCAGCAGTCGGACACGGCAAAGGGCCCGTACCGTTCACGCGATCGACGAACGGTACGGGCCCTCCACGCATCCCTGCGTATCCAGGCCTGTCCATGTGTCCAGGCCTCGGTGGCTACTCCCCCTCGTACGCCCCGATCAGCTCCCGGCACCTCTTCACGTCGTCCCTCATCGCCACGAGCAGCGCTTCCAGCGAGTCGAACTTCGCCTGTCCGCGCACGAAGGCGAGGAAGTCGACGGCGACATGGAGGCCGTAGAGGTCGAGTCCGACGCGGTCGATGGCGTACGCCTCGACCGTGCGCTCGGTGCCGTCGAACTGCGGGTTCGTGCCTACGGAGATCGCGGCGGGCATGGCCTCTCCGTCGACGTGCAGCCAGCCGGCGTAGACGCCGTCGGCGGGGATCGCGGTGTGCGGGAGAGTCTCGACGTTGGCCGTCGGGAAGCCCAGCTCGCGGCCGCGCTGGGCGCCGCGTACGACGACGCCCTCGACGCGGTGGGGGCGGCCGAGGATCTCGCGCGCGCCCTCTACGTCGCCCTCGGCGACCAGACGCCGGGTCAGGGTCGAGGAGAAGGGCCTGCCACCGCCCGCCTCGCCGGTGACGAACAGGTCGACGATCTCGACGTCGAAGTCGTACGTCTTGCCCTGCTCGGCCAGGAACGCCACGTCTCCGGCGGCCTTGTGGCCGAAGCGGAAGTTGGGGCCCTCGACGACCGCCTTGGCGTGCAGCTTGTCGACCAGGACCTTGACGACGAAGTCGGCCGGGGACAACCGCGAGAACTCTGTCGTGAAGGGCAGGATCAGGACCGCGTCCACGCCCAGTTCGGCCATCAGCTCGGCGCGGCGGTGGTGCGGGGCGAGCAGTGGAGGATGGGTGCCGGGGCGCACGACCTCGCTGGGGTGCGGGTCGAACGTGACGGCGACGGAGGGAACGCCCAGCTCACGTGCGCGTTCCACGGCGTGCCGGAGGATGAGCTGGTGCCCGCGGTGCACCCCGTCGTAGGAACCGATGGTGACGACGCTGCGCCCCCAGTCCTCGGGGATGTCCTCCAAGCCACGCCAGCGCTGCACTGTGACCGCTCCTCGTCGAACCCGTGTCCGTATTGACGCCTAACCCTTGCGCAGGTCTAAGGGTGCCATGCCCGGTGCCCTTGGCCCGCATCGGCATCCGGGCTGTGACCCGGAGCACGGGACGCGACCCCGCCTCACGCGGGCACCCGCACCGTCGGCACCCCCGCCAGGTTCTCGATCATCCGGCGTGTGCTCGGCCCGACCACCCCCGCCCACTCCTGGGGCTGGCCGCTCAGCCAGCCGGCCACGAGCCCCGCGAAACCGGGTTCGTGGCGGGCCAGGTCGACGAGCGCCCAGTCGAAACGGGTGGCCCCCTCGGGCGTACGGACGAGCAACATCCCGACCCGGTGCACCAGCACCCGGGTGGCCGCACCATAGTCCCCCGCATCCCCCGCATTCCCCATGTCCCCGGCCTCCGTCGTCGCTCCGCGCGCGGCGACCGCCCGCAGCAGCACGTCCAGGACGGACGGGTCGCGTTCGGTCGCCATCAGCAGGTCGAGCAGTTCGCGCCGCAGCGGGCCGGAGGCCGGGGTGCCCGGCTCGGCGAAGACCGGCGCGAGGGCGGCGCGGACCTGTACGGGACCGTCGACGATCAGGTCGCTGACCAGCGGGAACAGTACGGCACGGGTGCCCGGCCCCTGCTCCAGCCGCCGGTCGACGTACGCGGCCACGTGCCCGGCCACCTCGGGGCGCAGCTCGACGACCTCCCGTACGAGCGTGGTGACGCGGCGCGCGAGACCGGGTGGGGTGACCTCGGCGAGCGTGCGCAGGGCCGCCCCGTCGGAGCCGTCGGCGCCCGGGGTCCGCAGCCGGGTGCGGAAGGCGTCCAGGACCGGGTCCGGGTGGGTGGCGAGGGCGGTGACCAGGGCGCTCGGGGGCAGCTGCGGATCACCGGCCGCGAAGCGTTCCAGCGCCTGCGGCAGATAACGGGACCTGGTCCGTGGGTCGCGTACGAGCAGGGCGAGCGCGCCGCTGTGCAGGGTGACGTCGGCCGGGCGGCCCAGGAGGGCGAGGGCCGCGGAGCGGAGCAGGTCGCGGTCGGCGTCCGTGCGCACCTGGGGAGCGGTCCGCAGACCGTACGCGAGCGCCGCGACCCGGCGCGCCGGGCGCTCGTCGCGGGCCCACCGGTCGACGGCCCGACACACCGTCGAGGGCTCCTCCTCGGACAGTACGGCGAGGAGTTCGTCGCCCCGCCGGTGCGCGCTGTCGGCCAGTGCCTCGGTCAGGTCGTCCAGGGCGCGCCGCCGATGGGTGTACAGCAGCGCCTGCGCGGCCGTGGCCACGGTGGCGTCGGGGGTGGCGACCAGCGGGGTGTCGTCGTCGAACCAGCGGGTGAGGAGGGGCTGTACGGCGGTGGGGGCGTCGGCGAGGAGGCGGGAGACCACGTCCAGATAGCGGAGCCCCTCGCCGGTGGGCGGGTCGGCGACGACGAGGCGCCGCAGCAGGTCGAACCGTTCCGCCTCGGGCAGCGGCAGCGACGCCCAGAAGTCCGGCCCGAACTCCCCCGGTACGCCGCGGCCCTGGGCCCGCCAGGCCCCGATCCGCTCGGTGAGGAACCGCAGCACGCGCGTGTACGGCGTCGCGTCGGGAACCCTCAGCAGCACCTCGGCCAGGAGGCGGGTGGCCCACCAGGTCGGGTCCTCGGGTGCCGGGGCGCCCGGCGGCAGCAGCGCGTCCAGCGCGTCGAGCAACTCCTCCAGGCGCCCGGCGAGTTCGTTGGGGCCCTGCTGCCGGCCGAGGAGGAGCAGGGCGTGGACGACGGGTCCGATGCGGTGGCGCGGTACGGGAAGGTTGTGGGTGGCCCGGCGGGCCTGCCGGCGGACGCGGGCCTCCGACGGCATCGTGCCCCAGCCGCGCCGCGCCTCGGCCTGTGCGACCCAGCCACGGTGCACCAGTGCGTGCAGCGCGGCGTCGAGGTCCAGGTGCGCGCCCTGGATCCAGTCGGCCAGTTCCTCGTGGGCGAAGCGGTACCCGTCGCCCGCGGGGACGAGCAACCCTTCGGTGAGCACGGCCGAGGCCCAGCCGGTGGTGCCGCCGAGCCGCCGCCCGAGCACCGGCCCCCAGGGAAACACCGCCTCGAACGAGGCCCGGTCCAGCTCGCCCTGTCCGGGCCCGAGACACCGCCGCGCCGCCTCGTGGACCTGTCCGGACACCTGCACCGCGAGCCGCCGTACGGCCGTGCCCCGTACCCCGTTCACCGCGGCGAGCCGCACGGCGACGCGCAGGCACATCAGGTCCAGGTAGGCGGCCAGCACCTCGTCCCGGCCGGGCCGACCGGGGGCCCCGGCCGGAGATGCCGCCGCACCGGCGGAGGCCGCCCTCGCGCCGGAGGAGGGCCCCGCCGTACCGGAGAACGACGATTCCCCACCGGCACCCCCTCCCGGAGCCCCCTCGGCACCCCCTCCCGATGCCCCCTCGGCATCCACACCCGAAGCCCACGGCCCATGCGGCACCGACTGACTGCCCCCGGCCTCGCCCCCGCCGGGCGGTCCGGCGAAGGCGCCATCCTCGCCGGACCGCCAGTCCGGGCCCTCCGGCAGCGCGGCCCGCACCTCGGACAGCAGCCGCAGGGTGAGCGGATGCCGGGCGTCAGCGGCGGAGAGCGCGTGCTCGGGGATCCCGTACCGCAGCCGGGCCCGCCGGGCCTCGCCCTCCGTCAGATCGCCCAGCCGCACGCAGGCGGGCAGCGACTGCCCCCCTTCGCCGGGCACCTCCCCGTGCAGCAGGTCCGCCGGGAACTGCGCCCCTGCCCGCTCCCAGTACTCGGCACGGCAGGCCACCACGAGCCGCGCGCCGTTCTCCCGCAGCCACTCGACCGTCCCGGCGGTCCACTCGGCCAACCGGTGCGCGAGCGTCGGCGGCATCTCCTCGGGCCCGTCGAGCAGTAACAGCATCGGCCGCCCCGCCGCCCCCGCGAGCCGGGCGAGGTGCCCCGGCCGGATGTCGCCCAACTCCCCGACGTACCGCCCGGCCTGCGCCGACGCCTCCCCGACGGCCGGACTCTCCCCGGGCACGCCCGACGCCGCCACGATCCGCCCCGCCCGCTCCAGCGCGCGGCGCGCCGCGTCCGCCACGCCCTGGTCGTCGGAGAGGAGGTCTGCGCCGCGCAGCCACAGCGTGGGGGCGGGCTCGGACCCCCGGCCGCGCCTCGCGGCCAGGGCGGCCAGCTCTGTCGTACGGCCGCTGCCGGGTGGGCCGACCAGGCCGAGGACGGTGGCCGGGCCGTCGGCGAAGGCGGTGAACTCCCTGACGACATCGACGCGTTCGACGGGGTCGGTACCGGTCGCCGTGAGGGCGCCGACGCTCGCCGCCGGCCCGTCCGACCCCACGGTGGTGGCCGTGAGCTCCAGCACCCCGGCCAGATTCAGATCGGTGCCGTACGCGGGCACGGTCGCCGCGTTGCGTGCGAGCAGCTCGGCCAGCGGCGGCTCGGCCCGCCATCCACGCAGGGGTACAGCGAAGCCGGTGGCCCGGTGCTGTGCCTCCAGGGCCGTGCCGAGGACGCCCACCACGGCTCCGGTGGTCATGTCGAGGACGGGGCCCCCGGCCGCGCCCCCGCCCAGCCGCAGCGCCTCGGTCCCCGCCGTGCCGATGGCCAACTCCAGGACGCCGCACAGCAGATGGAAACCGTCGGTCGCGGTGTAGGTGACATCGGCCGTGCCCAGGACGCGGGCCTCGCGCCAGCCGCCGGCCGCGATGCGGACGTACGCCCCCGTCCCGACCTCGTCGCGCGGGGCGAAGGGCAGTGGGTCCACGCACAGGCCCTCGGTGCGGATGAGTGCGAGATCGAGGGCGGGCAGCGGGGTCACCGCGTCGGAGGTCACCACACAGACCCGGTCGCCGGAGGCGTGCACCACGATCCGGGCCAGCCCGTCCACCGCCTCGTGGCTGGTGACGACCGTACCGTGGTGATCGGCCACGAAGCCCGTGCCACGCGGTCGTCCCCCCAGATCGCCGACCCGCACCAGGACTTCGTCCCGCGCCGGCCGACGGCCGTCGTCGGTTGCCCGACGGCCCCGTACCGCCATGTCCTGACCTCCCCGTCGTACCTGTGTTCCGACGGTAGGCATGTGAAGATCAGCAGGACAGGGCGCTCGGCGAACGCGCCCCCTTCCGCTCCCTCGGTTCACTCCGAGCGCCTGCACGAAGGGGTGAATAGCCCCGAGCAGATGGATACACCTCTGGGTGGGGGAACCGAGGGGGGACCGTGGAGCGGCGGGAAACAGTCCCGCCGCTCCGCTGGGTCGAGTGGGTGGCGTCGGGTGCCTGGGGCACCGGCCGGGTCAGGGGCTGCGCCCCTGGGACCCCCGCTTGAGCGCTCGGGGGTTGCGGAGAGCTTGGCGGGTGCGGCGGGTTGGGATGTGGTTGATCGCGCAGTTCCCCGCGCCCCGCAGTCCGCGGTGCCGACGCCCGAAAGGGCGCCTTCAGCCGAAGACCGCCAGGCTCTTGGCCTTGCCCTTCTGGCTTTCCACGAGCACCAGGAAGCGCCCGGCCGGGTCGAAGACGGCCACGGCGCCCCGGCCCGCGTACTCCTCGGGCATCTCGAGCCGGACCCCGTTCAGCAGGAGCCGCGCGCGCTTGTCGTCCACGTCCCAGCGGGGGAACGCGGCTGCGGCGGCCTCGGCGACCGGCATCACGGTCAGCTCCTCCTGGAGCTGGTCGAGGGTCCGCGCGGAGTCCAGCTTGTACGGCCCGACGCGCGTCCGGCGCAGTGCGGTGAGGTGGCCTCCTACGCCCAGATCGGCGCCCAGGTCGCGGGCGAGGGCCCGGATGTACGTCCCGGAGGAGCACACCACCGACACCACCAGGTCCAGCACCGGGGTGCCGTCCTCGGCGACGGCGTCCCGGACGTCGTACACGGCGAAGGACGAGATGGTGACGGGCCTGGCGGGGATCTCGAAGTCCTCGCCGTCCCTGGCCCGCTTGTACGAGCGCACGCCGTCGATCTTGATGGCGCTGACCTTGGACGGCACCTGCATGATCTCGCCGGTCAGCTTGGCGACGCCGGCGTCGACGGCGTCGCGGGTGACCTTCGACGCGTCGACCGACGCCGTGATCTCGCCCTCGGCGTCGTCGGTGAGCGTCGTCTGTCCGAGCCGGATGGTCCCCAGGTACTCCTTCTCGGTGAGCGCGAGGTGACCGAGCAGCTTGGTCGCCTTCTCCACGCCGAGGACGAGCACACCGGTGGCCATGGGGTCGAGCGTGCCCGCGTGCCCGACCCGCCGGGTGCGGGCGATGCCGCGCATCTTGGCGACGACGTCGTGCGAAGTGAAGCCCGACGGCTTGTCGACGATGACAAGGCCGTCGGGCGTGGTGGTCTTCTGGCGCTGCTGGGTCATTCGGAGGCGTCGTCCTCGTCGTCCTCGCCCGGCTTGCGGTACGGGTCCGCATCACCGGCGTACTTCGCCCCCGAGGCGCTCTCGCGCACCGCGGCGTCCGAGGTCCGCGCCTTGTCGAGGAGGTCCTCGATGGTCTTGGCGGTGTCGGGGAGGGCGTCGGCCACGAAGGTGAGGGTCGGCGTGAACTTCACACCCGCGGCGCGACCGACCTCGGAGCGGAGGATGCCCTTGGCACTCTCCAGTCCCGCGGCGGCGGCCGCCCGCTCCTCGTCGTCCCCGTACACCGTGTAGAAGACGGTCGCCTCCCGCAGGTCCCCGGTCACCCGGGTGTCCGTGATGGTGACGTGTGAGCCGAGCCGCGGGTCCTTGATCCCGCGCAGCAGCTTCTGGGCCACCACCTCTCGGATGAGGTCCGCCAGCCTCTTGGCACGCGCGTTGTCGGCCACTGGTCCGTCTCCTAGCTCGTTCTGCGTTACCGCTGTTTCCTTGATTGTCCCTGCGGCCGGTCAGTCGTCGTCACCGTGCAGGCGGCGTCTGACCGAGAGCAGTTCCACCTCCGGGCGACCGGCGACCAGCCGCTCGCACCGGTCCAGCACATCGCTCAGATGTCCTGTGTCCCCGGACACCATGGCCACGCCGATGACGGCGCGGCGATGCAGATCCATGTGGTCGACCTCCGCCACACTCACCGCGAACTTGCGTTGGAGTTCCGCGACGATCGGGCGGACGACGGAGCGCTTCTCCTTCAGCGACCGTACGTCGCCGAGCAGGAGATCGAAGGACAGAGTCCCCACGTACATGTATGTATCCGGTTCACCCGCCGGTACGGGATAGATGGCCCGCCTCGTGTGACCGGGCGGGAACATCAGAACCGTACAACGAACCCGGCGGGCGGCTCGACGGGATTGTTTCGCCCCCGCCGCCCCTACCCGTCCCTCCCCACCAGGGGCTGCGCCCTTTCGACCCCCGGGTGCGTTTCTTCGGGTGCGGGTGGGTGGGGGCTGGTCGCGCAGTTCCCCGCGCCCCTAAAAGATCTAGGCCCTGCGGGCCTGCACGGGGCGCAGCCCCTGCTTTTCAGGGGCGCGGGGAACTGCGCGACCAGCCAC
>NZ_JBSFVC010000049.1:0-44385 GCF_053592095.1 Streptomyces sp. NPDC002787 | reverse complement strand
GGCCGGCTTCGTGAACCGCCGAGGGCGACTTCCCACCACGTGGGGCGACTTCGCCACCGCCGGGGCCGACTCGCGTCGCCGGGGCCGGCTTCGTGAACCGCCGAGGGCGACTTCCCACCACGTGGGGCGACTTCGCCACCGCCGGGGCCGACTCGCGTCGCCGGGGCCGGCTTCGTGGACCGCCAGGGGCAACGTCGCGCACCGCCGGGGTCCGAGCCTGGCGGGCCGACTTCGCGCACCGCCGGGCCGCTTCGTAGACCGTCAGGGCGGGCTTCGCGCACCGCCCGGGCGGGCTTCGTTCGGACTGCGCGAGGGCAAAGATCTCGGCGTTGCAGCGCTCGGCGCAGCGGTGCGATGATCGCACGCATGTCTGATCGCGGGGAGGGCGGTGGAGCGGCGGAGGGCACACGCCGGTCCAGGATCTTGGATTACCTGGAGGCGCCCGTCCCGGCGGGGCCGACGAGTTCGGCAGAGCCGCCCGATGCCGCGCCCCCGCCTCCGCCCCCGGTGGACCACCACGGCCCGCCACCTCCCACCGACGCAGGTGACGAGGCCGACCAGGCCGCCCTTCGCCGCCGCCGACGCGAAGCCGCCGCCCTGCTCGGCGAGTTCCGGCGTACGGCGGTCCTGGTGCCCCTGTCGGACGACGGCGACCCGCTCACCGGGGAGTACGGCGGCGTCCGCTGGATCTACGCCTTCTCGGACGAGCCGTCCCTGGCTCGATTCGCTGTCGCAAGGGGCGAAGGCGCGCGGGAGTGGACGTACGACCGTGTCCTGGGCGCCCGACTGCTGGACGTGGCGATCCCGGCGATGCCGGTGCCGTACGGGGTGGCGCTGGACGTCGGCAGCGACGGCCAGGGCGCGTTGTTCCCGCCGGTGACGGGGATCGTGCCGGACGCGGCGGCGGTGGACGTGGACCTGGACGTGGACGCGCACGGGACGAACGTAACGGGCGGCAACGGGGAGTTGGCTCGATGAACGACGGCGGAGGCGGTGGCGGAGCCGTTGGCCCCGGCGGAGGCGGTGGCGGTGAGAAGGACCTGCAGGTGGAAGGCCTGTCCCTGATCACCGAGGGCATCAACCTGGCCATGGCGGAGCTTCGCGAACTCGGCATGCTCGGTGAGGCGAGCGTGGGCCGCGGCGCACCCGGACCGGGCCCTGAAAGACGCCTGGCAGTCCGCCAAGAAGGACCCGTCCGAGTTCACCGGCCGCGTCATCCTCGACCTGCTGGGGACGAAGGGTGCGGGAGCGGCGCGCGGGGTGGCGACGGGCGGGATCAAGGGGGCGGTCAGGCACGGTCTCGAGGACGCGGCCGACGCGGGAGCTCAACGAGGCGCGAGGGAGGCCGCCGAGAAGGCGCCCCAGGAGCACGACAACCCCAACCGGAAGGTCGAGAAGGACCCGACCGACCCGGTCGATCTCACCACGGGCAAGATGTACCTGCCGCAGACGGACGTGGTACTTCCGGGTGCGCTCCCCCTCGTCTTCCGACGGCGGGTCGAGTCCGGCTACCACTTCGGCCGCTGGTTCGGCCCGTCGTGGTCCTCGACGGTCGACCAGCGCCTGGAGATCGACTCCGAGGGCGTCGTCTTCGTCACCGAGGACGGCCTGCTCCTCGCCTACCCCCATCCCGCGCCGGGCGTCCCGACCCTCCCCAGCCACGGCCCCCGCTGGCCGCTGGACCGGGAGGACGGCGGCTACACGGTCACCGACCCGCAGACCCACCGCGTCTGGCACTTCACCGACCGCGGGGACGACCTGGCCGTCATCGAGCAGATCGACGACCGCAACGGCAACTGGCTCACCTTCGAGTACGACACCGAGGGCACCCCTCTGGGCATCGTCTCCAGCGCCGGATACGACGTACGGATCATCACCGAGGCCGGCCGGGTCACGGCACTCCGGCCGGCCTCCGGCGACCAGGAACTGAAGCGCTACGGCTACACGGACGGCAACCTGACCGAGGTCGTCAACTCGTCCGGGCTCCCGCTCCGCTTCACGTACGACGAGGCCGACCGGATCACGTCCTGGACGGACACGAACGACCGCGGCTACACGTACGCATACGACGACCGGGACCGCTGCGTCGCCGAGGGCGGCACGCACGGTCACATGAGCCTGCGTTTCACCTACGGCGAGCGGGACCCTGGGACCGGCCGCCGCGTGACGACCACGACGACCGGCGAGGGCCACACCCGCCACTTCGTGATCAACGACGCCTGCCAGGTCGTCGCCGAGATCGACCCCCTCGGCGCGGCCACCCGCTTCGAACGGGACCGCTACCACCGCCTGCTCTCCCGCACGGACCCCCTCGGCCACACGACGACATTCCGCTACGACGAGGCAGGCAACCCGACCCTCGTCGTACGCCCGGACGGCCGCGAGGCGAGGGCTGAGTACAACGAACTCGGCCTGCCGGACCGGGTGGTGAACCCGGACGGCACGGTGATCCGCCAGACGTACGACGAACGGGGCAACCGCACATCGGTGACGGCCCCCACAGGTCTGACCACCCACTTCACATACAACGACTCGGGCCACCTGACCGCCGTCACCGATCCCCAGGGCCACACGGCAACGATCCGCTGCGACCGTGCCGGCCTTCCCTTGGAGATCACGGACCCCCTGGGTGCGACCACTCGGTACGAACGTGACCCCTTCGGCCGGCCCGTCAGTGTCACGGACCCGACGGGTGCGGTGACCCGGCTGGAGTGGACGGTCGAGGGCCACCTCGCCCGCCGCACGGCCGCCGACGGCACCACGGATTCGTGGACGTACGACGGCGAGGGCAACTGCGTCACCCACACGGACCCGATGGGCGGGGTCTCCCGCTTCGAGTACACCCATTTCGATCTGCTGACGGCTCGGACGGGCCCGGACGGCGTGCGCCACGAGTTCGAGCATGACCTGGAGCTACGGCTGACCAAGGTCACCAACCCGCAGGGCCTGACGTGGAGCTACGCGTACGACGCGGCAGGCCGTCTGATCACCGAGACGGACTTCGACGACCGCACCCTCACCTACGAGCACGACGTGGCGGGCCGTCTGACGTCCCGCACGAACGCCCTCGGCCAGGTGGTGTCGTTCGAGCGCAACGCCCTGGGCCAGGTGCTCCGCAAGGACGCGGCCGGCGACGTCACGACGTACGCGTACGACATGACGGACCAGCTCGCCCAAGCGACCGGCCCGGACGGCACGACTCTGACGATCCTGCGCGACCGCTTCGGCCTGGTGCGCTCGGAGACGGTCGACGGGCGAGCACTGACGTACACGTACGACGACCTGGGCCGCCGGACGGGCCGCACGACCCCGTCCGGCGCGACGACGACGTGGACGTACGACGCGGCGGGCCGCCGTACAGGCATGGTCGCCGGGGGCCGCGCCATCGACTTCACCTACGACGAGGCCGGCCGCGAGCTGACCCGCCGGATCGGCGAGACGGTCACCGTCGAGCACACCTTCGACTCCGTCGGCCGCCTCACCACCCAGGCGGTGACGGGCCCGTCCGGCCGCTCGATCCAACACCGCACGTACCACTACCGCGCCGACGGCAACCTGACCGACATCGACGACCAACTCTCGGGTTCCCGCCACTTCGATCTGGACGCGGCGGGCCGGGTGACAGCGGTGCACGCGGCGAACTGGACGGAGAGGTACGCGTACGACGCGGCAGGCAACCAGACGTCAGCGTCCTGGCCGTCGGCCCACCCGGGCCATGAGGCCACGGGTGAGCGCTCATACCAGGGCACCCGCATCACTCGCGCGGGACGCGTCCGCTATGAACACGACGAGCTGGGCCGCATCACCCTCCGCCAGAAGCCCCGCCTCTCCCGCAAGCCGGACACCTGGCGGTACGAGTGGGACGCCGAGGACCGCCTGACCTCGGTGCTCACTCCGGACGGCACGCGTTGGCGCTACACGTACGATCCGCTGGGCCGCCGCACGGCGAAGCTTCGCCTGGCGGACGACGCGGAAACGGTGGTGGAACGGGTCGACTTCACCTGGGACGGCACGACCCTTTGCGAACAGCGCACGACATCCCGGGATCTGTCGAACCCCGTGACTTTGACTTGGGACCACCACGGCCTACGCCCCATCGCCCAGACAGAACGCATCACCGCCGCAGGGGCACCACAGGAAGAGATCGACTCCCGCTTCTTCGCCATTGTCACCGACCTGGTCGGCACCCCGAGCGAACTCGTGGACGACCAGGGCGAGATCGCCTGGCGGACGCGGAGCACAGTGTGGGGTACGACCGCCTGGGCTACCAAGAGCGCCGCCTACACACCCAGGGCTGATGCGTTCTCAGATTTCGAGATCGAGTAGTTGGAGTGCGTGGTCGGTTCGTGACCGATAGTGGTCGGTGGCGGCGGCGATGTTCGTCCATCCGGCCTGGCGGATGAGGCCGATGGCGAGGTTGCGGAGCGTCGCCATCGCGCGGGGTGCGGTGCCGGTGCGGACACTGGAGGCGTCTTCGGCGAAGGTCACGTCCCGCACGTGGTGCAGGGCTTCCACCTGCCAGTGCCCGCGGATCAGTTCGGCGAGCTGGGATGCTGTGACCTGGTCCGGGGTGAGGCTGGTGACCGCGTAGATCGTCTTGATGGTGGTCTTGCCGGTCCTGCGGTTTATGCGACGCCGCTTGACCTCGATGGCTTGGACGGCGTGGGGGAAGAGCAGTCCGGGCTGGACGGTGCAGACCTTGAGTCGGCGGATTTCGCGGCGTCCGTGTCGCTGGTCGCGGGTGCGGTGCTGGAGCGGGACCTCCCGCCAGGGCAGGTGCCGCAGCTGACGGCGAAGTTTCTTCTGGTTGCCTTTGACGACCAGGATGTAGTGGGCACCCTGGGCGGTGATCTGCTCGGCGTGGCCGGTCTGGGTGTGCAGCGCGTCGGCGGTGATGACGTGGCCACGCAGGTCGAGTGGCTCAAGCAGCGGGGCAAAGGCGGGGATTTCGTTGCTCTTCGCGGCGATCTGCCGCTGGGAAATCACGGCCTGGCTCTCGTGCAGGACCGCGGCCAGGAGGTGGACAGCCGTCTGGCCGTCACGACGGCTGCCGCGTACGGCCTTGCCGTCGACGGCCAGTCCCACCAGCGCGGGCGCCTCGTCCTGGACCGGGTCACGGGAGTACCGGGCGAGCCAGGCACCCACTGCGTCATCAAAGGCGTCGCCGTCGATGCGGGACAGCAGGCGGCCCAGGGTGGTGGCACGCGGGAGACGCGTAAGGCCGATGCGTGTCCGTGTTTCAGGGGCGGCGTCGACGGCGAACCGGGAGATGCCGGCCAGTGTGGTGGCACCGCCGAGGACTGCGAGCAGGCACAGGGCGAGCAGGGAGCCCAGCCGGTAGCGGCGGCCTCTGACCCGCCTCGGATCGGGGAGCCGGTCCAAGATCTCGCGGAGTGAGGTGAGTTGCTCGGGCGGGCAGGGCAGGCCGACGTGCCCGCAGTGGCGCTGCAGGACGCCGATCAGGGAGGATGACACGCGAACGCGACCCCTGTTCGTGATCAAAGGCTTCGAGAACCTTGATCATCGGGGGTCGCGTTCACCGTCTCCAGTCCGGCCGCCGCGGCGCATGCACACGCGATCAGCTCATCTCGCCGAGTGAGAACGCATCAGCCCTGCCTACACACCTCTTCGATTTCCCGGCCAGTATTACGACCCGGAAACGGGCCTGCACTACAACTACTTCCGCCACTACGATCCCGAAACCGCCCGCTACCTCAGCCCTGATCCCCTTGGGCTCGCCCCAGCACCAAATCCAACTACCTACGTCTACAATCCTCACAGATTGGTCGACCCGCTAGGTTTGGCACCGGGCGGGTGCCCCGAAGAGGATCATCTGTTCCGCGGGACGACCAAGGGTTTCAACGCGGGCGATAATGCACAGAGTTCGGGGTTTACTCCCACCTCAACAGACCCCGGTGTGGCAACAGCGTTTGCCAGACATTCCGAGCAATTCGGTGAAGCCGTGGTCCAACTTATCCCGCGGAGCGCACTCGAAGGAATTGAAACCATGAGGGGATTCATTCGCGCCGAGGCAGAAGTAGCAGTAAATCTCCCCGCTTCCGAGCTTGCCAGGAGAGCCAGCGTTGAACTGCCAGCGAGCACTGCCGGAGACATCCTCAAAAACATGGGTATTCATGTCCCTAGAGTGAAGTCCTATGAAGGCATCAGCGACGCACTAGAATTTGACATACCAAAGCTTTCCCCCGATCAGATAAAGCATTTCGTTGCGGAGGCCTACAAACATGGATGACACCCGAGCAGGGAAGCTACAGATCTACTCTGTAGAAGAGCGTGAAGCTGCAGCCGCTGTCTGCATTGTCCGATGCGTAGGAGGTGTCGCACGAACAGGCCAGACATTCACTATCGAAACCGCACCAGATACCGTCCAACCCTCATCACACATGACCCTTGACTGGATTAACCGATACGAACGGCTAGTGGAGTTCGTTAGTCCGCCGCACAGCGCCAAGGTTCGCCTTTCCGGACACGGAATCTCCATACTGGAGAGGGGGAGCATCATCTCCTCCACCACTACTCAAGAGCCACGGTGAAGGAATGATCGGAGTTATACGCCGGTGGCCGTCGACAGCTCGAACCAGACCACCTTCCAACCGCGTCTACGGAAGTCTCCGGTGACGGGGTAGCGGCCCCAGACGTCCGCCAGTGCGTCGACGAGGAACAGGCCTCGGCCGAATTCCTGGTCGGCGGTGGAGGGGAGCGGGTCGGGGAGTTCCGGGTGGTTGTCCAGGACGGCGACATGGATGCGGTCGGGGCGGGTGCGGAGGGTGACGGTGATGAGGCCGTCGGAGTGCTTCACCGAGTTGGAGAGCAGTTCCGAGGTCAGCAGTTCCGCCGTGTCGGCGAGGGCCTGGGGGCAGGCGTGGCCGAGGAGTGCCGCGCGGATCGTGTGACGGGCGATGCGGGGGGTGCGGGGGTCGTTGGGGAGGTCCAGGCGGCATTCATAGGTGCGGGGTGCCTGCGAGGGCGAGTGCGCGGGCGGGACGGGGCAGGCCGAGGTCGCTTCGGGCATGAGGGTTCCCTTCGGGGAGCAACTGCCGAGGTTGGCTGACGCACTGCCAACTTAGCGAGGTGGTGGCTAATTTGGCCCCCCATAGTGAAATTTACGCCCGTTCGTGGCTCGGTCGTACGCGTAAGCGGCAGACTGCACCTGACCGCACGCGGAGGGAACGACATGGCAGCGAGGACGTCGCCCACGGAACGCCAGAAGCGACTGGGGGCCGAGGTACGAAAGATGCGCACGTCAGCGGGGGTCTCGGCGGAGTACGCCGCCGGGCTGCTGGGCGTGGACCGGGGAAAGATCTCGCACATAGAGTCCGGAGTGCGGGCCATCAGCCCCGAGCGCGTGCGCACCCTCGCTTGTAACTGTGCCTGCCAGGACGAGCAATACGTCGAGGCCTTGGTCGAAATGGCACAGCCCGGACAGCGCGGCTGGTGGGACAAGTACCGCGGCGAGCTACCTCAAGGGCTTTTGGACATCGCCGAGTTGGAGGCGCACGCGGTACGGATGCGGGCGGCGTACTCCATGCACATCCCGGGACTGCTCCAGACCTCCGACCATGCCCTCGCCCTCTTCCGAGTCGTCATCCCGCAACTGCCCGAGCATGAGATCGCCCTGCGCCTCGCACACCGAGTGGAGCGGCAACACGTGCTGGACGGTGAAAATCCGACGCCGTTGACCGCCATCGTGCACGAGGCCGCGTTGCGTATGCGGTTCGGCGGACCCGGCGTGGCACGAGCGCAGCTTGAGCACCTGTTGAAGAGGTCCGAGCAGGACAACATCACGTTGTTGGTGATCCCGTTCGAGGCAGGTGCGTTCCCGGGGGCAGGGCAGACCGTTCTGTACGCGGAGGGGCCCGTTGCCTCGCTCGACACCGTGCAGATCGACAACTCTCACGGGCCTGATTTCCTTCATGCGGACAACCAGTTGGCGAAGTACCGTTCCCACCTGGACTGGATGGAGGGCATCGCCCTGTCGCCATCGGCATCGCGTGACTTCATCCGCGACATCGCCAACGGTTTCTGAGGAGACGCCCGATGCACGACACAACGATCAGCTGGGAAGAGCCCTTCTGCGGCGAGGGCAACTCTTGCTTCCGCCTCGGCACCGACCCCGTCGGCAACGCCTACATAGCCGTAGCCGGCGCCGAGGACACCTACCTCACCGACAGTCGCGAAGCGCTTCGTACGCTCATTCTCGACATCAAGGCCGGGAAGGTGGACCACCTGCTCTGAGATGCCGCGCGGCTGCCGCTAGCCCATCGGGCGGTAGTAGCCGAGCACCTGGGCCAGGTGGGCGAACCACTGGTGGAGGCGTTCGCGGGGCTTGGCCTCGACCGTGCACTCGTAGAAGCGGCCGTCCAGGTGGATCACGGCGACCATGAGCGCCTTGCCGTTGCCGCTCGCCTTGTAGTGGACGCTGCGGATCTCGGGCCAGGGGAAGTCGACGGAGACGCCGTGGTCCTCGAAGGCGACGCCGGTGTCGTCGACGACGACGGAGTTGTGGCGGTCGACGGCCAGGAACTCCGGGCCCTGGGCCGGGGCGGCGCCACCGGGCACTCCCGGGGCCGCCGCCTGTGGCTGGGGGGCGTACGGGTGCGGCGGCTGCGCGTATGGCTGGGCCGGCGGCCCGTACGGCTGCTGCGGCTGCGCGTACGGCTGCTGCGGCTGCGCGTACGGCTGCTGCGGCTGCTCGTACGGCTGGGGCGGTGGGCCCGTGGGCGGGCTCTGGGGCGCGTACGGCTGGGGCGGTGGGCCGAAGCCCTGGCCTCCCGGCGGTGTCCACGGTTGTGGTGGCGGCTGGTGGCCCTGCTGTTCAGGCTGGTCCATGGTGTGCGTTCCTCTGCCCCGTTGGTGTGACTCGTACCGCACCGTATCTCTCAGCCTCGCGTGAAACATTCCCCGGGTGCCACCGCATCAATGGAGTGAGAGGCGACAACGCGAGTCCGTTCAGGGGGAGCCACGCATGAGACCAGTCCGCGCGGACGGATACCAGGAGTTCGCGGCGGCGCGCGCGGGTCATCTGTACCGGTCCGCGTGTCTGCTCACCGGTGGGGACACCCATCTCGCTGAGGACCTGGTGCAGGAGACGCTCGGCCGGTTGTACGTGAAGTGGGGGCGGGTGCGGCGGGCGGACAACCCGGTCGGCTATGCGCAGACCGTGCTGACCAGGACGTTCCTCGCCCATCAGCGGCGGCGCAGCAGTAAGGAACGGGCCACGGACGTGATTCCGGACGTGCCCGCCGCGCCCGGCACCGACTCCTCCCTGCGGCTCACCCTCGTCGAGGCACTGGCCCAACTGCCGCCCAAGGACCGGGCCGTGGTCGTCCTGCGCTACTGGGAGGACCGGTCCGTCGAGGAGACCGCCGCGGCGATGAACGCCAGTTCGGCGGCGGTGCGGACGAGATGTGTCCGTGCCCTCGCCCGGCTGCGCGTCCTGCTCGGCGACGCCATCGGCGAGTACGCCACGCCCTGAGCGCCCCCGCACCCACCGACACCAGCACACCCACTCGCAGAAACGGCGGTTCGTCATGCCCCAGGAACAGCAGGAAGACCCCTTCGAGGGCAGGCTCGGCGACGCCCTGCGCCGGGTCGGCGGCGCCTTCGAGACCGATCACCACGCGCTGGTCGGCGGCGGAGCCGTACGCGGCCGTCGGCTGCTGTTCCGCCGACGGGCGGCGATGCTGGGCGGGGTCGCCGGGATCGCGCTCGTCGGGGTGGGCGGGGCGATGCTGCTGCCCGGGGGCGCCGACGGAGGCGGCAAGCATTCCGTGGCGGCGGAGCGGTCCACCGAGCCCGGCGTCAGGGACGACGACGGCGCGGTGCCCGGCACGGAACTCGTCCGCATGCTCAAGGAGATGCTGCCGGACGGGAAGATCAGCGGGGAGTCCGCTCGTGGCACGAGCGCGGACGGAGGGCCGTACGCCCAGGTCGTGTACGACGACGGCAAGGGCGGGGGGGCCGTACAGCTCGGGCTCGGGCGGATCGAGGCCGACAGCGAGCAGGCCCGGCAGCTGACCGACTGCCCGGACAAGACGTTCGTCGCGTACGACTCCTGCGAGGAGAGCACGCTGCCGGGCGGGGCGCGGCTGATGGTCTTCCAGGGCTACGAGTACCCGGACCGCCGGGTGGACACCAAGCACTGGTACGCGCAGCTGGTCGATCCGGCGGGGTACGAGGTCAGCGTCATGGAGTGGAACGCCGAGGCGCAGAAGGACGCGCCGGTCACCCGTGCCGAACCGCCGCTGCCCATAGCCCTCCTGAAGACGATCGTCAGGGATCCGGGCTGGCAGGCGGTCGTCGACGCCATCACGGAGAAGCCGGAGAACGGCAGCCCGCAGGAGGACCAGGGAGAGAAGGAGGAGTCGTCGACGGTTGCCCCCGGGGGCGGGTCAGTCGATGCCCCGGTCGTCGAGGGCGAGGCCATTCGGAAGACGCTCATCAGTCTCCTTCCCGAGGGCCTCGACGTCGTCACCCAGGACAGCCAGGTGTCGGACTTCGCGTATGTCGTCCTCGACGACGGCAAGGGGCGGAGCCTGGTGCAGATCAATGTGCAGCCGGGGATGGGGGACCTCGCGGGCTCGCTGTTCGGCGCCGACGCCGAGACCCTGCCGGACGGTACGAAGGTCGCCTCGCAGCAGGGTCCCGGGGAGAAGGGCGGCGAGGGGGTCGTCATGTGGACCGTGGACACGCTCCGCACGGACGGGCTGCGTGTCGTGATCAGCGCCTTCAACTCCGGCGCCCAGCACACGGCCGCGACCCGCGAGACCCCCGCGCTCACCATGGCTCAGCTGAAGGAGATCGCCACCAGCGAGCGGTGGAGGACGCTCGACTAGCAACTGCTGCTCCGCCCCGCCCTGGTCAGAAGAAGTCCCCCCACGGCTGGTCCCAGATCTGCTTCACGGCCAGGACCAGGAAGAGCAGGCCCGCGATCGCCAGCATTCCGTTGCTGACCCATCCGTTGCGCCATTCGCGGGGTGTGCGGGAGGAGTTGAGGAGCCAGAGGAGGGTGGCGGCGAGGAAGGGGAGGAAGGCCGCGCCGAGGACGCCGTAGATGATGATCAGGCGGAACGGCTGGCCCTGGAAGAGCAGGACGATGGGCGGGAAGGTCAGCCAGAGCAGGTACGCGCGGAACGGCCAGGACCGCTCGTGCCGGCCGGAGGCGACCTCGCGGCCGGACGCGGCCGTCTCGCCCGTCGCCTCCCCCTTCCTGCGGAAGCGCTCCACGAAGTCCGCGAACATCAGGCTCACGCCGTGCCAGACGCCGATGAGGGAGGTGTACGAGGTGGCGAAGAAGCCGATCAGGAAGAACTTGGCGGTGGCCGTGCCGTACTCGTCGGCCAGGATGTCGCCGAGCTGGATCAGGCCCTTGTCGCCGCTGGCGATGGCGATGTTGGCGGAGTGCAGCAGCTCGGCGCCGACGAAGAGCATGGCGATCACGAAGATGCCGGTGGTGATGTACGCGACCCGGTTGTCCAGGCGCATGATCTTCATCCAGCCGGTGTTCGTCCAGCCCTTGGCGTTGACCCAGTAGCCGTACGCGGCCAGCGTGATCGTGCCGCCGACGCCGCCGATCAGGCCGAGGGTGTTGAGGATCGAGTCCTTCTCGTCGGGGAGGACGGGGAGGAGGCCGGCGAAGGCGTCGGCGAGGTTGGGGGTGACGCGGATCGCCAGGTAGACCGTCACCACGAACATGACGCCCACGAGGACCGTCATGACCTTCTCGAAGACCTCGTACTTGTTGAACCAGACGAAGACCAGGCCGCTCAGGCCACACAGGACGGCCCACCACTTGAGGTCCATGACGTCGGGGAACAGCGCCTGCAGGGGCAGGGCGCTGGAGGACATCGCCGCCGCGCCGTACACGAAGCCCCAGATCACGACGTACACGACGAAGAACCACGTCGTCCAGCGGCCGAGGCTGGCCCAGCCGTCGAAGAGGGTGCGGCCGGTGGAGAGGTGCCAGCGGCCCGCCGCCTCGGCGAGGGAGATCTTGACGAGACAGCCGATGACGGCCGCCCACAGCAGGGTGTAGCCGAAGTTGCTGCCCGCGATCAGGGTCGCGACGAGGTCGCCGGCGCCGACGCCGGTCGCGGCGACGACGATGCCGGGGCCGATGTACTTCCAACTGGACTTACGAGGGGCCGAAGTCGCTTCCCCGGCAGCTGTGTTGTCCGTGGTGTCAGCCATGCCGATCAAGAAAGCGCAAAGCGGGGCCGGACACAAGAGGGCGTGCGGTGAAGGAAACCGGCGGTGATCTTGATGGTTCCGGGGGGGGCGGCCGACCCGGTGGCGCCCTTGGCGGTCGGCGGCGGGGCGGGCGGTCGGAGACGGGGCGGGCCCGGCGGGGTGGTCGGGAACCGGGCGGGCCCGGCGCTCGGGGACCAGGCGCGCCTGGCGTGGCGGTGGTGAACGGGCGGGCCCGGCGGGCTGGGACGGGGCCGCGGGCCTGGCAGTCAGACAGGCCGGCCCCGACGGCTGGGGGCGGAGCGGCCCTGCGGTCAGGGACAAGGCGGCCCCGACGGCTGGGATGAGGACGGGCCCGACGTGGCAGTCGGGAACCGGGCGGGCCCGGCGTGCGGTCGGAGCGGGGCGGGCCTGGTGGTCAGGGACGGGGTGGCCCCGGCGGCTGGTTCTGCCGTCGGGGCCCTGGGCGGGGCGGGTCGCGGCGGCGGTGCCGCCGGAGCAGTTCGAAGCCGCCGAACCCAGCGGAGCGCTACTGCTGTCGCCGACCACAGCCGTCGGACCCGCACGTGCCGAGTTCGAACCACACGGTCTTGCCCGGCCCGTCCTGGTGGCAGCCCCAGCGCCCGGCGAGCGCGTCCACCAGGAACATCCCTCTGCCGCTCTCCGATATCCCCGTGGTCCGGCGCACCCGGGGCGGGCGGCCGTCCGTGTCCGAGACCTCGCAGCGCAGTACGCCGTGCGAAGCCGACAAAGTCAGCTTCAAGCGGCTCTCCGCGTGCACCAGCGCGTTGGTGACCAGTTCGCTCACCAGCAGCTCGGCCGTCTCGGTCTGGTCGAGAAGTCCCCATCCCTCCAACTGCCTGCGCACCTGCGCGCGGGCCTCCGCGGCGGCGGTGGGACGGGGCTCGTACTCGACGCTCAAGTGGCCCGCGCCCATGGGTGGTTGGGGGTACGAGGCGAAATGGGGGCCGGAATCCGGAAGGAGTCCCCCGGAGAGTTGCAGCATGACTCCAGCGTTGCCGCCGCGCGAAGGCGGCACACGGGGAGGAATACCTGTTTCCGGTCGTGCATATACCTGTTTCCCGCCCAGTTACGTCCGCAATTGCGGGTGTACGCGACTGATGGGCGTGTACGCGGTCGTGTACGGCTTACGCATGCCGTGAACCTCCGGCCGGTTCCCGCCCGTTCCGGCCATGCGCAGTCCGCGTCCGCCACAGTCACTCTTGACCTGGTCATGCCAGAGCCGCACCATGAGCGCCACACCCGCACCAGGGCCTGCCGAGCACCCCACGGTCATCGGCCAGGCCCGAGGCACGTCGCAAGGATCCACCCCCCGCTCCACTCCCCACCTTCCGGAGACCCCGGAATCCCTGGAGAAAATAGGAGACTTCATGCGACTCCGCATACGCGGCAGGGCGGCGACGCCCGGCGGCACCGGCAGGAGATCAGGCCGCCGCACCGCCGCCCTCGCCACCCTGCTGGCGCTCGCCCTCGCCGCCCCGGTCGCCGCGACCACGACGGACGCCACGGCGACCAGCGGCGAGCGGCCCAAGGCCTCGGCGGACGACATCCGCCAGTACGAGGTCCACATGCACTCGGACAGCAAGTCCCGCACGGCGCTGCAGCGGGCCGGCGTGACCGTCGACGACGCCGACGACCACACGGTGTTCATCTCCGGCCGCGCCGATCAGATCAAGAAGCTGAAGCAGCAGGGCTACGAGGTCACACCGCTCGGCGCGGTGCCGGACCGGTCGAACGGCGAGGACGACGTACGGCTCTTCGACTTCCCGTCCGCCGACTCCCGCTACCACAACTACGCGGAGATGACGAACGAGATCAACTCCGTCGTCTCGGCGAACAGTTCGATCGTCAGCCAGCGCGTCATCGGCACCTCGTACCAGGGCCGGAACATCGTCGCCATCAAGATCAGCGACAACGTCGGCACGGACGAGGCCGAGCCCGAGGTGCTGTTCACCCACCACCAGCACGCCCGCGAGCACCTCACCGTCGAGATGGCGCTCTACCTGCTCAACGAGCTGACCTCCGACTACGGGACCGACTCCCGGGTCACCAACATGGTGAACAACCGCGAGATCTGGATCATCCCGGACCTCAACCCGGACGGCGGCGAGTACGACGTCGCCACCGGCTCGTACCGCTCGTGGCGCAAGAACCGCCAGCCCAACAGCGGTTCGTCGGCCGTCGGCACGGACATGAACCGCAACTGGAACTACCGCTGGGGCTGCTGCGGCGGTTCGTCGGGCTCACCGTCCTCCGAGACGTACCGGGGTACGGCCGCCGAGTCGGCGCCCGAGGTGAAGGTCGTCGCCAACTTCGTGCGCAGCCGGGTCGTCGGCGGGGTCCAGCAGATCAAGACCGGCATCGACTTCCACACGTACAGCGAGCTGGTGCTGTGGCCGTTCGGGTACACGACCGCCGACACGACGACCGGGATGACGGCGGACGACCGCAACGCGTTCGCGACGGTCGGCGGGAAGATGGCCGCGAGCAACGGGTACACGCCCGAGCAGTCCAGCGATCTCTACATCACGGACGGGTCGATCGACGACTGGCTGTGGGGCAGCCAGAAGATCTTCGGGTACACGTTCGAGATGTATCCGTCGTCGGCCGGGGGTGGCGGGTTCTACCCGCCCGACGAGGTCATCGCCCGGGAGACCGCGCGGAACCGGGACGCGGTGTTGCAGTTGCTGGAGAACTCGGACTGCATGTACCGGTCCATCGGCAAGGAAGCGCAGTACTGCGCGTGAGGCTGCGCCGCTTGAGCCGGTGAGTGCTCAAGGGCTTCTGTGAGTGGGGAACTGCGCGTCCGATGTGGCTGGTCGCGCAGTTCCCCGCGCCCCTTAGGGGGCGCTGTCCTCGGCCTCTTTGTCGTCGGCGCCGTCGTCGGAACGGTCGTCGGAGCCGTCGTCGAAGTAGGCGTCCAGGACCTCGTCGATCTGCTTCTCCCACTCGGCGTGCTCGGACTTGGCCTTGGCCTCGATCTCGAGGAAGTACCAGCGGCGGTCGGGGGTGTGGACCGTGATGGTGAAACGCTTGCCGAAGCGGGGGGACTCCGTCTCGATCGCGCCGATCTCGTCCCAGCGGAACTCGCACTCCTGGTCGTCCAGGCGCAGTTGTACGCCACGGCTGTCGGCGACGATCTTCGCGCGGCGGTCGGAGGCCTCGAAGACGGGGCCGTCCGCGGTCGTCCCCTCCGCGTCCTCGCCGTCGGAGTCCGCGTCTGTCTCGCCGTCGGCCCCGGGCTTCGCCTCGTCTTCGGCCCCGGCCCCGGTGTCCGCGTCGGCCGAGGTCTTCTCGACGGACGTCTTCGACGCCTTCTCGGCCGCGGTCGGCTCGTCCTGGTCCGGGGCAGCCTCGTCCGGCTCCTCGGTCTCCGCCGGTTCGACGGACTCCGTCGGCTTGATGTCCTCCGGCTCCTCCTGCTTCTCCTTCTTCACGGACACCGGGGCCGTGAGTCCGGGGATGTGCGACGGGTCGACCGCGGCGGCGGCGGCCAGGGGCTGGTTGTTCGAACCGATGCGCTGCTCCACAGCGGGCAGTATGGTCGACGACCCTGTGCCGGGGACAGTCGGGCCAGGCATATGTCCGTATCTGGGTTTCACAACGGTCAGACGAACACGCTCAATACCGCCGCTACCGCGAAGCCCGCCACCGACAGCACCGTCTCCAGGACGGTCCATGTCTTGAGGGTGTCGCGTTCGCTGATGCCGAAGTACTTGGCGACGATCCAGAAGCCGCCGTCGTTGACGTGCGAGGCGAAGATCGAGCCCGCGGAGATGGCCATGATGACGAGGGCGACGAAGGCCTGGGAGTGGTCGCCCTCGGCGAGGAGCGGGGCCACGATGCCGGCCGTGGTGACGATCGCGACCGTCGCCGAGCCCTGGGCGACCCGGAGGACGACCGAGAGCAGGTAGGAGAGGACGACCACCGGCAGGCCCACGTCGTTGAACGTGTCCGAGAGGGCCTGGGCCACTCCGCTCGCCTTCAGTACGGCGCCGAAGACACCGCCCGCGCCGACCACCAGCAGGATGTTGCCGACCGGCTTGAGGGAGGAGGTGGAGACCGTCTCCAGCGACTTGCGGGACCAGCCGCGGCGGATGCCGAGCAGGTAGTACGCGAGCAGCAGGGCGATGGTCAGGGCGACGAAGGGGTTGCCGAAGAACTCGATCACCGAGCGGAGCGTGGAGGGGTCCAGGGCGATCGAGGAGAAGGTCGCGGCGAGGATGAGGATGAGGGGCGTACCGATGATCAGGAAGACCGTGGTGAGCGGGACCGGGCTCTCCTGCGGGGCCACGCCCGCCGCCCGCTGTTCGTCGATGACGGCCTGACGGGACTCCTCGGCCGCCTCGACCATGTCCTGCGGTACGGGGACGAAGATACGGCGGCCGATCCAGGCGGAGAACGCCCAGGCGGCCAGTACGGCCGGGATGCCGCAGACGACGCCCATGAGGATCACCCAGCCGAGGTCCACGTGCAGGAGCGCGGCGGCCGCCACCGGGCCCGGGTGCGGGGGCAGGAAGGCGTGGGTCATCGACAGGCCGGCGAGGAGCGGGAGGCAGTAGAGGAGGATCGACTTGCCGGAGCGTTTGGCGGCGGCGTAGACGATCGGGGCGAGCACGAAGATGCCGACGTCGAAGAAGACCGGGATGCCGAAGATCAGGCCCGTCAGGCCCATCGCGAGCGGGGCTCGCTTCTCGCCGAAGAGGTTCAGGAGGCGGGAGGCCAACACCTCGGCGCCGCCGCTGACTTCGAGGATCGCGCCGAGCATCGTGCCCAGGCCGATGATGATCGCGACGTGGCCGAGGATGCCGCCCATGCCGGACTCGATGGTCGAGACGGCGTCGCTTCGCTGGACCGTGCCGAAGAGTTCGGTGACCGAGAGGCCCGCGGCGAGGCCGACGGCTATGGAGACGGCGAGGAGGGCGACGAAGGGTTGGAGTCTGGTTCTGATGATGAGGAAGAGGAGGAGGGCTATGCCGAGGGCGGCGACGGTGAGGAGGCCGGCGGTGCCGTCGATGAGGAGGAGCAGGCCGCCGGTGTGTGGGGGTGTTTCGGGCATGGGGGTCCTCTGGGTGGGGGGCCTCTGGGTGGGGGCATGGCTGGGGTTTTCGGGCAGGGGGGAGCGCCGTGCGGGGTGCGGGGGTTGTGGGGGGGTGGTGCTGATGGCTGCCCGGGCGCGGGTTGTGTGGGGTTGCTCGCGCAGTTCCCCGCGCCCCTACAGGGCCTGCGGCCCTTCGAGCGCGGGGGCGGGACTCAGGCGTCCAGGACCGCCAGTGCGTCGATCTCGATCAGGAGGCCCGCCGGGAGGCCGACGTAGACCGTCGTGCGGGCGGCCGGGGCCGCGGTGAGGTGGGTCTCGAAGTACTCGTTGTAGATCGCGTTCATCTCGGCGAAGTGGTCCACGTCGGTGAGGTAGACGCGGATCATCATCACGTCGTCCCAGGTGGCGCCGCCCTCCTCCAGGATCGCCTTGACGTTGGCGAGGGTCTGGAGGGTCTGTTCGCGGAGGGTGGGGCCTGCGGGGGTCGGGGGCTGGCCCTCGACGGCGGGGAGGAAGCCGACCTGGCCCGCGACCTGGAGGATGTTGCCCTTCTTCACACCGTGCGAGAACTTCGCGGGCGGGGCGGTGTGGGTCTTCGGGGTGAGGGCGATCTTGTCGGTCATAGGGGGTCCTTGTCCGTCATACGGGGTCTGACGTGGGGGTTCTTCCGGAGTACTCGCCGCTGATCGCGTCCGCGGTGCGGCGGACCAGCGGGAGCAGGGTGAGGAGTTCGTCGGCGGTGACGACGACGTTGGGCGCGGAGACCGACATCGCGGCGACGACCCGGCCGTCGGCGCCGCGGATGGGCGCGGCGACGCAGTTGATGGACTCCTCGTGGCCGCCGAGGTCGGTGGCCCAGCCCTGTTCGCGGACCCGCGCCAGCTCCTTGAGGAAGGCGGGGGCGTTGGGGGTCGAACGGGGCGTGTACAGGGGGTAGTCGAGCTTCTCCGCGACGGCGCGGCGCTCGGCTTCGGGGAGGTCGGCGAGGCAGAGCTTGGCGACGGCGGCGACCGTGATGGCGACCGGCTTGCCGATCCGGGAGTACATGCGGACCGGGTAGCGGCTCTCCACCTTGTCGATGTAGAGGACCTCGTTCTCCTCGTAGACGGCGAGGTGGACGGTGTGGCCGCACTGTTCGTTGAGGCGTACGAGGTGGGGGTGGGCGATCTCACGGATGTCCAGGTTCTCCACGGCCTCCTGGGCGAGGGCGAAGAGGCGGGCGCCGAGGCGGTAGCGCTGGTCGGACTGGCGGTAGACGAGTCCGTGTTCGTGGAGGGTGCGCAGGAGGCGCAGGGCCGTGGACTTGTGGACGCCCAGGCGGTCGGCGACCTGGCCGAGGTCGGCGGGGCCCTCGGCGAGCAGCGGCAGGATGCTCAGCGCGCGGTCGACGGTCTGGCTCATGGGGTGCGTACCTCCTCGGGGGCCTGATCGGCTTGCGTCCAGCCGGGGCCGAGTCGAAGTCTCCCCCACGTGTCGTCGTCCAGGGCCGCCAGGCGGTCGGCGTGGTCGCGGAGCGGTGGGACGGCGAGGTCGCCGGGAACGGTGAGGGCGGCGGCTGCCATGAGGTGGCCGTGGCGGAGGCGGTCGCGGGCGGGGAGGGCGCGGAGGGTGGCGGAGAGGAAGCCGGCGGCGAAGGCGTCGCCGGCGCCGACCGCTGCCGTGACACGGACCGTGGGGGCGGGCACGAAGGTGGTCGTGTCCGTGGGCGGCCGGGTGCGCGCCGTCGTGGGGGCGGGCGCGATGGGGGTGGGATCGGGGGCGTGCCGGGGAGGCTCCGTCCTCGGTCCGGCGGGCGCCTTCGCGTCGGGATGTGACCGGTGGTGGACGCCGGCCGCTGCGGCCGCCCACCCCCCGGCATGCTCCCTTCCGTCCGTACTCGGCTGATCCACCGGTGGGGGCGTGCGTTCGAACAGGGTGGCTCCGTGCGCTCCCTGTTTCACCACCAGGGTTCCCGGCTCCGGCAACAGCGTCCGGATCGCCGTCGGGCCGCCTGTGACACCCCAGGCCTCGGCCGCCTCGTCCTCGCCCACGAACACGATGTCGGCGCTCCGTGCAAGGTCCAGCAGGGTCCGCGGGCCGTCGTCGGTCCGCCACAGGGCCGGTCGGTGGTTGACGTCGAAGGAGACGAGGGGGGCGTCGGCGCGGCCGGGGTCGGTCAGGGCGCGCATCAGGGCGCGGCACTCGGGGGAGAGCGCGGCGGTGATTCCGGAGAGGTGCAGCACCCGGCCCGCGCGCACCGCGTCCAGGTCCACGTTCCCGGCCGTCATCGCGGAGGCGGCCGAGCCCGCGCGGTAGTACGCCACCTCGTGGGCGTCGGTGGCCCGGTCCCCCGCCGTCCGGAAGTACACGCCCGTGGGACGTTCCGGATCGCGCCGTACGGACGTCACGTCGACGCCGTAGGAGCCGATCTCCTCGATCAGGTGATCGCCGAAGCCGTCGGCCCCGACCCGGCTGACCCAGCGCACCGCGTGGCCGGCGGCGGCCAGTACGCAGGCCACGTTGGACTCGGCGCCGCCGATGGCGCGGTCGAAGGAGGGGACGTCGGCGAGGCGGCCTGGGCGCGTGGGCAGGAACGTGACCATGGACTCGCCGAGCGCGACGACGTCCACGACGTCGGGGGCGGCGGGGCAACGGAGTCCGTCGGCGGTCACGATGGTGGGGGCTCCTCGTCGGCTCTGCGGGCTGGGTTCCGTGGGGGCGGCACCGTTGACCCGGTGCTGGCTGGGATGTTAGACAGCTGTAAGCGGCATACGCAATGAACGTTGCAGAGAGTGCAACGCACCTCGCCAGGGAGGCTCCATGAGTGTCGTGAGTGTCGAAGCGCTCGCCCGTCTTGCCGCCGAGCGCGTCGACCACCGCTTCAAGGGCCTCCCGCCGGACGCCGACGGACTGACGGTGGCCGAGCTGGCCGCGCAGGGCCGGAACCTGTTCACCGGCGGTTTCACCACTCCCGTGCTCGCCCTGTCCGCCGAGCGCCTGGAGCACAACCTGGCGCTGATGGAGACCTACTCCGCCCGCCACGGCCTCGCCTTCGCCCCGCACGGCAAGACGTCCATGGCGCCGCAGCTGTTCTGGCGCCAGATCGAGCGCGGCGCGTGGGGCATCACCCTCGCCGTCCCCCATCAGGTGCGCGTGGCACGGGAGTTCGAGATCGAGCGGATCTTCCTCGCCAACGAGGTCGTCGACCCCGCCGCCCTGCGCTGGATCGCCGCCGAGCTGGCGGCCGACCCGTCGTTCCGCTTCGTCTGCTACGTCGACTCCATGCGCGGGGTCGAGCTGATGGACGCGGCGCTACGGGGTTCCGCGCGCCCGGTGGACGTCGTCGTGGAGCTGGGCGCGGGCGAGGGCGCGCGCACCGGTGTCCGTACGGAGGCGGAGTGCGCGGCCGTCGCGGACGCGGTGGCCGGGGCCGCGACGCTGCGGCTGGCGGGGGTCGCCGGGTACGAGGGCGAGGTGCCGGACGCCGACCCCGAGCGGGTGCGGGCGTGGCTGCGCCGGCTCACCGCCCTGGCCGTCGACTTCGACAAGGCGGGGCGGTTCGCGGGGCTGGACGAGGTGATCGTCAGCGCTGGCGGCAGCGCGTGGTTCGACGCGGTGGCCGACGTCTTCGCCGAGCTGCCCGAACTGTCCGTGCCCGTACTGAAGTTGCTGCGGTCCGGCGCGTACGTCTCGCACGACGCCGGGCACTACCGCCGCGTGACCCCCTTCAACCGCGTCCCCGAGGAGGGCACCCTGGAGCCCGCCTTCCGGCTCTGGGCCCAGATCGTCTCCCGCCCCTCCCCCGAGCAGGCCTTCGCCAACGCGGGCAAGCGCGACGCCGCGTACGACCTCGACCTGCCCGCCGCCGAGGTCGTACGGGACGCCGCCACGGGCGCGGTCCGCGACGCCGGCGGGATCACGGTGACGGGGCTCTCCGACCAGCACGCGTGGCTGCGCACGGCGGCCGGGGCCGCGCTGGAGGTCGGCGACTGGGTGGGGCTGGGGCTGTCGCATCCGTGCACGTCGTTCGACAAGTGGAAGCTGATCCCGGTGGCGGAGGCGGACGGGACGGTCGTGGACTACGTCCGCACCTTCTTCTGAGGCGAAGGGCGGGCGCCGGCCGCGCGCCTCGACGGGCCGCGGGCCCGCAAGGGGCGCAGGGGACTGCGCGAGCGGCCACGGCGGACCCGCGGCCGCGAAGCCTCCTCAGCCGCCCCTCCCCGTAGGCACGCTCCAACGGCCCCCACCGGAAGGTGAAACGCGATGGACCTGGTCTTCCGTGACGCCGAGGTCGTCGACGGCTCCGGCGCTCCCTCCTACCGCGCCGACGTGGTCGTGGCGGACGGCAGGATCACGTCGATCGTCAAGGAGGCCGCCGCGGCGGGGTGCCAGCGGCCGAGGGCCCGGCGGGAGCTGGACGCCGAGGGCCTGGTCCTGGCCCCCGGCTTCATCGACATGCACGCCCACAGCGATCTCGCGCTCCTGCGGGACCCCGAGCACACCGCGAAGGCGGCGCAGGGGGTGACCCTGGAGGTCATCGGCCAGGACGGCCTGTCGTACGCGCCGGTCGACGACCGCACCCTCGAAGAGGTCCGCCGAGCGATCACCGGCTGGAACGGCTACGGCGAGGACATCGACTTCACCTGGCGCTCGGTCGGCGAGTACCTGGACCGCCTCGACCACGGCTTCGACGGCGAGGGGATCGCCGTGAACGCCGCGTACCTCGTCCCGCAGGGCACCGTCCGGATGCTCGCGATGGGCTGGGAGGACCGGGAGGCGACGCCTCAAGAGCTGGACTGTATGCGGGAGTTGGTGGCGGCCGGACTGCGGGAGGGTGCGGTCGGGATGTCGTCGGGGCTGACCTACACCCCCGGCATGTACGCCAAGGACGCCGAACTCACCGAACTGTGCCGGGTGGTGGCGTCGTACGGCGGCTACTACTGCCCGCACCACCGGTCGTACGGGGCGGGCGCGCTCCAGGCGTACGAGGAGATGGTCGCGCTGACGCGGGAGGCCGGGTGCGCGCTCCATCTGGCCCACGCCACGATGAACTTCGGTGTGAACAAGGGGCGGGCTCCCGAACTGCTCGCCCTCCTCGACGAGGCGCTCGCGACCGGCGCGGACATCACGCTCGACACCTACCCCTACACCCCCGGCTGCACGACGCTCGTGGCGATGCTGCCGAGCTGGGCGAGCGAGGGCGGCCCGGAGGCGATCCTCGCGCGGCTGAAGGACGAGGACACCGCCGAACGCATCCGCCGCCACATGGAGGTCGTGGGCGCCGACGGCTGCCACGGCGTGCCCATCGAGTGGGACACCATCGAGATCTCGGGCGTCACCGACCCGGCCCTGTCGTCGTACGTGGGCCGGACGATCGCGCGGTCGGCGCGGGCGCACGGCGAGGAGCCGTGGGTCACCGCCCGCCGACTGCTCGTCGGGGACCGGCTCGGTTCGACGATCCTCCAGCACGTGGGCCACGAGGAGAACGTCCGCACGATCATGCGCCACCGCGTCCACACCGGCGGCTCCGACGGCATCCTGCGCGGCGACAAGCCGCATCCGCGCGCGTACGGGACGTTCCCCCACTATCTCGGCCGGTACGTGAGGGAGTTGGGCGTCCTCTCCCTGGAGGAGTGCGTCGCCCACCTCACCTCACGCCCCGCCGCGCGGCTCCGCCTCGCGGACCGGGGACTCGTCCGCGAGGGGTACCGCGCCGACCTCGTCCTCCTCGACCCGGCGACCGTGGCCGCCGGGTCGACGTACGAGGCACCTCGCACCCTGCCCACCGGCATCCCGTACGTCCTCGTCGACGGCCGTTTCGTCATCGAGGACGGCCGCCGGACGGACGTACTGGCGGGCCGGACGATCCGGCGGAGCGCCTGACCCGCGCCCCTCAGGGGCGCGGGGAACTGCGCGAGAAGCCCCACCGGCCCGCGGACGGAGAACCGCCTGAGGGCCCCGGTGGTCTCGACGGCTCCGAGCGGAGCGCTACGGCTTCGGGAGTACGCAGCCGCTGCGAGTGAGGTCGAGCTTGTTGTCCACGCCGAAGCAGGCCGGGACGTGCCAGGTCTGCTGGGCGTAGTTGATGCCCTGGCGAACGGTCACGGTGCCGTTCGCGTCGACCTCGCAGGGGTTGTTGACGGTGCAGCGCTCGCCGCTCTCGTTGCCCGTGTTGTTGACGCCGACGACCTTGCCGGTGGCGTCGTTGAGCACCGGGGATCCCGAGGTGCCGCCGATGGTGTTGCAGGCGGAGGTGTAACGGATGGAGTCCTTCCAGGTCCAGTCACCCTCCTTGAGGCGGTAGGCGAAGCCGTCGACACCGCAGCTGTAGATCCGCTTCCAGTACCCGGAGACGACGCTGATGGCGGTGCCGGCGGCCGGGCGGGTGGTGTCGTAGACGAGCGCGTCGATGCCGTACGCGCTCTTGATCTGCGCGTACGTGGTGGTGAGCTGGTACACCGCCATGTCCGTGTCGGTCATCGTGCCGTACGCGATCTTGCTGGCACGCAGGGTGCCGACGCGGGTGCCGGCGGAGTTCAGCAGGCCGAAGGTGCGGGTGGAGGCCCGGTCGACGATGACCTGTCCGGGGGTCGGGAAGCCGGTCTCCAGACAGTGGCCGTTGGTCATCACCAGCGCCGGGTCGTTGTCCTCGGAGGCGGGCATGCGGACGACCGAGCCGGAGCAGTTGCTGAGCGAGACGGTGCCGGCGAAGTTGACGGCCTGGACCGCCGGGGCCGGGGCCGCGAGGTCGGCCACGGCCTTGTCGGCCGTCTCGACGACACTTCCGACCACCTGCTTCACCGGTGCGTCCGTCGTCGTCACGGGCGCCGCGACCGCCGGTGCCGCGCCCGCCCCGGTGACCACCAGGGCGAACAGCGAGGCAACGAGAGGCTTTCTCATGTGGGGGTCCCCTCTTGCTACATGGGTGACAGAAGATCTTCCGGCCACCGCAGTTTGTCATGCGCATTGTGAAGCTCATGTGGGGGACGAGCAAGGAGTTGGTTCCGGCCGCGTGATCTTCGGCCAACGCGATCTCCGGCCAAGGGGTGGGCTACTTGGGGCCCTTCGTCGCTCCCTGGCCACGGCCTTGGTTGCCGTTGGCGTTGCCGTGGGGCGAGGTGGTCGTGGCGGAGGGGGAGGCGGACGGGGTCGTGGGGTCCGGGGTGGGGGACGTGGGGTCGGAGGGCTCGGGGGTGGTGGCGTCGGGGGACGGCGTCGCGGAGGTGTCGGACAAGCCGCCCGGGGGCGCCGTGGCCGCCGCGTCGGAGGACCCGCCCGCCGAAGGGGAGACCTCTTGCGCGTCACCGGAGCGGGCGTCGGCCGGAGCCGACCCGACGGGCGCCGGGGCGCCGGGGTCCTCCTTGTCCTCGTCCTTGCCCGAGGGGCCGAGCCCGGCCAGCACCGCCACCGCCGCCCCCACGAGCACCGCCGCGCCGAGACCGCCCGCGATCAAGGCGCCGCGCCTCCGGGCCCGACGCCGGCCGAGCGTGACCCGCCGCCCGTCCGTGGGCCGCGCCCGCCGCCCGGCAGCGTCCAGGGCCTCGGGGGCGACGGGGCGGTCCTCCGCCTTCGGGTCACCTGGCTCCCGGGGGTGATCCAGAACGAACTCGTCCAGTCGCACCGTGTCGTCGTAGGCGTTCTGCCAGCCGTGGGCGGCGGCCGGGTCCCTGAAGGCCTCGTAGGCGGGGGTGGAGCGGGGGTCACCGACGGGGTGGTACACGTTCGGCTGATCGTGGAGATCGGCATCGCTCCGGTCCGGCCCGTGCGCCCTGTCCACGCCGCCCACCCCGTTCATGTCGTTCCGCCGCCTTCGTGTCGTGCGCCGTGCGGCCGCACAAGCCGTACAACCTGTGTCATGTGGTCGACGGCCATGGGGTGGGGGGTGGCCTGGACCTGCTCGCGGATTGTAGAGAGGAGGGGGCCGGGAGGACAGCGGCGGGGCATTTCGGGGTATAGCGGCCGTCTCACGTGGTGGAAAACACGGCCCGGAACCCGTTACCGGGCCGTAAGCTCGCGGACATGCAGGTGATCCAGTCGACCAAGCTCGCCAACGTCTGTTACGAGATCCGGGGCCCGGTGCTCGAGGAGGCGATGCGGCTAGAGGCGGCAGGGCATCGCATCCTCAAGCTGAACACGGGCAATCCGGCGGCGTTCGGCTTCGAGTGCCCGCCCGAGATCCTGGAGGACATCCTCCGCAACGTGTCGTCGGCCCACGGGTACGGCGACGCGAAGGGGCTTCTGGCCGCGCGCCGCGCGGTCGTCATGCACAACCAGACCATCGGCATCGAGACGGACGTCGAGCACGTCTTCATCGGCAACGGCGTCTCCGAGCTGATCGTGATGGCGATGCAGGGTCTGCTCGACGACGGCGACGAGGTCCTCGTACCGTCCCCGGACTATCCGCTGTGGACGGCCGCGGTGTCGCTGTCCGGCGGTACGGCGGTCCACTACCGCTGCGACGAGCAGTCCGACTGGATGCCGGACCTCGCGGACGTCGAGCGGAAGGTCACCGACCGCACCAAGGCCATCGTCATCATCAACCCGAACAACCCGACGGGCGCGGTGTACGACGAGGCGATGCTGCGCGGCCTGACGGACATCGCGCGCCGCCACAACCTCCTCGTCTGCTCGGACGAGATCTACGACAAGATCCTCTACGACGGCGCCACGCACACCCCGACCGCCGCGATCGCCCCCGACCTGCTGACCCTCACGTTCAACGGCATGTCGAAGGCGTACCGGGTCGCCGGGTACCGGGTCGGCTGGGTGGCGATCTCCGGGCCGCGCGCGCACGCCGACTCCTACATCGAGGGCCTGACGATCCTCGCGAACATGCGGCTGTGCGCGAACATGCCGGGGCAGCACGGGGTGGTCGCCGCGCTCAGCGGACGCCAGACGATCAACGACCTGGTGCTGCCGGGCGGGCGCCTGAAGGAGCAGCGGGACGTCGCGTACGAGCTGCTCACGCAGATCCCGGGCGTCTCGTGCGTGAAGCCGAAGGGGGCGCTGTATCTGTTCCCGCGCCTCGACCCGAACGTCTTCAAGATCAAGGACGACCGCCGGATGGTCCTCGACCTGCTCCGGCAGGAGAAGATCATGGTCGTCCAGGGCACGGGCTTCAACTGGGCCGAGCCCGACCACTTCCGGGTCGTGACCCTGCCGACGGTGGGTGACCTGCGGTCCGCGATCACCCGGATCGGGAACTTCCTGGACGGGTACGGGCAGGCCTGACGCGGATACGGCGACCAGACTTTCGGACCTCACTCAACTTTAGACGAAATCTAAGGTAGGCTGGTCGTCCGAGAGCTTGGAGGCCATCCCATGTACGAGCCGATCCGCACCAAGTCGGTCCACACGATGGCCGGCACCACCTCCTCCGACTTCCCTCACCGTTCGCGTGAGGAAGAGCTGGACATCCAGCTCGCGGGTCATCTGGCGGCGCTGCTGGCGGCGACCGACGAGCTCCGCGCGCTGGACCCTTCCGACGACCTCGACGTGGCCGCGGAGCGGGTGGCCGCGCAGGTCGCCCGTTTGCGGGGCGGGCGTCCGCCGGTTCGCTCCGCTTCGACCGCCGCCGGAAACCGTGAGGTCGGCGAGCTGCACCGGCGCGCCCATGCCCTCGCGGGGCGGGCCCTCGTCGTGGCCGCGTCACGGGCGGACACGGCGTCCGCGATCCTTGCGGCGGAGCGGATGGACGCGCATGCCGCCGGGGCGCTGCAGCGTGAGCTGGCGTCTCGTTGAGGTTGGGCACGGTCACGAGGGGCTGTGCCCCTTCGGCCCCCTGAGCGCCTTTCAGCTTGGGGGGTTCGGTTGTTCCAGCGGGTGCGGGTGGTATGTGGTTGCTCGCGCAGTTCCCCGCGCCCCTTGAAAGACACGACCCCGCGGACGACACACGCACCCCCGGCGGCAGCCCCCCGTTGCGTTCCGGGACCACCAGTTCACCGGCGGTTCACGCGCGGCGGCGAGGAACGTTGGGTTCCGGGAGCACGCTCCTCGATGTGAGACGAATAGCGGGAATCGTCCTCGCGGTACTGCTGATCGGCGGCGTGGTGGCAGCCGTCGTGGCGGGCCGGCAAACCGAGGACACGAGCACGGCAACGAAGACCGTGCGAGGCGTGATCGGGTCGGAGAAGGCGGAGTTCTTCGCCGACCCGGAGGTGGTGAAGGCCCTGGCCGCCAAGGGCTACACCGTGAAGACGGAGACGTCGGGATCCTGGGCCATGGACGGCCTGGATCTGAAGGGGTACGACTTCGCCTTTCCGTCCAGCAAGGCACCCGCCGACGAGCTGGCGAAGAAGTACGACGTACGCGAGCCGTTGCCGCGCCCCTTCTACTCCCCGCTCGTCGTGGTCGCCCACCGGGGCGCCGCCGACGTGCTGCGGCAGAACGGGCTCGCCACGGTCGAAGGCGGCCGGGGTGTCCTCGGCATGGCGGCCTATCTGAAGGCCGCCGAGGGCAGTCGGACCTGGCAGGACCTCAAGGGGGCGCAGAAGTACGGCGAGTTGATGGGGCTGCTCTACATCGCCACCACCGACCCGACCTCCTCCAACTCCGGGGCGCTCTACCTCGCCGCCGCCTCCAACGTCGCCAACGGCGGGCGGGTGGTCGCGAGCGAGAAGGAACTGGACAGGACCGCGCCTCTCCTGCGCGAGCTGATCAGTGTCCAGGGCGCCCAGCAGCCCAGCACCGACGCGGCGTTCCGCGACTTCGTCAGCGGGGTCGGCAATCCGCTCGTGCTCGTCTACGAGTCGCAGGTCGCCGCGCTGCTCGCCGAGGGCCAGAGCGTCGACGACCTGGTCGTCCTCTACCCGGACACCACTGTCTTCAGCGACCACACCGTCGTACCGGTCACGGATGAAGGGCGCGCGCTCGGTGAACTCCTGGGCACCGACCCGGAGTTGCGCGAGCTTGCCGCCCGGCACGGGTTCCGGCCGCAGGGGGCGGCCACCGAGTTCACGGCGGCCACCGCCGACCACACCACCTATCTGATGCAGAAGCTGACCGTCCGGCAGGCGCCCGTGCCCACCTCCGAGGTGCTGCACGAGATGGCGCGCCGGGCCAGGGGCCAGTAGGACGACGGGGGAACGACAGAGATGACCATCGAAGACAGCGGCAACGACAGCGGCTTCACCCTCACCCCGCCCGAGCCGGTCGCGGCCGTGCCCCGGGAGAAGGCCGGCGGGCTCGTGCCGGTCGAGGAGTCCGTGCGGACGGACATGGCCCGCAAGGCGGAGGAGTACGTGCGAGGGCTCGCCGCCCTCGACGCCCGCTCCCCGGAGTTCGCCGGGCGGGTCGGGGAGATCACCGCGCTCGGCGCGGGGGAGATGCGGACGGCCGCCGCGCAGTCCAACCGCATGCTGGAGCGGACCGTGCGCAGCCTGCCGGACAAGGGCGGTGACGCCCAGTCGCAGGTCGCCGGATCGCTCGTCGAACTGCGGCGCGTGGTCGAGGACCTGGACCCGCGTGATCTGGCGGCGGGCAAGGGCCGCAAGTTCCTGTCCCGGCTGCCCGGCGGCAACAGGCTGCGCGACCACGTCGCCAAGTACGCCTCCGCACAAGGGACCTTGAACAAGATCGTGGGGTCGTTGCGCGGCGGACAGGACGAACTGCGGCGTGACAACGCGGCGCTGCAGACCGAGCGCGTCCGCCTGTGGGAGACCATGGGCAAGCTGCAGGAGTACGTTGTCCTGACGGAGGCCCTGGACTCGGCCGTCGAGGCGCACATCCAGACGCACCTCGACGGAGTCGACCCGCAGCAGGGCGACACGCTCCGCGCCGACGTGCTCTTCCCCGTCCGGCAGAAGCACCAGGACCTGCTCACCCAGCTGGCCGTCTGCGCCCAGGGCTATCTGGCCATGGACGTCGTACGGCGCAACAACGAGGAGCTGATCAAGGGCGTCGACCGGGCCGCCACGACCACGGTCTCGGCGCTGCGCATCTCCGTGATGCTCGCCTCCGCCCTCGACAACCAGAAGAAGGTCGTCGACCAGGTCAACGCCCTTCGCGGCACCACGGAGGACCTGATCCGCGGCAACGCCGAGATGCTCGCCACCCAGAGCGGCGAGATCCAGCGCATCGCCGCCGACCCGGCCGTCGGCGCGGAGACACTCCGCTCGGCCTTCCAGCAGATCTACCGCACCCTCGACGCCATCGACACGTACAAGGCGCAGGCCACGGAGACCATGGCGGCGACCGTCGAGTCCCTGACGTCCGAACTCCAGCACGCGACGACGTACCTGGAGCGCAGCCGGTCGCAGGGGGCGCTGGAAGGGGGTGGGCTCGCATGAGAACACGTACGACCGCGGGGGTCCTCATGACCACCGTGGCCACGCTGCTGGCCACCGCCTGCACCTCGGCCGCCGAACCGCAGGCCGACCCGACCGAGTACGTCCCCGGTACCCTCCGCGTCCTCGCCTCCAGTGAACTCGCCGACATGAGGCCCGTGTTGGAGCGGGTCGAGAAGGACACCGGGATCAAGGTCCGGCCCACCTACATGGGCACGCTCGACGCGGTCGACCTGCTCGCGAAGGGCCGGGCGAAGGGCGCCTACGACGCGGTCTGGCTGTCCTCCAACGACTATCTGCGACTGCGCCCGGACGCCGCGCGGCAGGTGGTGTCGGAGACGCCGGTGATGTCCAGCCCGGTCGCGATCGGCGTGAAGAACGAGACCGTGCGGAAGCTGAGGTGGAAGCCGGAGAGCGTCACCTGGGCGGCGATCGAGGAGGCGGTGGGGGACGGGAAGCTGACCTACGGCATGACCGACCCGTCCCGCTCCAACTCCGGTTTCTCCACGCTCGTCTCGGTGGCGTCGGGGCTCTCCGACGCGCAGTCCGCGCTCACGGACGCGGATGTCGCGCGGGCGACGCCCCGGCTGAAGGAGTTCTTCGCGGGGCAGAAGCTGACGTCGGGGTCGTCGGGCTGGCTGGCGGCGGCGTACGACCGGCGCGGTGACGTCGACGCTCTGCTGAACTACGAGTCGGTGCTGAAGGGGAAGAAGGGCCTGACGGTGATCCGGCCGCGCGACGGGGTCGTCACCGCCGACTATCCGCTCTCCTCGCTCGCCTCCACGAGCAAGGGCGTCCGCGACGACGTACGCCGGCTCACGGACGCCCTGCGCACCCCGGACATCCAGCGGCTGATCACCGAGGAGACCCTGCGCCGCCCGGTGGTCGCCTCCGTCCCGCCCACGCCCGGCCTCGACACCACGCGCCGTCGTGAACTCCCCTTCCCCGGGACCCTATCCGTCGCGGACGGGCTCCTCGACGCGTACGAGAACGAGCTGCGCCGCCCGTCGCGGACCGTGTACGTCCTCGACACCTCGGGCTCGATGGAGGGCGAGCGTCTGGACCGGCTGAAGAGCGCCCTCACCGAGCTGACCGGCGACTTCCGGGACCGGGAGGAGGTCACGCTGATGCCGTTCGGGTCCGATGTGAAGAGCGTGCGGACGCATGTCGTACGGCCCGAGGATCCGCGGGCCGGGCTCGACGGCATCCGCGCGGACACCCGCGAACTGTCCGCCGCCGGCGACACCGCCATCTACACCTCGCTGCGCAAGGCGTACGAGCACCTCGGCACCGCCGACCGGGACACGTTCACCTCGATCGTGCTGATGACGGACGGCGAGAACACCGAGGGCGCGAGCCCCGCCGACTTCGACGCCTTCTACGGCCAACTGCCTCCCGCAGACCGGCAGATCCCCGTCTTCCCGATCCTCTTCGGCGACTCCGACAAGGACGAACTGGAGCACATCGCCGACCTGACCGGCGGCCGCCTCTTCGATGCCCGGCAGGGCTCGCTGGACGGCGCCTTCGAGGAGATCCGTGGCTACCAGTAGATTCATGACGTACGTCGAGTCCCGTAAGAACCTCACCGGCAGTGCGCTGGGGATCGTCGGACTCGGGCTGACCTTCGCGGGGGTCGCGGGCCCGTACTGGCCGGTCGTGGTCGCCGGTCTGTACGGCGCTGGCGCGCTGATCGCCCCGCCGGAGCGCCCGCCGCTGCCGGACTTCCCCGACCCTTCCGCCCAACTCGACGAGGTTCGCGCCGACTTCGGTACCCTCCGCGCATACCTCGCGGACGTCGACCTGCCGCCCGCCGCGGCCGGCCGTCTCACCGAGCTGACCGAACTCCTCACCGCCCTCCTCGACCCCGGCTGGGTCGCCGAGGTCCTCGCCCGCGACCCCGAGGGCATCCACGCCCTGTCCCGGGCCGTACGGCAGGACGTCCCCGAGGCCGTCGACACCTTCGTCCGCACCCGCTGGTGGACCCGTCTGACCCCGGGCACGGAACCGCCCGAGCGACACCTGGAGCGCCAACTTGGCGTTCTCCAGGAGGAGCTGGGTCGCCTGGCCGCCGCGCTGCGGGACACGGAAGCGCGGCGGCAGGAGTCCCACACGCGGTATCTGGAGGACCGGTCGGGCTGAGGGGGCGCGGGGAACCGCGCGAGAAGCCCCACTCACCCGCACCCGCCCGACTACGCGCCCACCCCGTCGGTCCGCGACTCTCATCCCACGCTGGTCAGAAACACGATCAGCAGCACCACCCCGAGCACCACGGCCAGCACCTTCAGCGCGGCGTACGGGGAAGGGGGCTGATCCGGCGGCGGTGGCGGGACCGGGACCGAGCTGGGCCGGGGGCCGTTGAACACGTCGTGGCCGGTGACCGCGGCCCGGGTGCACCAGGGGCACGTCGGCAGGTGGGAGCCGTAGGTGTGCAGCGGCCGTACCGTGCAGGCGCGCACCTCGCCGCGTTCCTTGTCCAGGGCGCGCAGCCAGGCCTCGGCAGGGGGCCGGGCGGTGGGCTCCTGGACGCCGGGTCCGAAGGCGGCCCTGGCGAGGGTGAGGAGTTCGGGTGGCAGGACGGACGGGTCGATGGTGCCGCGCGGGATGGTGACCCGTTCGGGGCGGACCACATAACTGCAGCTCGCGGCGATGTTGTCCTTGACGGTCGACTCGGAGGCGCTCTCGTGCGGGACCCCGCCGAAGGGGTGGTTGCCGGCGGTGAGCAGCTGGTAGACGAGGACGGCGAGGGCGAAGTCGTCGCTCTGCCGGGTGGCGGCGCCCCCGGTCTGGCGCTCCGGGGACGAGTAGTCGGTGGTGTGCATCAGGCACGGGAAGAGTTCGCCGGTGACCGGGTCGGTGAAGGCGATGGAGTCGCAGTCGAGGAAGGTGACGAAGCCGTTGCCGTCGACGACGACGTTGCTGCTGGAGAAGTCGCCGATGACGAGGTTGTCGTAGTGCATGCGGGCCGTCATGAAGGCGAGGTTCCAGGCGACGCCCAGCAGGAACCGCCAGTCGGCCCGGTCGGGGAAGAGCTTGAGGCGCTGGACACGGGTGAACAGGCCGACCAGCTGGACGTGTTGGGGTTCGCCGAAGCGGCGCATCGCGTAGCCGAGGAACTCGCCGTCGGCGCCCCGGGCGATCGCGGTGGGCCAGGCCAGCTCCGGTGGCTGGTTGGCGTCCGTCGGGCGGGCGGCCAGCGGGGACATGGTGAGCATCCGGGCGAGCCGCCGCTCCTGGTCCGGCCCCGGGGTGTCCCGGTAGATCTTGACGACGATCCCCGCGTCACCCTCCACGGGGAACACGGCCGCCTGCCCGCCCCCCTTCAGCGGCAACTCGGCCAGGGTGACCCGCCTACCGTCGAGAAAGACCGTGCGGCCGCTCATGGCCGTACCTCCGCGTGTTCGTCGAGCCGCCCGTCCTGGGGTTGCCGCGTTCCACCACCGGCCACGACCGGCGACAGCCGCTCCGGACCGGCCGTGGCCGCTGCCGGCCGGTGATGACGGGACGTGGCCGTCCTGACCGTCCACACCGGCCGTGACCGCCCCCGGCCGCCACCGGTCCTGCCCCGCCACCACCGGTACTCACCGGTCCCAACCCGCCACCACCGGCCTTCACCGGTCACAACCCGCCCCTCCAACCGGACCCACCAGCCATGCCCCGCCCATCCCGGCCGTCGCCGGCCCTGCTCCGCCACCACCGAGCACCACCGAGCACCACCGAGCACCACCGCGCTCCCCTCCCCGCTCATCGCCGGCCCGTACGCACCGCTCGTAGCAGGGTCTTGTCGTCGGCGTTGAGGGCGGTGAGGCGGTCGGAGCGGAGGAGGGCGGCCAGGTTGGTGTCCTGGGCGTCCTCGGGGGCCGCGTCGAGGGAGCGGAACACGGCGTCGGCGAAAGAGGTGTTCGGGGACTGGGCGCCACCGTTCGCCCGGTTGAGCATGGCCTGCGCGAGACCGTCCGTGGACAGCAGCACCCCGTCGACCCCGTCGTCCAGCACGCACTCGGTGTGCGTCCAGCGCGCCACGTCCGGCGAGGTCAGGAACACCGTCTCGTTGCTGTACTCGCTCGCCGCCGCGGCCTGCGGCAGCAGATGGAACTGCCGCTCCCCGTCCTCCGTCCCGGCCCGTACGACGACGAACCCGTCCCCCACGGTGAGGTGCCCGATCCAACCGGGCGCGAGCACCACCACCGTGAGCGTCGTCGCGAAGTCCTGCGCGTCGGCGCCGGTCCGGTCGAGGAACTCCTTGCTGACGTCGTGCAGGGCGTCCCGCAGCAGCTCGTGCACGGCCTCCCCCGGCCGCACCTCCACCGCCGCCCCGGCCCGCCGCGCGAAGTGCTCCGCCGCGAGCTGTACGGCGAGCCGCGCGCCCTCCTCCGACCGGGGCCTGCTGCCGGCCCCGTCGGCGACGGCGAGCACGGCGACGGAGGAGATGGTGGCGTAGGCGCAGGCGTCCTGGCAGGGCAGGCCCTGGCGCCGGTGCCGGTAGCCCTCGACGCTGAGCCCGTGGATCCGCCAGGGCGGGGCGGCGGTCACCTCACGCCTCCCAGGCCGGGCGTTGTGTCTTGAACTGGCTGAAGATCTTCTCGAACACCTCGTCCCCCGCCCCCTTCTGCTCGGCGTTGGCGCTGGCGGACATCATCTGGAGCAGCTCCCGGAACGGGAACCCCTGCAACCGGGCGTTGAACTTCGGCGCGAACGCCCGCAGCACCGACTCCCCCATGTCCGTGATCCCGCCGACCCCGATGGCGTACAGCCGGAACCGCCGGGCCCGCTGCTCCTCGGCGAGGACGGGGACCAACCGGTGCCAGGACTCGGTGAGATGGCCCGTCGGGTCGGTGGGCAGCCCGTCCGTGACGAGGCAGATCTGCGGCCGGTAGTACTGCAGCCCGGACGCCCGCAGCTCGCTCTTGCGGGCCGCGACGATGTGCATCGCCAGCTCCAGCGCCTCGGTCATCAGGGTGACCCCGGCGGCCGTGAGCTGCGGTGCCTGGAAGGCGTGCGCGGGTATGAAGGGGCTCGTCCGGGTGCGCGGGTCGAGGAGCTGGGGACCGCGCCAGGCGGCGACGCCCTGGCCGCCGAAGGTGACGACGGCGACCTCCACGCTGTAGCTGAGGCTCACGTCGTCGTGGAGTTCCCGGGTCCATTCGGCGAGCGCGTTGTTCAGCGTCTGGATCGGCTGACCCGCCATGGAACTGGACGTGTCGAGGCAGAGCACGAGCGGCATGCGCTGCGCGTTGTTCTCGAACTCGATGTCGGCGTACTCCGCCGGCAGGGTGGGCGGGTATTCGCTGTGCATCGTTCATCCCCCTGTGCTTCCGGTGCTGCTCGTGCCGGTCGACGCCGCAGGTGCCGATGGGCGCTGCCGATGTCGATGGGTGCTGGTGGTGCCGTCGGTGGCGGTTGACGCTGCTGGTGCCGTCGGTGACGGTTGGCGCTGCTGGTGCCGTCGGTGACGGTTGGCGCTGCTGATGGCGTCCGTGCTGGTTGGTGCCGTCGGTGCTACCTGGGCGTGCCCTTCGCGTGCCGTGCGGCGGTGGGCGGGAAGGCGTACAGGACGTCGGAGTCGCGTTCCCGCGCGTCGGCGACGTCGACGAGTCCGCCGGGTGCGGGCGGCGGCCGTCCCGGCTCGGCCCACACCGCCCGGCGCAGCACCCGGTCTACCTCGACGTAGCCCTGCGGGTGCAGTTCGGTGCGTACGACGGCGGTGCGAGCGTGCGCGGGACGGGCACCCACCTGGCGTCCGCGCCGCGGCGCGGGCGCGACCCGCAGCCGGGTGGTGCTCTCGTCCCCGCCGTCACCCCGGCCCCCGCCCCCGCTTCCGCCCCCGCCGCGCGCCGCGTGCGCCGGCGCCGCCCGCGCGGGACCACCGACGGCCCGCCCGGGCGAGGCCGCCCGGTGCCCCACCGCCACGGGGCCCCGGGACCGCCGGATCACGATCACGAAGGCGAGGAGCAGCAGGGCGAGGAGGAGACCCATCCAGAGGGCGGCCCAGGTGGAGCCGCTGTTCTCGGAGGCCCGACCGTCAGCTATGTCGGGCTGGTTGCCAACGCCCCGGCCCTTGCCCTCCTGACCCTGCTCGCCCCGGTTCTTGTCGCCCTGGCCACCGGAGGCGCCGGACGAGGCCGAGGAACCGGGGTTCCCGTCGCTGTCGGGGACGGTGAAACTGTTGTCGTCGGGATCGGCGGCGAAGGCGGCCAGCTCCGCGCCCTTGAGGGTGGCCGACCCCTGGCCGGGGCCGACCTTGGCGCACAGCTGGTTCGTGTCGTCGCAGAGGTCACTCTCTTTCAGGTCGGCCATCGTCCGCGCGTGCAGCCGCTCGACCTCGGCACTTGGGTGGATGAGCAGTCCCTCGGCGATGAGGAGCAGCGCCGTACCGCCCTGCCCCGTGCGGGCCCCCTTCGAGACCTGCACCACCACCGGGTGAGCATCCTCGCGCAGCCGTTTGATGACCTCGCGGTGCCGCTCACCGATCTCCTCGTACTCCAAGGGCCCCTTGAGGGTGATCACCAAGGGCCCCTCGGATATCCGGCCGGCCCAGCACTCCAGCCGCTCCGTGAACCCATCGTCCTGGCACGGGGCGCCGGCCGCGACCGACGCCTCCGCCGGCACCAGCGCGACCAACAACCCCACCAGCACACCGAGGAACCGCAACCGTCCGATCACCCCCATCGCACCAACCCCCGTGGCCTGAAAGGCACGCCCCCGCGGCCCCGAAAAAGCCCACCCAATAGTGGAGCAGGCAGCCGGGCGGCCGGAAGGGTTTGGTGAATTCCGTCAGGGGACTTACGGGGAGTTACGCCGATTTTCGATCAGTATGCTTTTCACTTCTACAACTTGAACACCTGATGGCAGCGACTGAACATCTGCCGCGCCCGCTCCACCCAGTCATTGGCCAGGACATCGAAATCCGTCTGGGTGATACGACATATCAGCGGAAGGTCGCAGACCCCGGCAAGACAGGGGCGCGGCCCGCGCGCATCCCAAACAGAAAGCATGGGGTTCAGTTGTTCGGTATTCCATGCGTTCGAAGCGGCGGCGGCAATGGCGAGTTGGTCGTGCCGCAGGAAATTCCCGTCCGTGGCGAAGGCGACGAGAAGTTTCCTGGTGGTCATGAATCTCACCGTGACCGTCCGCCCCGCCTCATGGAGATCGAATTGCAGGGAGACGGAGACGGTGTCATGGACCGTGTGGTAATTCCGCCGGGCGACCCAGTTCTGCACCAACTGCCGCCAGTGGGTGCCGAGGTCGTAGATCTCGGCGTTGCGCCCCGGATGCGAGTCCCGTCCGGAGAAGGAGTCGCGCTGGGAGAAGGAATCGCGGCCGGGGAAGGGGTCCCGCCCCGCGTACGAGTCGCGACCCGGGTAGGGGTCGCGGCCCGGGTGCGAGTCGCGGCCCGGATAGGAGTCGCGGTTCGGGTAGGAGTCAGGCGCCGTCACGGACCACCGCCCCGGCGACCATGGCGTCGGTCAGCCCCGCGTCGAGCAGCGCCTGAGCGTGCAGCAGCAGACAGGAGGGCACGGACTCGCTCGTCGTACGACGTCGATGGCGGTCCTTCAACTCCTCGTACCGCACCTCGATGGTCCGGGCCACCTGCGGCGGCGGCCACACCTCGGCCTGGACGGTCTCCTCCACCAACTCGGCCAGGATCTCGGCCAGTCGCGGCCGGTCCGCCGGCCGCTTGGCGAGGCAGCGGGCGATGAGCGGCCGCAGTCCCGCCGGTACGCCGTCGAGCCTGGGCTCGCCCCGTACGACCTCCACGCGCACGCCCTCCCCGCTGCCGTGCGGCGGTCGGCCGGTGAGCGCGTACACCAGGACCCCGCCCAGCGAGAACACGTCGCTCGACGGGCCGACCCGATCGCCGCGGATCTGCTCGGGCGACATGAACGGCGGGGTGCCGACGACGACGCCGACGCGGGTGAGGCCGGGCGCGCCGTCCACCCGGGAGATGCCGAAGTCGATGACGCGGGGGCCGTCCTGGGCGAGCAGGACGTTCGCCGGCTTGAGGTCGCGGTGGACGACGTGCGCGGCGTGGATGGCCTGCAACGCCTCGACGAGACCGGCGGCGAGGGGGCGGACCTGGGCCTCGGGGAGGGGGCCGTCGGCGCGCACCGCTTCCGCGAGGGAGGGACCGGGGACGTACAGGGTGGCCAGCCAGGGGAGTTCGGCCGTCGGGTCGGCGTCGACCACGGCGGCGGTGTAGGCGCCGCTGACCACGCGGGCGGCGGCGACCTCGCGGGCGAAGCGTTCGCGGAACTCGGGTTCGGCGGCGAGTTCGGGGCGGGCGACTTTGACGGCGACCTCGCGGCCGGCCGGGGAGCGGCCCAGGTAGACCCAGCCCATGCCGCCCGATCCCAGGCGGCCGACTATCTTGTACGGGCCGATCTTCATGGGGTCACTTACGGGTGTACGCACCCCGGTCACCTCATTTCGGGGTTCGGTGCGGATGCCCCGAGTGTCCCGCGAATTCCCTTCCCGGGCAGCCCTTTTCGCCCCCTCCGCCCCTACCCATCCCTCCCCCAGGGGCTGCGCCCCTTCGACCCCCAGCTGCGGGTTCGGTGCAGGCTGGTCGCGCAGTTCCCCGAGCCCCTGAAAAGCAGGGGCTGCGCCCCCTGCTTTTCGGTCCGCAGGGCCGTGTCTTTCAGGGGGCCGGGAACTGCGCGAGAAGCCCCACCGAACCCGCACCCGCCAACGAACCGCAAACTCCCGAGCTATCAGGCGCAACAAAAAGTCCGCGACCGGCCGAGGAGACGTCGCTGGTCAGGGCAACCCATATCGGCCGGTCGCGGAACTCACACGAGGGCCTCAGCCCAGACGGCTCACCAGCGCCCGGTACTCGTCCCACAGCTCCTTCGGCGTGTGATCCCCGAAGGTGTTGAGGTGTTCGGGAACGAGCGCGGCCTCCTCCCGCCACACCTCCTTGTCGACGGTCAGCAGGAAGTCCAGGTCGGACGAGGACAGGTCCAGCCCCTCCGTGTCCAGGGCATCGACCGTCGGCAGGATGCCGATCGGCGTCTCCACACCCTCCGCCCTGCCGTCCAGCCGGTCCACGATCCACTTCAAAACACGGCTGTTCTCACCGAACCCGGGCCAGACGAACTTGCCCTCGTCGTTCTTGCGGAACCAGTTGACGTAGTAGATCTTCGGCAGCTTGGCCGGGTCCTTGTCCTTGGCGACCTCGACCCAGTGGCCCATGTAGTCGCCCATGTTGTAGCCGCAGAAGGGCAGCATCGCGAAGGGGTCGCGGCGCAGTTCGCCGACCTTGCCCTCGGCCGCGGCGGTCTTCTCGGACGCCACGTTCGCGCCCAGGAACACCCCGTGGTTCCAGTCGAAGGACTCGGTCACCAGCGGCACGGCCGTGGCACGGCGGCCGCCGAAGAGGATCGCCGAGATCGGCACACCCTTGGGGTTCTCCCACTCGGGCGCGATGATCGGGCACTGCGCGGCGGGCACCGTGAAGCGGGCGTTCGGGTGGGCGGCCGGCGCCTCGGCGTCGGGCGTCCAGTCGTTGCCCTTCCAGTCGGTGAGGTGGGCCGGAGTCTCCTCCGTCATCCCCTCCCACCACACGTCGCCGTCGTCCGTCAGCGCCACGTTCGTGAAGACCGAGTTGCCCCACAGCGTCTTCATCGCGTTGGCGTTGGTGTGCTCACCGGTGCCGGGCGCGACGCCGAAGAAACCGGCCTCGGGATTGATGGCGTAGAGCCGCCCGTCCTCGCCGAAGCGCATCCACGCGATGTCGTCGCCGATCGTCTCGACGGTCCAGCCGGAGATCGTCGGCTCCAGCATCGCGAGGTTGGTCTTGCCGCACGCCGACGGGAACGCGGCGGCGACGTACTTGGACTCGCCCTGCGGCGGGGTCAGCTTGAGGATCAGCATGTGCTCGGCGAGCCAGCCCTCGTCCCGCGCCATCACCGACGCGATGCGCAGGGCGTAGCACTTCTTGCCGAGCAGCGCGTTGCCGCCGTACCCGGAGCCGTACGACCAGATCTCGCGGCTCTCGGGGAAGTGGGAGATGTACTTGGTGCTGTTGCAGGGCCAGGGGACGTCCTCCTGGCCCTCCTCCAGCGGGGCGCCCAGGGTGTGGACGGCCTTCACGAAGAAGCCCTCGGAGCCCAGCTCGTCCAGCACCGGCTGTCCCATACGGGTCATCGTGCGCATGGAGACGGCGACGTACGCGGAGTCCGTGATCTCGACGCCGATGGCGGAGAGCGGCGAGCCGAGCGGGCCCATGCAGAACGGCACCACGTACATCGTGCGGCCTCGCATCGAGCCGCGGAACAGGCCCTTCTCGCCCTGGAAGATCTCCCGCATCTCGGCGGGGGCCTTCCAGTGGTTGGTCGGGCCCGCGTCCTCCTCCTTTTCCGAACAGATGAACGTACGGTCCTCGACCCGGGCGACATCGGTCGGGTCGGAGGCGGCGTAGTAGGAGTTCGGGCGCTTGATCGGGTCGAGCTTCCGGAAGGTGCCCTTCTCGACGAGCTCCCCGCACAGGCGCTCGTACTCGGCCTCGGATCCATCGCACCAGACCACGCTGTCCGGCTCGGTCAGTTCGGCTATCTCGTTCACCCACGCCACGAGTTCTCGGTGGGTGGTCGGAACGGCTGAAGGGGGAGCCGCGATGTCGCGCGCCACGATTGCTCCTAAATGAGGGATTTTTTGTGTTGGAGGCCCCGTGGGGGCTGCGACCCGGATGCTTCACGGTTGGACTCTGGGCGCTCATCCGGTGTCGACCGCACTCATTTGATCATCCGACGAGAGTGCCCATATGTCCAGAGGGCCGCACACGTGAGCGTCGTGACCATCGCCACTCACCCGTTTTCACCCGAGAGGTTTCCCTACGTCACTGCCGCTTCACCGCGGGTATCCAGATGTGCGCCCGGATATCCGCTCACGAGGGCTTCGCGTGAGACGATGGCCACTTCCGGGAACACGAACAGCCCGCATGGCCCCGTAAGTTACGGCTCCGTAGGTACGATGCAAGGCATGACAGCGTCCGTCCCCGATGCGCAGACGGAGACGTCGGCCGACAGCCGCGATCCCGACGCGCGATCCCTGCCGCATCAGATCGCCGACCAGATCACCGATGAGATCCACGAGATCACTGGCGAGATCAAGCCCAAGCTCCGGGGCTGGCTCCATCTCGGCATGTTCCCGGCCGTGCTCGTCGCCGGCCTGGTCCTGACCGCCCTCGCGGGCTCCACCCGCGGACGTATCGCCTGCGGGATCTTCACCCTCACGGCCTGCCTGCTGTTCGGCGTGAGCGCGCTGTACCACCGGGGCGACTGGAGCCCCCGCATGGACGGCATCCTGCGCAGACTGGACCACGCCAACATCTTCCTGATCATCGCCGGCACCTACACCCCGCTGACGATGCTGCTCCTGCCCGGCGCCAAGGGCCAGTGGCTCCTCTGGGGCATCTGGGCCGCCGCGCTCGCGGGCATCATCTTCCGGGTCTTCTGGGTCGGCGCCCCGCGCTGGCTCTACACCCCCTGCTACATCGCGATGGGCTGGGCGGCCGTCTTCTTCCTGCCCGACTTCATGCGCACCGGCGGCATCGCCGTCCTCGTCCTGGTGATCGTCGGCGGTGTCCTCTACAGCGCCGGCGGAGTCATCTACGGCCTCAAGCGCCCCGACCCGTCACCACGCTGGTTCGGCTTCCACGAGGTCTTCCACTCCCTGACCCTGGCGGCGTTCATCGCGCACTACGTGGGGATCTCCCTGGTGGCGTACCAGCACACGTAACCGCCCCCTCGCCCCTTCCTGGCCACGGCTTCCGAGCCGTGGCCATTTTCGTGCGCACGAACACCTGACGACAGGCCGACGGATTGACAGTGCCTCCATTTTGACTGTCACTCTCACTACATGACCGCTGTCACTCGACATACTCGCGGCGTCCGCCGTACTGATCACCGTCCTGGTGCTGCGCGAACGGCGGGCCGTATGCCCCGTGCTCGACATGGGCCTGCTGGCCCACCCCGGCTTCCACTTCAACGCCCGGGCCGCGACCCTCGCCATGTTCGCCCTCTCCGGCCTGGTGTGCGTCCTGCCGCCGTACGTGCGGGTGGCGCAGTCGGTGGCCGAACGCTTCGGCTCTCGTGCCCGCGATGTCCGGCGCCCTCGACAGCCTGCCCACCGACCGGGCCGGCTGGGGCATACCCCCACGCCCTCAAGTCAGTGGGGGGAGGCTCCGGGCTGCTGATGACATTGCGTCAGGTGGGCGGCGCGATCGGCATCGCCCTGCGTACGTCCACGGCATGGGCGTGGTCCTGCTGGTGTGCGCGGCGCGGCGCTGGTGACGGCGCTGCTGGCGGCGGCGTTCCTGCCGAGCGGGCCGACGGACGGGGGCGGCGCGACCACCAGCCCTGACCTGGCCGGCCCGAAGGCCGATGCCCGACAATGACCGCATGACGGCCGCACGCCCCCACGCCCCCACCACCCCCACGGACCGCCCCCGGCTCGGGCTCCGCGAACGGAAGAAGATCAAGACCCGCGAGGCGATCCGGGCCGCGACCTACGCGCTGGTCGAGGAACAGGGCTACGACGCCACGACGATCGAGCAGATCGCCGACCGGGCGGAGGTGTCACCGTCGACCGTCTTCCGCTACTTCCCGACCAAGGAGGACATCGTCCTCACCGACGAGTACGACCCGATCCTCCTGGAGGAACTCCGGGCCCGGCCGGCGGACGAACCATGGCCGGACACCATCCGGTACGTGATGCGGGAGGCCGTCCGCACGGGCATCGAGGAGGACATGGAGGTCGCGCGGCTGCGCACCCATCTGATGGTCCAGGTCCCGGCGGTGCGCTCGCGCATGATGGAGAGCATGTCGGTGACGGGCCGCATGCTCTGCACCGCCATCGGCGAGCGGACGGGCCGGGACCCGGAGAGCCTGGAGGTACGGGTCTGGGCGATGTCCCTGATCGGCGGCCTGATGGAGACGTCCCTGTACTGGGCCGAGAACAACCACCAGGACGACTTCGCCGAACTGGTCGACCGCGCCCTGACGACCATCCAGCACGGTCTCCCGACGGAAAACCCCTGAGCCCCTTCCCCTCCCCCATGCCATCCTGACCAGGTGAAACCACCCGAGATCCTGGTCGAAGTCGCCCCCGAACTGGCCCTGTTCGTCCCTCACGGCCGCCGCACGGGCGCGACGCTCCTCACCACCGACGGCGTCTCCACGCTCGGTCACGTCATCGAGTCCCTCGGCGTTCCGCTCACGGAGGTGGGCGCGCTGGTCGTCGACGGCCGAGAGGTACGGGTCTCACACGTCCCGGCGGACGGCGAGTCGGTAGCGGTTCGCCCGGTGGAACGCCCCCAGCGCGTCCCGGGCGCCCCACTCCGCTTCCTCCTCGACGTCCACCTCGGCACGCTCGCCCGGCGGTTGCGGCTGCTGGGGGTGGACGCGGCGTACGAGTCCACGGACATCGGCGACCCCGCGCTCGCCGCGCAGTCGGCCGCCGAGCAACGGGTGATGCTCAGCCGCGACCGGGGCTTGCTGCGGCGGCGTGAGCTGTGGGCCGGGGCGTACATCTACAGCGCCCAGCCGGACGAACAACTCCGGGACGTACTGGACCGCTTCGCCCCGGAGCTGCGGCCGTGGACCCGCTGCACCGCCTGCAACGGCCTGCTGAAGCCGGCGACGAAGGAGGAGGTCGCCGACCGGCTGGAGGGCGGGACGCAGCGGTCGTACGACGTGTTCGCGCAGTGCGGTGACTGCGGGCGGGCGTACTGGAAGGGCGCACACCACGAGCAGTTGGAGGCGATCGTGCGGGAGGCGATGAGGATGCGCACGGGTTGAACCGGGGGGCGGAGACGCTGAATCAAGAGCTCACCGCCCTCAGCTGGGGAAGCTGCTTTCACCATGGTTCCCCGCTGTTCTTCGCTCGCTCCGGTGCGCTTGGCGTGCGGTCGCCATGGCTCTCGGCGGCACGGTTCGGCTTGTACTGCCGAGGGAAGTCTGGATGGTCCTGGTAGGGGTGCGCGAGGTCGAGTAGGTCGTCGCATGGCCAGAGGTCACCGTCGAACTGGCAGTCGTCGCGGTCGTCCCAGGGACGCTCCGGGTCGCCTTCGGCCGGACTGAGCGTGTGGCGGCTCAGCACGCTTCGCTTGGCCTCGACTTCGCGCAACACGCGGGCGGGGTCGTGCAGGGCCACATGCTGCGCGATCGCGGGATGGAATCCGGGGAGGTCCATTTGGCAGAAGCCGACCGTGTCTCCGCGGGCGGTCCACTCACCGCAGCACCCGACCTCGTCACAGTGGCGGGCCAGCTCGGCGTCCTCGTCCAGACGCGCGTTCAGGAACACCACCAGGTCGTTGGTCATGACCTCATCCTCGACGATGGACCGTGCGCCGGCACCCGCTGTGCGACGTCTCTTCTCTGTCCGCGGCGACGGGCGGTGGCGGTCGCTGGTGGTCGCCGCGCTTGCCGTACTTCGTTGCCGCACCGCAAGATCGGACGATGTCCCGGTCAGTAGGCGTGCACACCGCCGACCCGTGCCCCCGGTGCCTGGTCGAAGCGGTTCGCCCGGGCAGCCCGATGACCGTTGCGGGACAGGACGTGGTCGGCTACCGCTGCGATCGCTGTGCCAACGCATGGACTCGGCCGGTTGAGGATGACCTCGACGTCTACGACGTCGTCAGGGTGGACCTCCCCGACGCCACGCTCTACGGCACGGTCTGGCAGGTGGAAGCCGACCGCGTCCAGGTGCGCGGTACGGGCGGTTACTGGCTGCTCTGGGTCGACCGCTGGAGAGCCATCGTCTACTAGCTTGATCTTTAACGTCCGGTGTCGAATGGTGTGCCGAACTTGATCACCTGGTCCGGTAACCGCCGTACACGGAAGCGGCCTTCGGCTGAAC
>NZ_JBSFVC010000048.1:0-47089 GCF_053592095.1 Streptomyces sp. NPDC002787 | reverse complement strand
GGGGGGTTGGGTGTTATGTAGGCCGCGGGGGGGGGGGGGGGGGGGCAGGGGGCCGGCGGGGAGTTTCCCGGGCCACCCCAGTCGCGCTTGTCGGGGGGGGGGGCCCCCGCCCCGCCCGCCCCCCCTCGCTCCGTATGCTGGCCTTTCGCGGCCGCGCGAGTGTCAGCTGCTCGAATCACAAGTCGCCTTGCTCTACAGCCGCTTGCTTCACATCTGCTCGATCTACAGCCGCTCGAAGTCGCCCGCGAGCGCCGAGGCGATCCGCAGGTGGGATGCCGCCTCGTCGTGCCGGGCCTGCCGCTCGAGCGTGCGGCCCAGCATCAGCCGGGCGTAGTGCTCCACGGGGTCCCGTTCGACGAGCACACGCAACTCGGCCTCCGCGCGGCGCAGTTGGGCCGAGTGGTAGTACGCGCGGGCCAGCAGCAGCCGGGGGCCGGTCTGCTCCGGCACCTCCTCGACCAGTGGGCCGAGGACGCGCGCGGCGGCGGCGTAGTCCTTGGCGTCGAAGAACATCCGCGCGCGCTCCCAGCGCTCGGCGGGTGTTCCGTGGTCGTAGTACGTCGTGTCCACTGATGACCTCCTTCGACGGCCCACAACCCCCACTGGCTGTTGAATATTCCACTACTTCATGTCGGTCGGCTCTTTCATGGCGGCCAGCTCCGCGTTGGCCCGCTCGGTGACGAGGTTCAGTACGCGACCGGCGGCCGCCAGATCCTCGGCGGGGATGCCGGCGTAGATCCGGGCGGTTATGGGCGCGGTCTCGGCGGCGGACCTGGTGAACGCGTCCCGTCCGGCGTCCGTGATCCTCAGCCGGGACGGCTGCTCCGCGTCCGCCTCCACCAGCTTCGCGGAGACCAACTCCTCGACGACGCCCCGTATCTCGGCCTCCTCGACCTTGAGGGAGTCGACGGCCTGGTCGACGAGCCGGTCACGGTCGAGGGGTTCGTCGACGACGGCGACGAGCCGGAGGGTCACCGACTGCTGGAACGTCAGGCCATAGCCGGTCAGCACCCTCTCCAGGATCGCGCGACCGGCGTAGTGGGCGAGGCCGATGACCCGGCCGTTGAGGGTGGGCGTGGTGGGCGCGGTGGGTGCGGTGGTGGTCATGACTGCTCCTTCTCGTGTGCGGTGGATGGGTCCGTGGACGTCCTCGCGAGGGGGTCGAGCGGTACGTCGAGCAGGGCGGTCAGGTCGCGGGTGAACTCCTGGGTGCGGGTGCCGTCGAGACCGCCGAGCGGTTCCAACAGCTGTCGCAGCAGCCCTTGGACGACCTCGATCGCGCGCTGGGCGACCTCGCGTCCCTGTTCGGTGAGCGCCAGCTGTACGGCGCGGGGGTCGCGGGGGTCACGGGTGCGTTCGAGGAGCCCGGCGGTCTCCAGGGCGCGGGCCAGCTTGGAGACGTAGAGGGCCTCCAGGCCGGTGTGGTCGGCGAGCTGCCGCTGACTGGGCCGCAGGCCGGCCCGGTGCATGCCGTACAGCGACCCCATCAGCGCGTACTGCGCGTGGGTCAGCCCCAGGGGGGCCACCGCGCGGTCGACGGCGACCCGCCACTTCATGGACAGGCGCCAGACGAGAAAACCGGGCGTCGCGCCTTCGTAAGCCGAACTCATGCACATAATGTACATGGCTACTATATCCATGGCTACTGTTTTCGCGGGGCGGAGGGGCGGAGGAGCGGAGGGGGCAGGTGGGGGAGGGACTGACGGCGGGAGGCGGACGGGTCTAGGTTGTGGGGCATGAGCAATCTTGATCGCGAGGCGGTGCCCACGGTGTGCGGCGGCCGGGGCTTCGTGGTGGCCGAACCGGTGCGTGAACTCCTCAGCCCCCGCCGGGTGAAGCTCGGCGAGTCCACCGAGGTGCGGCGTCTACTGCCCAACCTGGGCCGCCGCATGGTGGGGGCGTGGGCCTTCGTCGATCACTACGGCCCTGACGACATCGCGGACGAGCCCGGCATGCAGGTGCCGCCGCACCCGCACATGGGTCTGCAGACGGTGAGTTGGCTGCACGAGGGCGAGGTGCTGCACCGCGACTCCACGGGCAGCCTCCAGACGATCCGCCCGCGCGAACTGGGCCTGATGACCTCGGGCCGGGCCATCAGCCACTCGGAGGAGAGCCCGAAGACGCACGCCCGTTTCCTGCACGGAGCCCAGCTGTGGGTGGCTCTGCCGGACAGCCACCGGCACACCGAACCGCGCTTCGAGCACCACGCCGAACTGCCCGTCGTCACGGCCGCCGGCCTGAGCGCGACGCTGATCCTCGGCTCCCTGGACGGCGCGACGTCGCCCGGCACGACCTTCACACCGATCGTCGGCGCCGACCTGACCCTGGCCCGCGGCGCCGACGTACGCCTCCCCCTCGACCGTGACTTCGAGTACGCCGTCCTCTCCATGTCCGGCGAGGCCCACGTCGACGGCGTCCCCGTCCTCCCCGGCTCGATGCTCTACCTCGGCTGCGGCCGTACGGAACTCCCCCTCCGCGCCGACTCGGACGCCTCCCTCATGCTCCTGGGCGGCGAACCCTTCGAGGAGGAGCTGATCATGTTCTGGAACTGGATCGGACGGTCGCAGGAGGAGATCGTGCAGGCGCGTCGGGACTGGATGGAAGGCTCCCGGTTCGGGGAGGTGAAGGGGTACGACGGGGCGCCACTGCCCGCACCGGAACTGCCGCCGGTGCCGTTGAAGCCGCGGGGAAGGGTGCGCTGACCTGCGGGAACGCGTCAGCGTCGGTGGCCACAGGCGGAAGGCGGCCGGGTAAGTCCCACTGTCTTCCACCTGCTTGCCGGGAGGCGTCCAAACAACCGGCTGAGTCAGGCCGGTGCGGTTGGCGATTCCACGGTGTGGCTGTCTGTGGGCAGCTGTGGCAGGACTCTTGCTGACCTAATGCTGACTTTGCTGACGCCCCGTCATGCTCGGGTGAGGGGCTCTTCTCCCAGCTTCGGGGCTTGCGGAGGCGTTTGCAGGTCCGGTGGCGTCCGGACCGATGCTGACCTGGCTGGCGGTCGAGTCAGGTGTTGCGGAGGGACGGCGTCGCTCACTCTGCCGCCTTGTTGAGGTTCCACAAGATTCCGTTGGCGCCGCTGTCTCTCGGCAGCGCCGCTTGCGTCCGATCCGAGGGTGCTGCGCCGGAGAGTGACTAGCAATTTCTTCGTCTGCTGGTGGTACATGGCTCGCGCCCGCTTTGACCGGCGAGATTGATGACAATCGATGTGAGCGGCGGGAGGCCGGCCCGGGAATGGTCCGGATCTTTGTTCGGGGCTGGCTGGCAGTGCCGAACCCTGCAACGACGTAGGCGGGGACGCCGGCGGTTGCGTTGCTGCTCGGGCCGAGCGTGGTCGGGTCCGCCGGACCCTGGTCCGCATCCGTCGCCGCGACGACGCCCGTCACTTCCGGTCAGTTTTCCGATCGTTCGTCATTGCGCGCTGTCACCTGTGATGATGTGGATCAGGGGAGCGACCGGTGAGGTCATGAGGTTCGGGGGATCGATGAGCAGCACGACGTCCGCGCTGATACGGCTGAAGTCCGCGCAGAAGAGCGCGAAGGGCGTATCGCTGTATTCGCGGTTCGTGAACCGGCCCGCAGGCCGGTACCTCGCCGCCGGGGCGTACCGGCTGGGACTGACGCCCAATCACGTCACCATGATCAGTGCGGTGTTCAGCTTCGCGGCGGTCGCTGCGGCGGCGGTCGCCGCGCCCACCTGGGCTGCGGGCCTCATGGTGTGGCTCGGACTGGCGGTCGGTTTCGCCTTCGACTCCGCGGACGGCCAGCTCGCCCGGCTGCGCGGCGGCGGCAGCGCGGCGGGTGAATGGCTCGACCATGTGGTCGACTGCGCCAAGATCACCGCACTGCACACCGCCGTGCTGATCTCCTTCTACCGGCACCCCGGTCATTTCGGGACCGTGGCCGACGGCTGGCTGCTGGTGCCGCTCGGCTTCCAACTCGCCGCCGTCGTCACGTTCTTCGGTGGGCTGCTCACCGAGCAGCTCAAGCCCAAGGCGGCCGGGGGCGAGCGTGCCGCGCCCTCCACGGCACGCGCCGTGGCCCTCCTCCCCGTCGACCACGGGGTGTTCTGCCTGGTCTTCCTGTTGCTCGGCGGCGGCAGCGCATTCCGGTGGGCCTACACCGTCCTTGCCGTCGCCGCCGCGCTCTTCCTCGTCGCCTTCCTCACCAAGTGGTTCCGGGAGCTGTCCGCAGTTCGTCGGTGAACCGCGTCCCGTCGAGGGCGTCGATGGCACGTCGCAGCTGGGTGCTCGAGGTGTGCACGGTGTACGGGAAGTAGACGACGTCCACACCCACCGTGGCGAAGTCCCGCTCCAGTCGCTCCCCCTTCGGCGTGTCGCGCCAGTCATCTCCCTTGAACAGCACGTCGAAGCGGACCTGCTTCCACGTTTCCAGCTTGTCCGGCACGGTCTCGACGAACGCGGCGTCCACGTACCGGATGCTGCGGACGATCTCCAGTCGCTCGACCAGCGGGATCATCGGCCGCCTGGCCTTGGCCCGTTCGGCCATCTCGTCCGAGACCACACCCGCCACCAGGTAGTCGCACTGGGCACGCGCGTGGCGCAGGATGTTCAGGTGCCCGATGTGGAAGAGATCGTAGGCGCCCGGTGCGTAGCCCACGCGATACGGCTTGCTCGATGGCAACAGATGCCCCCCTTGATCGATGGTGTCCCCCATGCACACCCCTTTGTGGGTGATGTGCGGACTTTGACGATAGCGTTCATGCTCGGTGCCCGGAGGGTGAACAATGTGGGTGCGTTCAGGTTCACTTCCGACCAGTGCGGGGGACCGGGGGGGTCCCGTTGGACGTGGACACACAGGGGAGGCCGCAGAGGCGGCCGGGGGGAAGGTTTTCGTCGCGTGACACATACCCACGATGAACGTCTCGATCGGGGCGGGAGCGGGACTGCCTTCACGACCGGCTCCGTCTCGACGCAGCGCACCACCGAGCCTGACGTCACCGCGCTCACCGGCCCTGAGGGCGAAGTCGCCGCGTCCGGACGCCGGTTGCTCCTGGTGTCCACCAACTACGCGCCCGAGCAAACCGGTATCGGCCCGTACGCCACCGGCATCGCCGAGCACTGGGCGAGCCGCGGCCATGACACCCACGTCCTCGCAGGGCTCCCGCACTACCCGTCCTGGCGCCTCGACCCCGCCTACCGCAGGGTGTGGCGCGCCACCGAGCAGCGTGCCGGGGTCACCGTGCACCGCCGACGGCACAGCGTCCCACCGCACCAGAGCGCCCTGCGCAGAGCCCTGTTCGAGAGTTCGATCCTCGCTCACGGTCTCGTCGCGCCACCCCGCACCGGCCGCGTCGACGCCGTGTTCGCCCAACTGCCCAGCCTCGCCGGGGGAGTGCTCGGCGCCCGTATCGCCGCCCGGCACCACGCCCCGTACGTGCCGGTCGTGCAGGACCTCATGGGCGCCGCCGCCGCGCAGTCCGGCATCCGGGGCGGCGGCCGTGCCGCCGAGCTGGCCGAGCGTGCGGAGTCGTGGGTGCTGCGGCGAGCCACGCTCGTCGGTGTCATCCACGAGACGTTCGTCGAGCGGGTGCAGGCCATGGGCGTGGATCCCGGACGCATCCGCGTGGTCCCCAACTGGTCGCACATACAGGCTCCTTCGGCACGCCGTGCGGACACTCGTGAGCGCCTCGGCTGGCGGCCGGAGCAGACCGTGGTCCTGCACTCCGGCAACATGGGCCTCAAGCAGGGGCTGGACGTGCTGGTGGAGGCGGCCCGCCGCGATCCGGCCACCCGGATCGTCCTGATGGGCGACGGCAACCAGCGCGAGCACCTGGCCCGGAGTGCCGAGGGACTGCCCAACCTGGAGATCCTGCCTCCCGTGGCCGACACCGACTTCCCCGACGTGCTGGCCGCGGCCGACGTGCTCGCCGTGACCCAGCGCGCCTCCGTCCTCGACATGAGCGTCCCCTCCAAGCTCACCTCATACTTCGCGGCCGGCCGCCCGGTCGTCGCCTCCGTCGCCACCGAGGGCGGGACGGCCCGCGAAGTGCTGCGCTCCGGTGCCGGAATGCTTGTCGAACCGGAGAATCCCGATCAGTTCTTGTCGGCGGTGCGTAGACTTGCGGAAGATCCAGTGAAGGCAGATGAGTTGGGTGCGGCGGGGCCGCGCCATGTGACTGCTCATCTGTCGCGGGAGGCGGGTCTCGCACGGATGGACGCGCTGGTCGAAGAGGCTTTGGGGGGACTTGGCAGGTGAACGACACACACGTCACGGTCCGGGGGGAGGACGAGCCGGAGCAGTTGCGCGAGCAGTTCCGCCAACTGCTGCGCTACCGGTGGCTGATCGGCGGGGGTGTTGTCGTCGGACTGCTGGGCGGCGCCTGGCTCGGCATCACCGGCGCCGACAGCTACGCCGCCACGACGGACATCGTGCTGCGCGCCCCCACCACCGACCCGTTCGCGCCGACCCTCTCCAGCGACAAGGCGCTCAACATGGGGTCCGAGCGGCAGACGGCGCTCAGCCGCAAGGTCGCCGAAGACGCCGCGAAGCGCCTCGGGATGGGCGCGGACGAGGTCGACCAGCTGCAGAGCGGGCTCCAGGTCACCAACCCGCCGCAGACCCTGGTGCTGCACTTCACGTACAACGCCTCCGACCCGAAGGACGCGGCGAGCCGCGCCAACGCCCTCACGCGGTCCTACATCGACCTGCGCAAGGAGCAGTGGCAGTCCATCCGGGGGTCGATGCTCAAGAGCCTGCAGGACCAACTCGACCCCGTCGCCAAGCAGAACGACGAACTTTCCAAGCAGCTCAAGGCACTGCCCGACGGCTCCGCCGCGGACTCCGCCTACGCGGTGCAGGCCAACCTGCTCAACCGCATCACCGATCTCCGCGGCAAGATCACCAGTCTGAAGGCGCTCGACATGACGCCCGGCAACGTGATCCGCAACGCCACCGTCCCCGCCTCGTCCGACGGGCCGGGCCTGCCGCTCTCGCTCGGCCTGGGCGGCCTCGTCGGCGTCGGCCTCGGCCTGCTCGGCGCCTGGGTGCGCCTGGTCTTCGACCCCGCGCCGCGCTCGGCCGGTGACGTGGCCCGTGCGGTGCGCGGTCCCGTCCTCGGCGTGCTGCCGCGTGGCTCGGCGGGGGCCCTGGTAGTCGGCCGCACCGACTCCCTGGCGGCGGAGGAATACCGCTCGATCGCCTTCCGGCTCGCCTACGACGAGAGGTTCGCCGACAGGCGCCGTCTGCTCGTCGTAGCCCCGCGTGGCTCCATGGCGTCGAGCGTGGCCGTCGCGGTCAACCTCGCCGCCTCCTTCGCCGAGACCGGCAAGAACGTGCTGCTCGTCGAGGCCGACCTGCGTAAACCGTCCCTGTCCGAACGGCTCGACGTGTCCGCCGTCTCCCGGCCCCGCTGGAGCCGCACCGGTGAACATGCCGAGGGCGAGTGGCCCGCTCACGGCCAACTCGTGGTCGACGCGGGCGAGTCCGGGGTCTTCAATCTCGTCCCCGGCGAGCGAGTGCGCAACGTCGCGCGTGCCCTGACCTCCGCCCGGACCACCCGGCTGATCGCCGAGGCCGACGATCCCGATGCCACCGTCGTGGTCGTCGCCCCGCCTGTCCTCGCCTACGCCGACGCCCTCGCCCTCGTGGACCGCGTCGACGGGGTGCTCATCGTGTGTGACCCGCGCACTGTGCACCGCGCCGACCTCGTCCGCATCCGCGAGCTGATCGTCGGTGCGGGCGGCACCGTGCTCGGTGCGGTGACGCACACCAAGTCGCGCCGGGGCACATCGGCCCTTGCCGCCCGTCGCGACAACCGGCGCCTCGAGCACGGGAGTTCGGCTGCACGCCCCGCTCCGTCCAGCGCCCACCCCGAGCCCGAGCGACACCTCGACGGCGACGGCAGTGACACGGTGGCACTGCGCACCGTCCACTCGGGGGACAGGTGACCGCCGAGGAGAAGCAGCCGCAGACGTCCGACCCGCCGCGCGCATCCCGGCGTTCGACGGCCGCGCTCGCCTCCGTGCTGGATCAGGCGGCGTCCAGCCTCACCAACATCGCCGTGCTGGTGATCGCAGCCCGCGTCTCCACCGTGCACGGGTTCGCCACCTTCTCGATGGTCTACCTGACCTTCACGGTACTGCTCGGCCTCAACATGGCGTACGTGGGCCAGGCCGTCGTCCTCACCCGGGACGACACCCCGCCCACCAGGGCCGCCTGCCGGTCCTCGGTCTCCTTCACCGCTCTGGCCGCCACCGCCGTCGGGGCCCTGCTCGCCGCCGTCGGTGCGGTCACTGCCGCCGCCACCGGTGGCTGGGCCGGGCCGGGCGGAGCCTTCCTCGCCCTGGGGCTCGTCCTGCCGCTGGTGCTGGTGCAGGACGGTCTGCGGTACGCGTTCTCCACCCTGCGGCGCCCCGGCCTGGCGCTGGCCGCCGACAGCCTGCGCCTGGTGTGCGTGGTGCCCGCGCTGCTGTTCCAGCCCTGGCACACCGCGCCGGGACTGCTCGTGGCCGTCTGGGGAGTGTCGGCCGTGCCGGCGCTGCTGCTCGGCCTGCGCCTGCTGTGGCCCCATGTCCGTGGCACCCGGGCCGACCTGCGGCCCTATGTGCGCCGGGGCCACCTCGGACAGCGCTTCGTGGTGGAGTTCGCCGTGGGCAACGCCTCCAGCCAGCTCGCCGTGCTGGGACTCGGGCTGTTCGCCGCCCCGCTGGCGGTCGGAGCGCTGCGCGGGGCCACCACGCTCTTCGGCCCGCTCAACGTCCTGTTCAACTCGGTCAACGCGTTCGGGCCGCCGTTGCTGGGCCGTCTGAGAGGCCGCCGGGCCACCGCCCGCGCCGCCGCCGTGCTCGGCCTCGTGCTCTGTGCCGTCGGCCTCGCCTGGGGACTGGTGCTCTACGCCCTGCCTGACGACGTGGGACGCCAACTCCTCGGCGCCACTTGGCAGTCGGCTTCCGCACTGCTGCCCGCCTCGGGTGCCCAGTACGCGGTGATGGGCCTCGGCACCTGCGCGCTCGTGACCCTGCGCGTGCTCAGCCCGCGCGGCACCCTGTCAGTGCAGGTCGTGTTCTCGCTGCTCTCGGTCGTCCTCATGCTCGGCGGATACCTGCTGAGCGGGTCGGCACTGGGCGCCGCCTGGGGACTGGCCGCGGGTTCCGCGCTGAAGGCGGTGGCGGCCTGGACCCGCGTCACCCGCCTGCGCGTTAAGGAGCGGTCCACGGCCGCGCCCGTCCCGGCGGTCCCCTCGGGCTGAGCGCCTGCGGGACCGGCCCGACGGCGCCCGTTCAGCGCAGCCCGGCCGCCCGGTCCTGCCGGAACGTGGTGATCAGCGCGATGCAGCACGCCGCGATCGCCACGCGCCCCGACGCCTGCAGCAGCGGCCCCCTCAGCAGGATGAAGGAGTACCCGGCGACCAGGGGCACGACCAGCGCGATCAGGCTGCCCGGCGGGGCCCGGCGCACCGCCCGGCGCGCATAGCGGCGGTCCACCCGCGCCGCCGCGTACCCCAGCACCCCGAACCCCGCCGTCATGCCGACCGGCCCGAAGTCGATCCACAGCTCGGCCCACACCGGCGACGAGAGATTGGTGTTGGTCGCCCCCATCCACTGGCCGACCACCACGCCGGTGTCCATCGGCTTGCCCGGCCACACCGACCGGGGCACTGCGAACAGCACCGAGCCCGCCAGCTGCCGGCCGTAGGTGTGGCCGCGCCCCGACCGAACGTAGGTGATGGTGTTGGCGAACATGCCGGTCTGGTCGTAGTCCTTGAGGGCCAGTGGCTCCAGGGGCGAAGTGGTCTGGACGGGACGGTAGTTCGCGTCGTCATAGCGGAAGCGGTCCGCGAACGGGAACACGACCAGTGCCACTATCACGCCCAGACTCAGCGCGATCCGGTACAGCGCGGCGCTCACCGGGAAGACGGTGAACAACAGGGAGAAGAGGACGGTGAGGAACCAGAAACGCGGGTTGGAGATCGGATTGTTGACCACCGCGTTGAGCGCGGTCAGAGCCAGCCACACGGCGATGATCACCACGGAGCGGCGGGCCCTCCGAGAGGTCACCAGCCACCGCGTGTACACCAGCCAGGCGATGAGCGCGGGTACGGTGCCGAAGCCGCGCACGATGGCCTGCCCCGCCTGCGAGTCCGCCTGGGAGAGTCCCGCCTCCTCGACGCTGCTGATGATCTCCTGGCGGCTGGTGAAGAAGACCGCGGGGCCGCCCAGCTTGACCACGAGGAGCGCCGAGCCGACGAAGGCGACCACGGTCAGCAGGTACAGGCGGCGGCGGTGCACCAGTGCCGGGCGCAGTGTGTCGTCCCGCTCCCGGCCCGGCCGCTGACGGGCCAGCAGACAACCGATGTCGAAGGCGACGCAGCCGATCAAAACGAGCGAGATCGCTTCGGTCAGATCGCTGCGTGCCCCCACCACCGGGGTCGGCGTGCGGCCGAGCACGGTCTGGGCGAGCGGCGCCACCCCCATCGCCATGTAGACGAACAGCCAGAACGATCCGGTGAGCAGCTTGCGGCGGCTGGTGAGGATCATCGCCGACAGCCGGACGCCCGCGTACATCGTCAGCGCCAACTGCATCCACAGCGCCGAGTCGCGCAGGCCCGTGCCCCGCTGGACCGACACCAGCAGCGGCAGGAACACCGAGAATCCGAGCACCAGCGGGACCGACAGCGCGCGGGAGAGCAGTGTGCGCGGCGAGAAGGGCGGAGGCGCGGCGAGGTTCTGGGACCTCGGCTCCGGCGCTGTCGTCGCGTCCGGCTTCGTCTGCTGCGTCATGGCGCCCCCGCCCCCGAAGAAAGATCCCCGCCGCAGTCTACTGAGCTCGGGCCTGCGGTGAACGCTCAGCTACTAGAGTGGAACGAAGGGGCGTCTGGGGAGGCGCCGTTGGGGGGATGGATCGATGCGTGATCTCCCGGCCTTCACACTGGCCGGATATGACAAGGGGCGGGGGATACTCGTCCAGGCCCTCTGGTTCGCGGTGATGAACACCGTCTTCATGGCATGGTTCACCCCGGCCCGGGTCAGGGTGGCCCTGCTGCGAGCCTTCGGCGCCGAGATCGGAACCGGCGTGCTCGTCCGCCATCGGGTGCGGGTGCTGTGGCCGTGGAAGCTGACAGTCGGCGACCACACCTGGATCGGCGAGGGGGCGTGGATCCTCAACCTGGAGCCGGTCACCCTCGGCGCCCACGTGTGCGTGTCGCAGGAAGCCATGTTGTGCACCGGCAGCCACGACCACCGCGCCGCCGACTTCCGCTACCGCAACGCGCCGATCACTGTGGACGACGGCGCATGGGTTGCCACCCGCGCCACCGTCCTTGCCGGAGTGAAGGTCGGCCGCTGCGCCGTCGTCGGCGCCGGGGCGGTCCTCCACAAGGACCTGCCCGAACTGACTCTGCACACCGCCGACAACCGGCGCCGACCCGTCGAGGAGCCGGCGTGAGAGTGCTGCACGCGGTCACCCTGCACAGCACCACCCACGCCTTCGGCGGCCCCGTCCGGGTCGCCCTCAACCTCTGCCAGGGCCTGCGGGAACGCGGACACGACGCCCGTCTCACCGCCCTGGCCGACGGCTTCGAGCGGCCGCTGCCCGAGGAGGTGGAGGGCGTGCCCGCCCATCTCCATCAGGCGTGCAGGGTCCTGCCGTTGGGGTTCAGCGGCCTGACCTCCCCGCCGCTCCTCGCCGGCGCCCGCCGCCTCGTGCGGGGGGCCGACGTGGTCCATGTGCATCTCGCGCGTGACCTGGTGACGCTGCCGGTGGCGCTGGCCGCGTTGCGCGGCGGGCGGCCCCTGGTCCTCCAGACGCACGGCATGGTCGACCCGAGCGAACGGCTGTCGGCCCGGCTCCTCGACGCGGTCGCGGTGCGCCGGGTGCTGCGCGGCGCCGCCGCCGTACTGCATCTCACCACCCGTGAACTCCGGGACCTGCACGCCGTGGTGGGCGGGGCGGGCCTCGACCGTGCCGTCCGCCTGGTCAACGGCGTTCCCGCGCAGCCCGAGGGGCCCGAACCGCAGGGGCCGCCGCGCATCCTGTACGCGGCCCGGCTGCAGGCCCGTAAGCGCCCCGTCGACCTGGTGGACGCCGCGCCCGCGATCCTGGCCCGGCACCCCGAGGCGACCTTCGTCGTGGCCGGCCCGGACGAGGGTGAACTCGCCGCCGTTCGACGGCGGATCGACGAGCTGGGACTCGGGGGAAAGGTGAGCTGCCCGGGGCCGCTCGACGGGACGCGCATGGCCGACGAACTGCGCCGGGCGCACGTCTACGTGCTGCCGTCGGTGGACGAACCGTTTCCGATGTCGGTCCTGGAGGCGATGGCCGTGGGCACCCCGGTCGTGGTGACCGACTCCAACGGCCTGGCCCGTGACGTGGACCGGGCCGGAGCCGGGCGGGTGGTGACCGGATCGGACGGCATCGCCCCAGCGGTGCTCGACCTCCTGGAGCCGTTCGTGCGCCGGTCCGCATCGGCGGCGGCCCGCAAGCTCACCGCCGAGACGTTCGCCATGGACGCGGTCCTGGGCACACTGCTCGACGTGTACGAGCGGGTCTACGCGGGAAGCCAGGCGTAGCAGCCCGACGAGACGAACGTACGGGTCCCGGCCGGAATCTTCGCGGTCACCTTCTTGTGGCTGCCCGGTCCGGGGCCCGACGCCAGTACCTTGTCGCCCGCGCCCAGGGCCTTCCAGGTGCAGCCCACGGCGATGGTCAGCGACCGGTAGGTGCCCGCCTTCGGATTCTTGCGCGTTCCGTCGGCGAAGCCGGTCGCGGCGGTGTCCAGCAAGGGCTTCTGCTTCGGGCACAGCTGCTCGATCGCGTCGTCGGCGTTCGGCACCTCCCCGGCGATGAGCGCGCCGACCGCGGCGTCCTTGTCGTGGGCGGCGGTGCGCTCGATGCGCTGGCACGCCTCCTGGCCGGCCTGGAGGACGGCCGCAGGATCCATGTTCTGCGGCACGCGGCCGTGCAGGTACTCCTTCTCCTTGGCGGTGAAGGAACCGGTCACCGGGGTGAGCTTCGCGTCGGGCAGGACCGGGCCCTTGGAGGGCGTCGACGAACCCTCGGGGGCGGGGCTCGCCTGGTCGTCGGGTACGGCGGCGGCCTGGTCTTCGGAGACGTGCTGCGTGGGCTTCGCCTTCGCCTCCGACCCGCCGCCCGAGCTGCAGCCGGTGAGCGCGAGGAGCGTGGTGAGAGCGCCGACGGCGGCACCGTTCCAGAGAGTGCGAAGAGTACGAGTGTGCATGGTGGCTCCTGCGGCCCCAGCGGGCCTGGGTATGGAGGCGGGGCCCACACACAGGTGCGGCCCCGAGCGGGGTGTGTGGGGCGCCGGGCCGAGGCCGGGCGCCCCGCACACGGGACGCGCTGAGAGTTACGGCGCCCCGAAGGTCAGCACCAGCTGCGGAGTGTTCTCCGCGGTCGACGCCTCACCGGACCACAGCCACAGCGCGTCCGTCCCGGTGCTCGTGAGCGCCAGGTCGTAGCTGCCTCCCAGGGCCGGGGAGAGCGCCGAGGCGTCGAGCGTCGCCGAATAGACCGTCGAGAGGTCGGTGGCCCCGCTCAGGGTGCCCACCACGGTCGTGGACACGGCGGGCCTGGAGGCGTAGGTGGTTCCCGCCTCCGTCCAGCTTTCGGTGACCGGCCGCACGGAGATGTCGTCCGTGCTGCCCGCGCTGCTCAACGTGGTCGTCTTCACCGCGAGCCGCGCGCTCTTGAGCACCGTCCCGGCCGGCGCCGACGGCAGATCGAAGCGCAGATACGTCTCGTACGCGGAGCTGCCGCGCACCGCCAGCGAGGTGGAGGTGCCGTAGTTGGTGCCCGTGGCACCGGCGTTGACGTACGTGTCGTCCGACGCCCGGACGGTCTGCACGCTGTCAGCCGGGGCCGAGGCCAGAGTGTGGTGGCTCTGCACCTGGGACGCACTGAGCACCGACGGGTAGATCGCGGTCTCGTCGATCTGCCCGGCGAAGTAGTTGCTGGTGGGCCGGTTCGGCCAGCCGTTGAGGTTGTCGCCGCCGACGTGCCAGTAGCCGCTGTAGCTCTGGCTGTTGGTCTCGGCGAGCGTGCCGACCTGGTTGCCGTCCACGTACAGCCGCATCCCGGAGGAACCCTGCGTGGCGACGACGTGGTGCCAGGCGCCGTCGTTGTAGCCGGCCGGCGAGGTGATGGTGCGGGCCGTGCCTGCCCACACGCCGAAGACCAGCCGGCCGTCGTTGCGCATGTAGACGTGCTTGTCGTAACTGCCGCTGGGCTGCGTGGTGTTGTTGCCGAACCCGACGACCTTGCCGCCCCGGGTGGTCGTCGTCTTGAACCATGTCTCGATCGAGTACTGGCTCGGCACCGTGGTGCGCTTGTCGCTGTGGACGATCTGGTCGCTGCCGTCGAAGCCGATGGCGGTGGACGGACCGGTCACGGCGGCCGGAGTCTGGCGCAGCGAGGGCCCGTTGAGGTGGATGCCGCTCTGGTCGCCGGGCGAGGTGTCGCCGACGAACGGAGCGACGGACTCGTCGTAGCGCCAGTACAGGCTCGCGCCGTCGTCGAGCACCTTGGCCGGATACTTCTGGGCGGAGGTCGGCACCGTCACCGTGGCCGTGGCGGACAGCGCGGAGGCGTTGCCCGCCCCGTCGGTGGCCGTCACCCGGTAGCTGTAGGTCGAGCCGGGTGTGACGTCGGTGTCGGTGAACGACAGCTGCGGACGTGACCACAGCAGCGAGTCGCCGTCCACGGTGTACACCGGCGTGGAGCCGCCGTTGCGGTACACCTTGTACGTCAGCGTGCTGTCGTCCAGGTCGATGCTGGAGCGCCAGCGCACCTGCGCCTCGGTCGGTTTCACCGACTCGGCGCCGACCTGCGGGACACCGGGAGCGCCGGTGTCGGGCGAGGCCGCGAAGCGGGTGAGGCCCTGGCCGGGTGCGCCGTTGACGGTGGTGAACTCGCCGCCGACCCACATGTACTTGTTGTCGGACGTCTCCGAGACGGTCATCGTGCGCGGGCCGATGCCTTCGCCGAGACCGTCGTTGGTGTCCGGGAACCAGCCCAGCTTGTTGGTGCCGGTGGTCGGCTGCGCGAGCAGGTGGTAGCGGCGTCCGTCGGGGAACTCGCCGACGCTGGAGCAGTCGTGCGCGTGCGAGGCGCTGTAGAGCACGTCCTGGTAGGACTTGACGGCCTGGGTGGCGCCCAGGCAGGTGTCGCGCCAGCGCTGGTTGAGCGTGGACAGGTCGAGCGCGATGCGGCCGTCGAAGACGCCGCCGCCGGTGCCCTCGTTGCCGGTGTAGAAGCCGGTGGCGTCGGTGTCGAGCCCCTTGACCACCGAGTTGTTCGGTATGAATCCCGGGTAGGTGCGGACGTTGTCGCCCGTGGTGGCGTCGACGACGGCCAGGGCGTGCGAGTTGGAGCCGTTGACGGTGAAGAAGTCACCGCCGAGGATCACGTTCTGGCCGTCCGGGGTGACCGCGACGGCCCGGCCGGGCTCGTCGACGTCGGCCTGGAACGGCTTGACCGCGCCGCTGGTGGCGTCCACCGCCGCGTACCGCGCGTGCGAGCTGCCGCCGACCGAGGTGAAGTCGCCGCCCAGATAAACGGTGTCGTCGGTGACCGCCAGCGCCCGCACGGTGGCCGAGACGCTGGGGTGGAAGTTCGCCTTGGGCGTGCACGTGGCGATGTCGATGGCGGCGAGGCTGCTGACCTGCGTGCCGTTGACCGCGCCGAAGTAACCGCCCGCGTACAGCGTCTTCTTGTCCGGAGAGACGGCGAGCGCTCGTACGGTCGCGGTGCCGCTTCCGACGGTGAAGGAGAGGCTGCAGGACGTGGGAGCGCCGGTCGCCGCGTTCAGCGCGGCGAAGTTCACCGCGTTCTGCGCGGTGCCGCTTCCTCCCGCGGGCGGGCGCACCTGCGAGAAGGTGCCGCCCGCGAAGACCGTGCCGCCTGCCTCCGCCAGGGCCCACACGATGCCGTTGGTCTGCCAGGTCGGCAGGTCGTCGGCGGTGAAGGCGACCGGCGCGGTGAGCGCGGCGGCCGGTTGCGGCAGGGCCACCAGGCCCAGGCCCGCAGCGGTGGACAGGGCCAGGGCCGCGCTGAGGACTCTGGATCTGTGTCTGGATCTTTGCATGTAACCCCCCAGGCTTCTGGGCCCGGTCGCGGGCCCGCTGCCTTGACGAGCCCGCCGGGGTTCCCCGGATCCGAACGGGCCGTGTGAACTGTTTGCTCGCGAACCATACGAGTGCATGACACGTCTTGGAACGCATTTGACTCATCTGGTAGGAAATTTCAACGTGTTAACGGTGATCCCATGACACCCGGCGTCCGCGCCCGGCACACGCGTCCGCCTTTCCGCACGTGACGGGGAGTCAGCGGTCGATGCGTACGACGGCGCCCGCGAGTTCCTTCTCCACCTGCAGCACATCGGCGTCGACCATGATCCGCGCGAGCTCCTCCACCAGGACGGAGGGCCGCCAGCCCAGCCTCGCGTGCGCCTTGGACGCGTCACCGATCAGTGCGTCGACCTCGCTGGGACGCTCGTACTTGGGGTCGTAGCGCACGTGCTCGGTCCAGTCGAGGCCGGCGTGGGCGAACGCGGTCTCCAGGAACTGCCGCACGGTGGCCGGGACTCCGGTGGCCACCACGTAGTCCGTCGGCTCGTCGTGCTGGAGCATCCGCCACATCGCCTCGACGTACTCGGGCGCGTACCCCCAGTCGCGGACCGCGTCGAGGTTGCCGAGGTAGAGACGGTCCTGGAGGCCGGCCTTGATCCGGGCGACGGCACGGGTGATCTTGCGGGTCACGAAGGTCTCGCCTCGGCGTGGGGACTCGTGGTTGAACAAGATGCCGTTGACTGCGAACATCCCGTACGCCTCGCGGTAGTTGACGGTGGTCCAGTACGCGAAGACCTTCGCGGCGCCGTACGGGCTGCGCGGGTGGAAGGGGGTGTCCTCGTTCTGCGGGGGCGGCGTGGAACCGAACATCTCCGAGGACGACGCCTGGTAGATACGGGTCTCCACCCCGCTCGCCCGGATGGCCTCCAGCAGCCGCAGCGTGCTCAGGCCGGTCACGTCGCCGGTGTAGAGCGGCGCGTCGAAGGAGACCCGGACGTGGGACTGGGCGCCCAGGTTGTACACCTCGTCCGGCTGTATGTCGCGCAGCAGGTTCACCAGCGCCACACCGTCGGAGAGGTCGGCGTGATGCAGTACGAGGCGGCGCTCGGCCTCCTGGGGGCCCTGGTAGATGTGGTCGATCCGCTCGGTGTTGAAGCTGGACGACCGCCGCACCAGGCCGTGCACCAGGTATCCCTTGGAGAGCAGAAGCTCCGCCAGGTACGAGCCGTCCTGCCCGGTCACGCCGGTGATCAGCGCGGTTTTGGTCATGCGGTGTTCCCCTCCCTGCCGGACCCCTCCCGAGGGCGGATCCGGTCCGTGCGCCCGCCGTATACGGGTCGAATGTCATGAACTACAGGAAATTTCGGCAGAGTTACTGATCCGGGCGCACTGATCACGCGGCTCCTGGCATGATCCGGCTCATGACCGCATCGCTGCTGCCCGAACGTGCCCGTGTCTTCGTCGCCGGCCACCGCGGCCTGGTGGGCTCCGCCGTGGCCCGCCGGCTCGCCGCCGACGGACACGAGGTGCTCACCCGTACCCGCGCCGAACTGGACCTGCGTGACGCCGCGCGCACTGCGGCCGAACTCGCCACCCTGCGTCCCGACGCGGTGGTTCTCGCTGCCGCGAAGGTCGGCGGGATCATGGCCAACAGCACTCAGCCGGTGCAGTTCCTGGAGGAGAACCTTCAGATCCAGCTGAGCGTCATAGCCGGAGCCCATGCCGCCGGTGTGGGCCGCCTGCTCTTCCTGGGATCGTCGTGCATCTACCCCAAGCACGCCCCCCAGCCGATCAGCGAGGACGCGCTGCTGACCGGACCTCTGGAGCCCACCAACGAGGCGTACGCCCTCGCGAAGATCGCGGGCATCGTCCAGGTGCAGTCCTACCGGCGCCAGTACGGTGCGTCGTACATCAGCGCCATGCCGACCAATCTCTACGGGCCCGGCGACAACTTCGACCTGGAGACGTCGCACGTTCTGCCCGCCCTGATCCGCCGCTTCCACGAGGCCGCGGCCGAGGGACGCGAGGAGGTCGTTCTGTGGGGCAGCGGCACTCCGCGCCGGGAGTTCCTGCACGTGGACGACCTCGCCGCCGCCTGCGCCGTACTCCTGCGCTCCTATGACGGCGACGAGCCGGTCAACGTCGGCTGCGGCAGCGACCTCACCATCCGTGAACTGGCCGCGACGGTCGCCGAGGTCACCGGTTTCACCGGCCGGATCGCCTGGGACACGACCCGGCCCGACGGCACCCCGCGCAAGCTGCTCGACATCTCCCGGCTCGCGAAGCTCGGCTGGAAGCCGGCGATCCCGCTGCGCGACGGCATCGCCGCCACCTACGCCCACTGGCGCGGAGGCCTCGACGGCTGACCGGCCCCGTACGTGCAGGGGCCTCGGCGGCGTGCAGCGCGCGCCGGGGCTCTGTGCGGTCACGGGCGGCGCTCTCAGTATGCCCCGCGGCCGTCGACGACGGCGCGGAACGTGCGGGCCATGACGTCCACATCACTGGTGAACGACCAGTTGTCGACATAGCTGAGATCGAGTTGGACGCTCTCGTCCCAGGACAGGTCGGAGCGTCCGCTGATCTGCCACAGCCCGGTCATCCCCGGCCGTACGGACAGCCGTCGCCACTCGACGGGCGTGTAGTGCGCCACCTCGTCGGCGAGCGGCGGCCGCGGACCTACCAGGGACATGTCCCCCTTGAGGACGTTGACCAGCTGCGGAAGTTCGTCGAGTGAGGTGCGGCGCAGCCAATGGCCGACCCGGGTGACCCGGGGATCGCGGCGCATCTTGAACATCAGGCCGTCGTTCTCGTTCTCCTGGGCCAGCGCCGCCTTCTGGCGGTCGGCGCCCACCCGCATGGTGCGGAACTTCCACATCACGAAGGGACGCCCGGCCCGGCCGATGCGCTCGTGGAGATAGAGCACCGGCCCCGGTGAGGACAGTTTCACGGCGGCCGCGACCACCAGCAGCAGCGGTGCCAGCCCGAGCAGGCCCAGCAGCGCTGTGCTGCGGTCCAGGACCTCCTTGAGCAGCGGCTGCATACCCTCCCGCACCGGCGGGGCAACGCGCAGCAGCGACATCCCGCCGGCGGATCCGGTCTCCAGGCGCTTGACGGACACCTCCACCAGGCCGGGCGCGAGGAACAGCTCGATGCCGGCGTCGTGCAGGCCCCAGGAGAGGCGGCGCAGCCGCTCCCCGGAGAGCGCGGCACCCGGGACGACCAGCACCAGATCGGCGCCGAGCCGGTGCACCGCGTTGATGACCAGGTTGGCGTCCTCCGCCGGGGACTCCGGCGTGACGGCGGCGAGCCGCTCCCCGCTCCGGATCCCCGAGGCGAACGGGCCCTGTCCCACGGGGACGGCGCCCACCGCCACGTACGGGTGGTCGGTGCGGGAGGCGAGGTGCGCGGTGACGTCGTCCGCCGCGGTGGGCTCGCTCACCACCAGGACCTTGATCACCGCCTGCGCGTTGCGGCGCACCGCCGCGAGATGACGGTGCACCGCCTTGCGGCACACCAGCGTCAGCAACAGGGCTGGCAGCAGCGCCGCCAGGCACAGCAGCGCGCGCAGCCGCACCTCCGCCGCGGTGTGCACCGCCGCGAGCACTCCCAGCAGGATGAACCAGTCGTGGAGCACCGGCAGCGTGCCCCGGCTCTCACCGATGACCCGGGCCGCGTAGCGCGAGCGGAACAGCTGGACCCCCGCCCAGGCGAGCCCCGCGGCGATGCCGCTCGGCACCGCCCACGGCTGGTCCGTGACGTAGAGCATCAACGTCACCGGCACCCCGGCGCCGACCAGGTCGGTGATCAGCGACGCGGGTAGATACCACCGGGACTTGCGTCCCATCCACAGTGAGGAGCGCGCCTGTGAGCGCGCCTTGCGTGATCTCTCGGATTCAGCGGCCTGAACATCCCACATGTACCCCCCCAGGCACGTTCTGCGGTACGACTTGCCGGATGTCACGAACTCTCATTCGTCGAACATGCGGCGCGATGGTGAACAGTACGGCAAACTTGTGCACTCATGGGGGCGTTAACGTGAACTTCACCGAGAAGTGCCAAGTCGTACGAAATCCCGCGCCGGGCCCGCTGATTGATGCCACGGTGTCATGGTCTGACGGAAAGTCGTACGAACATCGAACGTGCTGGCTACAGTGTGCGCCCGGTGCGGAAGGGGCCGCGCCGCGGTGACATGGGGGTGCGTGGTGGGGGACAAGAACACGGCCGAGGCCGAAACGACGGGCCGGGAGGAGGGGGCGGACAGAGACGGTTCCGTGGTACCCGACCCGGTTGGCGGTGTCCACGATGCCTCAACCGAAGTTTCACAAAAGGGGATTGACGACTCCGGAACCACGCGGACACAGTCCCGGCGTATCAACAGCCGCGCGCGTCGGGTGCTCCTCGGGGCGCTCGTACTGCTCGCCGTGGGCCTGCTCATGGTGGGCGGGGTCGCCTGGTGGGCTGTCGACCACTACACCGGGAAGGTCGACCGCATCTCCGGCGTCTTCCCGACGAAGGTCCCCGCGGCGGCGCAGCCGGCACCCTCCGACGGCGGGCAGACCTTCCTCCTCGTTGGCGTCGACAGCCGCTCCGACCTGCCGACCACGGGCCGCGACGCCAAGGCCCCCGAGTGGAAGTACGGGGCCCAGCGCAGCGACACGATGATGCTGGTCCACCTCCCGGCCGACCATTCCGGCGTGTACGTCGTCTCGTTGCCCCGTGACGCGTGGGTGAACATCCCCGGACACGGCAAGGCCAAGCTCAACGCCGCCTTCTCCTGGGGCGGACCGCCGCTGCTCATCGACACCGTGCAGCGGCTGACCAAGGTGCGCGTCGACCACCTCGCCGTCATCGACTGGGACGGCTTCAAGAAGCTCACCGACTCCTTGGGCGGGGTGAACCTCGTTGTGGACGGCACCAGCCGCCACATGAACGGCACACAGGCCCTGACCTACGTGCGTGAGCGGCGTCACCTCGCCCGCGGTGATCTCGACCGGACGCACCGTCAGCAGTACTTCCTCCGGACGATACTGGCGAAGGTCATGCGTCCTTCGACCTTCACCAACCCCGTCAAGGCCGCCAAGGTGCTGGACGACCTCACCGCCGCGGTCAGCGTCGACGACCGGCTCGGCGACGGCGACCTGCGTGACCTGCTGTGGGACAACAAGAAGGTGCGCCCCGGGAACATGGTGTTCATGAACGCTCCCACCAAGGGAACCGACACGATCTCCGGCCAGTCCGTGGTGCTTCTCGACTCCGCCGCCGGCGCCCAGTTGTGGCGGTCCATGCGCGAGGACAACCTCGACAGCTACCTGCAGTCGCACGACGTCGACCGGCTCGGCGCCACAACTCCCTGACGGCCGGCGCGGATCGCCGGAATCACCCGACCGGTGACGATTGGCCGGACAACGGGCCGCACGGGCGCTAGAGTTCGCAACGGCGGCCCACAGGCGTCCGCGGAGGACACCCATGACGGATCACCCCGCTCGCGCACCGCACCAGCACCGGAGGCCGTCGGGCCGACGGCGGCGCGCCGCACTCGGCGCGCTGTTCGGCCTGCTGCTGATCGGACTGATCGCCGGCACCGGGCTCGCCTTCGACCGGGAGAACACCCCGTTCCCGTCCAGCGCCGAGCGGGCGAACACCACGGCGCTCCCCTTCGACCTGCCGTCCGCCGACGTGCTGCGCGACAGCCCGCACATGGTCTTCGCGCATTACTTCCCGCCGTACCCGCTCTCCCTCGACAACCAGCCCGCCGAGCACGACTACTACGCCCGCAACTACCTCACCCCACAGGGCGAACAGGGCAAGCACGCGGCCTACGGCGGACTGCTGCGCGACCGGCCGCTGCCCGTGTCGCCGTCCAGCGGTGACTGGCAACTGGCCAACCTGGAAAGGGAGGTGAGGACTGCCAGCGACGCCGGGCTCGACGGATTCACCGTCGACATCCTCTCCCTGACCGGCACCAACCGTCAGCGCGTCGACATGCTGCTGCGCGCGGCGCAGCGCGTCGACCCGGGCTTCCGGATCGTGCTCATGCCGGACATGACGTCCCTGCACACCGATCCTCGCACCCTCGCCGATCAGTTGGCCCGGCTCGCCGCGTCCCCGTCCGCATACCGGCTGGCCGACGGACGCCTCGTGGTCTCCCCGTTCAAGGCCGAGGCCCAGGACCCGGCCTGGTGGGGGCAGGTGATCGCACGGCTGCACGACCACGGCATAAGCACCGCGCTCGTCCCGGTCTTCCTGGACTTCCGCGCCAACGCCGAGAGGTTCGCGCCGATCAGCCACGCCTTCTCGTCCTGGGGCAACCGCAGCTACGCCAGCCAGGACAACGTGCCCGGCGACATCCAACTCGCCCACTCCCTGGGGAAGAAGTGGATGCAGGCCGTGTCCGTGCAGGACGCCCGACCCAACCAGGGTCTCTACGACGAGGCGGGCAACACCGCCACCCTGCGGTCGACCTGGAACCACGCGATCTCCGACGGTGCGGACTGGGTGCAGCTCACCACCTGGAACGACTACTCGGAAGGCAGCCAGTTCGCCCCCTCGCTGCACAACGGCCACACGTACCTGGACATCTCCTCGTACTACCTCAGCCGTTTCAAGACCGGGGCCTGGCCGCGGATCGTCCGTGACACCGTGTACGTCACCTCCCGCGTCCAGTTCACGGATGCCGGCGGTGCCCTGCTTCAGCCCCGGCTGATGCGCCCGCGTCCGGGGACCGCGTCCCCGCGCGACCAGGTGGAAGTGCTCACCTTCCTGACCGCGCCCGCCACGGTCTCCGCGCGCGTGGGCACCGTGCCTCACACCTACCCTGCTCCCGTCGGCGCGCATGCCCAGGATCTGCCACTGAGCCCAGGCCGCACCGAGGCCGTGGTCCGCCGTGCGGAGGATGTCGTCGCCACCGTCACGACCCGCTATCCGGCGGGACGTACGGTCACCGTGCAGGACCTTCAGTACTACGCGGTCTCCAGCGGCCGGTGAACTCCTCGAAGGCTTCCGAAAGGGCCTACCGTCCGACCCCGCTCGATGGCATGCATGCCGCTCATGCGGGCATGGAGGCGTGTTGCCGGCGCGATCGGGCTGGTGACGGCAGCAGTCGTCGCGGCCGTAGCGTGTCAGCCGGTCGAAGGTGACCTGGCTCCGTCCGCGGCCGGGGTCACCCACCGACCAGGAGAGGTGGGAGGTGTTGAGCGCATGTGCGCGAATGTGCCGGCCAACACGCCGAATTCGCGGCAGCGGTGTGGTCGGATCCCCCGCGCGGGCCGCACACGATGCGACTGGGGTTCAAACCCTGCCGGTATGGCCCGGCAAGCGCTCTCCGGGGCCACAGCCGGTCTGTGCGCGGCTCGTGCCGCAGGCCACGAGATCCGGTAGGCACGCTTCGGGATCACCAAGCCCAAGCCGTACACCCGGGCCGGATGGTCGGATCCACCGGCATCGGTCTCGTTTCGACGCCTGCCTCAGTCGGCTGGCGCGGTCAGTTCGAGGTCGCGCCGGACTCGCAGGACGCGTTCGATCGACTCGGGTTTCTGGTTCTGCAGACCGCGTTCCGTGCCGACCGACGCCGGGCCCGCCGACCACCTGGGCTGCTCGGGGAGCTTGAGATCCGCCAGCGGTGCGCAATTGTTTTCGTCGTCACGCTCGATCGGCACCGGCAGGTGAATCCACTGGGACGGCCGCCGGTGTCGAAGCGGAGTCCCTCGCCGCTGGCCATGTTAAGGGATCGGCTCCCCGGGCAGAGCGTTGGTGAGCGGCGTGATGCCGTTCATGGCGTCCAGGGCGGCTTCGGCCACGAAGTCCCTCCGGTATGGGAAGGGGCCGCGAGGTGGGCAATAAGGGTGCGGCGGACAGCAGTTGAACCGGCCTTGTCGCGGCGTAGGGCCGAGGCCGGTCCTTCGGTTTCGAGGCGGCCGTCGTCGATCACCTCGCGGAGTTTCATGGCCCCGCCGCCTACGAACCCGCTGGGAAGCCCGACATGACATGCACGACGCCTTCCTCCAACTCGCCCACTGCATGTCCCTCGCCTGCAAGAGCCCAGCATCCGAAAAGGACCCCTTACCCTTAGCGGGACCTTGGCCCGAAAATGCCCCGGAACACCTGGTCAGAGCTGGGATACGGGCGGGAGCTATCGGGAGTAAGGCCGTTTTTCGACTCACGGCTTAGGCGTGCGCCGACAAGGGCGCCTGACCGGCATCTTCCCTGGGCAGGCGCCCTTTTTCTACGCCTGGAAGAAGCCGAGCTTCTTTGGCGAGTACGACACCAGCAGGTTCTTCGTCTGCTGGTGGTACGCGAGTGTCACGCTTGTTGACCTGGATGCGTTGGGCGGTATACCTGCATGGTCTCGTCAACCGGGGAATGCGGCGGGTGCATGAGGACGGCGGCAGGTGCGGGCCTGCATACAGGACAGTGAGGGCGGTCTGGGTGGAGCCAGTTCGCGAGAGAGAGGGCCATATGGCGCCGGATCGCCGGCTTCCGCGGACAGCGGCCGCGCTGGAAGGGGACGGGACGTCTATCGCCAAGGCCCGCCATCTCGCGGCGGAGTTCCTCGCTCGTGTGCAGGTCGAACACGGGTTGACCGTCTCTGCGCGCGCGGTGGACATCACGCAGCTCGTTGTCAGCGAGCTGGTCACCAACGCCCGCAAGTACGCCCCCGGCCCAGTGCTGCTGGATCTGCGTGTCACGGGGGACGTCGTGGAGGTGGTGGTCTGGGACAGTGATCCGGTGCTTCCCTTCGCGCGAGCCGCGGACCCGGGCCGGGTGGGCCAGCACGGTCTGGAGATTGTGCTGGCCGTTGCCCAGGGCTTCGAAGCGCAGCGGGAACCGGTCGGCAAACGCGTCACCGCGCGCATCGCACTCCGGGACGACCTCGACGACAACATGGACGGCCGCGGTCCTGCCTGAGTCCCGACCGGTCGGACCGACGGCGATGCGCTCGCCAGGGCGCTCGACTGGCCCGGCGGGCGCATCACAGGGCATCGGGCGTGCGCGGTCGCCTGAAGGCTTACCGAGCTGAGCCGAGCCGAGCCGAGCCGAGGAGCAGGCACGGGAAGCCGCCACCGATGATTCAGCACCACGGCGGACGCCTCCGCGGAGCGCTCCACCAGAGGCCCGGCGGGATCGCCGAAAGGCAGTTCCCCCGCGATGGTCAGGCCGGAACGCGACAGGGCCACTGCATATCGTCAACAGGTTGAAGAGGGCCGGTCGACTTGTGCCTGCAGACCCCTTGTGTCGGCGGGTCTGTGTCTGCGGGAGATGGCTCGTCAGCCGGTCGTGCTGAGGCAATACGGGCACGCGTCCCAGTCGTCACCGAGCGGGAATTTTGAGGACACCGTCGTCGTAGTCGACGGTGATCGAGCCGTAGTCGCTGAGCACGTCCGAGCCCAGCAGGCCCTGAATACCGCCTCCTCCCTGGGGAGGGCCGAGGTCGATGACCGTTACCTCACCCGGGTCGATGCTCACGTCGCCGACCTTCCACTGGTTCACCTGGGCAACGGGGACCTGCCCAGTACCCAGGATCCCGCTCACCGAACGACGCTCGCCGGTACGTTCCAGACCGACCTGGTCGGCGACGTCCTCGTCGACGACGCTGGCGGAGGCACCTGTGTCCAGGGCGAACATGAAGGGCCCCTCGCCTTCGATGCTCACCGGGACGAACGCCAGCGTCTGGCCGCCCTGCTCCACGACCCTGAGCGGTACCTCGCGCACCGCTCCAGGAGAGGTCTGCGCCCCGTCCCGGTCGTCGCGATCTTCGTACAGGACGCAGCCGGCGAGCAGCAGCGCGATGAGAGGCGCCGAAGCCAGTCGGCTTGCCGCTCGAGCCCGCGTGGCGGGCGCTCCGGCGTCCCGCATGTCCATGCGGTCGGGGTGCCCACCCAATCACCGCGTAAACGCTGGTCAACAACGCCCACCGACCGCCGTACACGTCACCGTCCAGGACACCGGCCCCCATGCACGAAGGAGTAACGGGGGTTTACGCGCCGCTCACCGTCCGGACGCGCTGGGCGGAATGTGGGAAGCGGGCGGTCGTCAGGATGGGGGGAGGGTTTTTCTCAGCTGCGAGGGAGCCGCATGACCGAGACCGACTCCGACAGCTCTTGTCCGCCGCTGGGGCGGGTGTTCACCCCCTCCAGGCGGCTTCGGTCTGATGTCTTCTGATCGTCCGGGTCGAGGACCTTGATCAGTCGCCGAACAGGTAGGGCCGGGCCCGTCACGGACGGTTGCCTCGCCGGTCCGACGCGGGATGGCCGGCAGCCAGCGGATGCCGCACTCTGCGACTCGCCCGGCGGCGATATTCGCCGCCGTCTTTAGCGCGCCCGGACCCGGGTACTCGCTGAATCCCGCTGCTGCGGTGCTTCCTGGGAGCGAAAAGGAAAGCGAGTGCAGCCATGTCTGATGCCGTCCCGGTACAGGACCGGCCCGTCATCGTCGGTGTCGACGACGGCCCGGACCAGGAGGAGATCGTACGCTTCGCGGCACGGCAGGCGGCCCTGCGGACAGGTCGACTCCACGTTGTCCATGCCATCCGTTTCCCGCTACCGGGTGGCTCTGCGACGGACAGCCGGGAGAAGGAGGCGGCGGTCCAGGTCGAGGCACGGCTCGTGGAGCGATATGAAGACCTCGCGCGTTCCGAGTTCCCCGGCCTGACCGTGGCGGGCGAGCTTCCCGTGGGGCACGCCGCAGCCGTACTGATCGAGCGTTCCGCGGATGCCGACGTGCTCGTGATCGGCCACCGGGGCAGCGGCGGGTTCCCGCGGCTGCCGCTCGGCTCGGTCAGCTGGCAGGTCGCCACGCATGCGGACTGCCCAGTGATCGTGATCCGCCCGGGAGACACCAGTGGCCCGCCGGACAACCGTGTAGTGGTCGGAGTGGACCCGGCCGATGGTTTGCTGAAGCCCCTGGATTTCGCGTACCGGGAAGCTGACCTGCTGGGCGCGCACTTGGAGGTGGTTCACAGCGCCGAGCCTATGGCGATGGGGCCTACCGGCCCGATGGGAATGGTGCCCTGGGATCTCGAGGTGTTGGAGCAAGGGCCGCAGGACTTCCTAGACAAGGAGATGGCCGAGCGGCGTGAGCAGTACCCGTCGGTGCGGGTGGATCTGCGGATAGAACGCGTGAGGCCGGCGACGATTCTTGCGGAGGCCGCCCGCAACGCTGCCCTGCTGGTGGTGGGATCCCGTGGCCGATCTGGGCTGAAGAGGCTGCTTCTCGGATCGGTCAGCGCCGAGGTACTGCACACAGCCGAGTGCCCCGTGGCCGTCGTCCCCGGGCGAGACGGCGACTGAACACTCCGCAAGCCACTCGTCACATTCGGCCGGAAGGCGAAGCTGCATGGGTAAGGGCAACAGTGGGGTGAGGCATTTGCAAGAACGCGATGGCTACCTTCCGATAGAGGATCACGGGTTGCTCGGAGACGGCCGTGGGTCAGCCCTGGTGGGGCGGGACGGCGCTGTCGGTTTCATGTGCGTGCCCCGCTTCGACTCCCCGCCCCTTTTCTGTGGACTGCTGGACACCGACCGCGGCGGGCGATTCCTGGTTGCCCCGCAGGACCTGCGCGCCAGCCGCCAGTGGTACGTCGACGACACCCCTCTGCTCGTCACGCAAATGGCTACCCCGACAGGGACGGTCGAGGTCACCGACGCGTTCCTGCTTCGGCCGGATTCCCTGCTGGAAGAAGACACACCGGCCGGGGCCGGAGCCTTGGCGCGACACGTGCGAGTGGTTGCAGGCAGCGTCGACCTGCGCGTACTCCTTCGACCGCGCGGTGATGCCCGCACCGAGCGGCGTACCGACTGCTGGCACCTCATGTGCCCCCGGCAGGGGCTCTCTGTCCACCTTGGATCATCGCGCCCCCTGCCCGCCCTCGACTGCACGGTGCCCATGCACGCGGGGGAGGCGCTGGCACTGACCCTGAGCTGGGACGAACCTCTTCGGTCCTCGGACGAGGCTGTCAGCGGAGCGCTGGAGGACACCGCCCGTGCCTGGCGGCGCTGGTCGGCCCAGGTGATACGCGACGTCCCCCAGGCCGACCTCGTGCGACGCTCAGCGATCACGCTGAAATTGCTGGACCACATCGAGAACGGCGCCATGGTCGCGGCCCCCACCTCGTCCCTGCCCGAGCTCGTCGGGGGCTCAAGGAACTGGGACTACCGCTACACCTGGATAAGAGACGCCGCCTACGCCGTCTTCGCCCTGCGGCGTATAGGACTGCCCATGGAAGCCGGCGGCTTCCTGCACTGGGCACTCGCCACCGCCCAATGGAGCGACCGGCCACGGGTTCTCTACGACGTCGACGGCCACCCGCCTCAGCCGGAGACCGCCGACAAGGAATTGGAGGGCTACCGCAAGTCGGCTCCAGTGCGCTGGGGAAACGCCGCCGCCGACCAGATCCAGCATGACGTGTACGGGGAGATACTTGACTGCGCCTTCCAGTGGGCGGCAACAGGCGGTCGGCTCGACGACAGCCTGTGGAAGCGCCTTACGCTGCTGGTGGAACAAGCCCGTCGAGCCTGGAACACCCCCGATCGAGGCATCTGGGAGGTACGCACCCCAGGCCGCCCGTTCACCTATTCCGCCGCGATGTGCCAAGTCGCCCTGGACCGGGCCGCCCGGCTCGCCCACCGGCTGAACCTGCCCGGTGACCCGGTTACCTGGGCCAAGGAAGCACAGCGGCTGACCGACCACATCCTGCGAGAAGCCTGGGACGAGGACACCGGCGCACTCACCGAGCACCTGGGCACCGGCGGCGGTCTGGACGCCTCACTGCTGGCCCTGCCGCTGCGACGCGTCGTACCCGCGGATCACCCCCGCATGGTCGCCACCACCGACGCGATAGCAAGTCGGCTCGACGCCGGCGGGGGCCTCCTTTACCGCTACCTGCCCCAGCAGTCACCGGACGGACTGGATCAGCCCGAGGGCGCCTTCGTCCTGTGCAGCTTCTGGCTCGTGGACGACCTGGCAGGACAGGGCCGCATCGACGAAGCCGCGGACCTCTTCGAACGGCTCTGCTCATACACCAGCCCTCTGGGCCTCCTCCCCGAACAGATGGATCCCGGGACAGGAGCGTTCCTGGGCAACTTCCCCCAGGCTCTAAGCCACGTCGGGCTCATATCCAGCGCCGTCGTGCTCGGCAGGGTTCAGCGTGGGATCCAGCCGGAACTGTCCACCCAAGCATGGTTCTCCTGACACGCCCCCCGCCTCACGAGAGGGACGAGACTGGCGATGCGCGCATTGACCGTAAGGCCCGGCGAGAAGGATTCCGTAGAGGTACGGGACGTGCCCGACCCCGTCCCGGCCGTCGGTGAGCTGCTGGTGCGGGGCCTGGCGGTGGGGGTGTGCGGAACGGACAAGGAGATCGTCCGAGGCGAGTACGGCTGGGTCCCTGCGGGCCGTGAGTGGCTGGTACTGGGGCATGAGTCCCTCGGGAGGGTGCGGCAGGCGCCGCCCGGCAGCGGGTTCTCGGCCGGTGACCTGGTCGCCGGGGTGGTGCGCCGTCCGGACCCCGAGCCGTGTGGGGCCTGCGCACATGGAGAGTTCGACATGTGCCGCAACGGCCGCTATGCCGAGCGCGGTATCAAAGAGATCGACGGCTACGGCGCGCAGGCGTGGTGCGTGGAAGCCGACTACGCGGTGAAGCTGGCGCCGCATCTGAAGCACGTCGGTGTGCTCATGGAGCCGACCACCGTGGTGGCCAAGGCATGGGAACAGGTCGAGCGTGTCGGTGCCCGTTCGTGGTTCGAGCCGCGTCGCGCCCTGGTGATGGGGGCGGGGCCCATCGGTCTGCTGGCCGCCTTGCTGGGCACACAGCGCGGACTGGAAGTGCATGTGCTCGACCGCGTTACCGAAGGGCCCAAGCCGGCGCTGGTACGGGACTTGGGCGCCACTTACCACGCGAAGGACGTCGAGCAGGTCGTCTCCGCCGTGTGCCCGGATGTCGTCATCGAAGCCACGGGCGCGAACGAGCCGGTCCTCGCCTCACTGACGGGAACCGCGCCCTACGGGGTGGTGTGCCTGACCGGTGTGTCGCCCGCCGGCCGCAGTATGACCGTCGACGCGGGCGCCATCAACAGGGAGATCGTGCTGCAGAACGACGCGGTGGTGGGCTCGGTCAACGCCAACCTGCGTCACTACCGCCAGGCCGCCGACGCGCTGGCGAAGGCCGACCTGCCATGGCTTGAGCGCATGATCACCCGGCGGGTGCCGCTGAAGCACGCAACGCAGGCGTTCACGCCGCAACCCGATGACGTCAAGGTGGTCATCGAGCTGTAGACACAAGACCGGAAGGAAGGCCCTGGATGTCGCGCAACACCGCTCCATTGGTCATCGTCATGGGCGTGTCGGGCTCTGGAAAGACCACCGTGGGCCAACTCCTGGCGCAGAGCCTCGGTGTTCCTTACGCCGAGGGGGACGACTTCCACCCCGCACCCAACGTGGCGAAGATGCGGGCCGGCCACCCGCTCGATGACGAAGACCGCCGCCCCTGGCTGGACGAGATCGCACAATGGCTGGCCAGCCATGCGGACAGCGGAGGTGTGATGACATGCTCGGCGCTCAAGCGCCGCTACCGTGACCGGCTGGCTTCCGCCGCGCCGCACGTCTGCTTCCTTCACCTCGACGGCTCACCTGAGCTGATCGCCGCGAGGATCACCGCGCGACGGGGGCACTTCATGCCGCCCGACCTGCTCAAATCGCAATTCGCCGACCTGGAACCACTGGGCGACGACGAAGCGGGCGCGGCCATCCCGATCGACGGCACGCCGCAAGAGACCGCTGCCCTCGCCCATTCCGCCGTTACCCTCCTGAGCCGTTGACATCACAGCCCGCTGCTGACTGCCTGCCGGTCACGTGGACATCATCGCCGTTGCCTTACCCGTTCTCCGCTTCGTACCACTGGCGGTGCTTCCAGTTCCGCGGTGTACGCCACCATCACCGACAACCGGCCGCACGGACGGGGCATGACCAACGACGATGTAGGCCAGGTCCAATGTCCAACAATCCGCGCTCGTCAACCGGCCACCGTACGAGTGCCCCGGGCCCGGCCCCGTCCGGAGCCGCCCCCGAGGACGACCAGGACCCGTCCGCAGGGGAACAGGAAAACCCGTACGACCTGAGGCACTCGGCGCTGCCCACCTGGCTGCGCGCGGGCGCCGATCCCGTGGCGGTTGTCCAGCGTGCCGGAAACAGCGTCGAGATCCCGCTGAACCGGTACGCCAAGTGCCTGTAGACCGGAACGGTGGCCTGTCCGCCGTACAGTGCGGTCAGGTCCTCGGGATCCGAGATGAAGATAGTGAACGGTCTGGGCGCGGCGAGGCGGTGGCACTGAGCATGGCGTCGATGGCGTAACTCGTGGCCGCAGGCCGGCGTCGGTGAGGGGCATGGCCGCGTGGTGGCCGATGGGCTCGGTGACCGGTTCGACGACTCGTCGGCACAGGGTCCACTCCAGCGCCGGGCGATTGATCCGCAGTGGACCGTGTCCACCAGGGTGGCCGCAGACGTGATCACCCGGAGATCCTCAGCGCGGGACAGGGCGAGCCAGCCCACGACGCCGAAGAGGCGACCCGGCTCGCTGGTTGGCCCGGCTTGGCGACGTGCGGCCCAACACGGCGACGAGCGGTCGGCACCAGCCGGGTGTGCTGTTCGGCGGGGCGGTTGCCGCAGTCGGGCGGGTATCCGGATGAGGTCGGTGACGACGCCGTCCTCCAGTGTGCTTCGGGTATGGCGCGGCCCCGCCAGCGGAGTGCTGAGATCCTGCGCGATTCAGGCGACGAGGTCGCAGCGGGACATATCCAGCCAGTGTTTTCCGCTTTGTGGAGGCGCCCCGGTCGCGCGAATCCTTACGAGAGCCTGACGAGGCACCCAGAGTCCTCTCATCGTGCTTGTCCCATCCGTAACTCTGGTGACGAAGTCGCACTACGGCGGCGGCACTTGAGGATTCCGAGGAGCCCATCAGTGGTCACGCGCAACACGCGGCCGGTGGCCACGAGCCCTGCCGAGGCATTCCCCAGTCGGGCTCGCCCGGAGGCGCCCCGCGACGACCGCCGCGGGGTGTGCGCTTGTGGCTTCGTCTGCGGCGCCCCCGTGGTGCCCGGCTGTCGTTCAGAGAGTGCGACTTGGGCCTGGCCCGCGAACGGCATCGGCATCGAAGGCGCAGCTGCGGTGAGCGGAAGCGGAACCGAAGCGGCGCTCGACCCAGAGATCTCAGAGGAGTCCCATGCGAGGTAACACGCGCAAGCGATCGAAGACGACCCGCCGGGCCATCGCCGCCGTGGCGGCGACTGCCTTGGGGGCGGGAGGACTGGTAGCGGCGAATGTGTACGCCTCGGCCGGTGAGAGCGGGAGTGGCAACACCACCAAGAGTTCGGCCCAGGACCAAACGAACCAAACCATGGCGGCGGGGGCCGCCACCATCGACTGCCCCGATGTCGGTTCCCGGCTGCGGCAGGTGCCTGAGCAGGCCAAGGCTGAGGTCGGCAGGCAGCTCGCGCTGCTGGACCAGCAAGTCGCGGATGCTTACCAGCGGTTGCAGAACTCGGCCCAGGCCATACGGCAGGACGGCAGCTTCGCCAACAATGCGATCATGGGACCGCTCAAGGACAAGCGGACCGCGACCATCGACCGCATCGCGATCGCCATCGGCCGTACGGCCGACCGGCCGCAGGGCCTGGAGTCACTCGCAGCCTGCACAGTCCGCGCCACCGGAAACCAGGCCGGCAACGGCGAGGACGGCGAAAACCAGAACGGCCAGGACCAGGACCCGGGGAACGGGCAAGGGGAACCCGCAGGCGGTGGACAGGCAGGCAACGGTCCGGTCGCCGCCGACTTCGTGGACATCACCACCGTCGAGCCCAACGTCAAAAGCCTCCAGCAGCAACAGAACGCCTCGCTCGGTAAGTTCACCACTGATTGCGGGGTGAACGCGAACAAGCTGTACAACAGCGACAACATCATCGTCGCGCCTGGTGTGGACAACGGGGCGCACCACACGCACGACTATGTCGGCAATCAGGCCAACGATGCCTTCGCCGACAACGAGGACTTCGCGGCGGGCGAGACCACCTGCCAGAACCAGGGTGACAAGTCGTCGTACTACTGGCCGGTTCTCCGCCTGCAGGACGGCACGAAGGAGTTCGACGCCGACCAGCCGGGCGGCGGTGCCGAGGGCAATGTCGGCAAGATCCTCACGGCCTCGCAGGTGACCCTGGAGTACGTGGGCAATCCGGGCAGCAAGGTCGTGGCGATGCCGAAGTTCCTGCGGATCATCACCGGAGACGCCAAGGCGTTCACCAACGGAACGGCCAATGCCAACGCCGCATGGAGCTGCACGGGCTTCGAGGACCGGCAGCTGACGGACAAGTACCCGGTCTGTCCCGAGGGCAGCAGTCTGGTCCGGACGTCCAAGTTCCAGAGCTGCTGGGACGGCCAGAACATCGACAGCGCCAACCACCGTGATCACGTCGCGTTCGCCGACCCGAACACCGGGGCCTGCCCGAACGGATTCCAGGCCGTTCCGCAGCTGGTGCAACGCCTGGTGTACGACGTGGACACGCCCAGCCTGAACGACAACGGCCGGTCGAGCGCCTTCTACGCGGTGGACGGCTTCCCGGAGCAGATGCACAAGCCGATCACCGACCATGGAGACTTCGTCAACGTCTTCGACGAGCAGCTGATGAACACCATGGTCGAGTGCATCAACACCGGCCAGGAATGCCAGTGACGGTGACGCGCTGAGCCACCGCCCGGGCCTGTCTGCGGCCATCACCTACCGCAGGCAGGCCCGCGCTTGCGTCAGTTGCTCCGCGTGACGGCTCCCGGGCTCGGACGGGCGCCACCGTCTCGGTGACCACCGGGCCACCGACCGGGAGCCTTACGAACCCCTTACGTAGTGCGGAACGTGCCCGGACCGGGTATCTGCGCGTACCTACGATCGCCGCATGGCGACCTTCCGAAACACCTGTCTCGTCACGGCCGCGCCCTTACTGCTGGCCGTGGCCGGCCTTGCCCATCCGCACGGCCTCACCCGGGCGACGGCCGCCGACTGGGAACGGTTGCACATCCTTCTCCTGCCGGTCTTCCCGCTGCTCACGATCGGGCTCCTGGTGCCTCTGTGGCAACGGCCCCGCCGCGACACAGCCGGCTGCGCCACGGTGGTGGCCTGGGTGGCTGCCTTCGCCTACGCCGCCTTCTACACCGGGCTCGACGCCGTCGCCGGCATCGCCGCCGGCACCGCGGTCGAACATGCCCACGAGGAAGCCGGCCTGGCACCATTGAAAAGCCCTCTCTACGACACGGGGGAAGCGCTCGGGCAGACCGGTGCCTACGCCCTCATCGTCGCCGTCCTGGCCACGGCCGTCGCACTGTTCCCCCGGCACGGCATCCGGGTCATCCCCGGCACGGCCGTCCTCCTCGCCTCCGGCTGGTCCTTCGTCGACAGCCACATCTTCTGGCCGCTCGGCGTGTACACCATGCTGGGTTTCGCCTCGGGCTTCGCCCTCCTTGGCTGGGGCGCCGGCAGGAGCGGGGTCCGGCCTTCGACAACCTCGAAGTGAGGCGGATCGCGGGAGGCAGCGAGGCGTTCGGCGCTGCCGAAGGCGCTCAGTTCACCGCCGGTGGTTGCTATGAACTCGGCGGCGAGCTTGGGCCGATGGGCAGGCTGTCGCGGCCGGTGCCCGCGTCTGTCCCCGGGCCCGTTCTCCGATCGCCTGCCGGGCTTTGTGTCAGGGATACGTCCGTGTTCTGTAAGGGGCTCGGGCGTTCCGAAGGGGCCTGGCGGCGGGTGGGATGAGGGGCATGGAACAGCGCTTCTTTCCGCCGGTCTTCCGAGGCAGGCTGCACGACGCCCGGACGGCGACCTCGATCGGGCGGTGGCTCGGCTCCGCTTTCGCGGTGTGCTTTGTCACCGGTCTGATCAGTCATGTGATGCAGCATCCGCCGGGGTGGCTGGCCGATGACCTGCCGAGCCGTCCGGTGTGGGGCTACCGGTTCACGCAGGGGCTGCATGTCGCGTCCGGCATCGCGGCGGTTCCGCTGCTGCTGGCCAAGTTGTGGACGGTGTATCCGCGGCTGTTCGCCTGGCCGCCGGTGCGTTCGGTGCGGCACGCGCTGGAGCGGCTGTCGGTGGCCGTCCTGGTCGCGGCGGCCGTCTTCGAGGTGGTCACCGGCCTGCTGAACACCGCCCAGTGGTATCCGTGGCCGTTCTCCTTCGTGCCGGTGCACTACGCCGTGGCCTGGCTGCTGGCCGGGGCGCTGGTGCTGCATGTCGCGGTCAAGGCGCCCGAGATCCGGGCGCACTGGAGTCGGCGGTCGCGGGGGACGATGGCCCTGCCGGAGGAGGACGGGGCCGACCGGCGTTCGCTGCTGACCGCGGTGGCCGCGGCGGTGGGGGCGGTCACCGTGACCACGGCGGGCCAGTCCTTCACCCCGCTGAAGGATCTCGCTCTGCTCGCGCCCCGCCATCCGGACCACGGTCCGCAGGGCCTGCCGGTCAACCGGACCGCCGCCGCGGCCGGTGTCGGACTGATTCCAGCCGAGCGTTACCGCCTGACGGTCGCCGGATCGCGGTCGTACACGCTGACGCTGGATGAGCTACGTGCCTTGCCGCAGTACGAGGTGGAGTTGCCGATCGCCTGTGTGGAGGGGTGGAGCAAGTCGGCGCACTGGAGGGGCGTGCGGGTCGTGGACCTGCTGGAGCGGGCGGGTGCCCCGCCGCATGCGCGGGTGCGGGTGGTGTCGTTGCAGTCCCGGGGCGGCTACCGGGTCTCGGAGATGGGCCACGAACACGCCCGTGACCCGCTGACCCTGCTCGCGCTGCGCCTGAACGGTCAGGAGCTTTCCCCCGACCACGGCTATCCGGTGCGCCTGATCGCCCCGAACCGGCCCGGGGTGCTGCAGACGAAGTGGGTCGGCCGGCTGGAGGTGCTGTCATGAGGGTGAGCGTGGTGCGGGTGCTGACCGGCGCGGCCGGTGTGGCGCTGATGGGCGTCGGCGGCTCCTTGTTGCTGGACGTGCGCGACCTGGCGGGGGTGCTGGTCTGGCTGGGTGGGGCCGTGGTGCTGCACGACGTGGTGATCGCGCCGCTGGTGCTGCTCGTCGGGCTGGTGCTGGTACGTGGTGGTGTGCGCGGGCCGGTGCGCGGGGCGCTGCTGGTCGCGAGCGCCCTGACGGCGGTGGCGCTGCCGGTGCTGCTGCGCCCGGGGAAGCCGGCTAACTCCTCGGTGCTGCCGCTGGATTACCCGCGCAACTGGCTGCTGGCGCTGGTGGCCGTGGCGACGGTGACGGCCTTCCTGCTGGCCGTGCGGGGGGCCCGCCGTATCCGGCGGCGGCCGCCTTCGTAGCTCCGACGCCTCGAAGGCTGACCGTGCTCGAGTGGGGCCGGGTGCTTGTGCCTGGTGCTGCTGCGGTGCCACCGTGTGCGAGTGCTGTCCGGTGACATGAGTGAGGCCCGGGGGCGTGCTGGTCGTTCGCCGTCAGCCACATCGCCTGACCGCGGGAGTTGACCACCCTCGGCTGCGCGGTGGGTCCGGTTTGCCGGCGGTGGCGTCCCGGACCGGTAACGTCCGCGGGCGCGGGTGCGGGCCACGGCGGGAAGCCTTACGAACTCCTGACGGATCCCGGCCGCGGGGGGCATGGGCGCGTGCACGGCCGTAGCGTCGGCCGCATGTTGATCCTGGTCACTGGAGGTGCGGGCTTCATCGGCTCGCACATCGTCACTGCCCTTGCCGGCTCCGGGCACGAGGTGCGGGTGCTCGACGCGCTGCTGTCCGCCGCGCACCGCACGGCACCGCCGATCCCGGACGGGGTCGACTGGTGGCACGCAGACGTCCGCGACCGGGAAGCGGTCGCCGCCGCTCTGCGGGGCGTGGACGCCGTCTGTCACCAGGCCGCGATGGTCGGGCTGGGCAAGGACGTCGCCGACGCTCCCGACTACGTGGGCTGCAACGACCTGGGCACGGCGGTGCTCCTGGCGGGGATGGCGCAGGCCGGGGTGGGTCGGCTGGTGCTGGCGAGTTCGATGGTGGTGTACGGAGAGGGACGGTACGAGTGCTCCCGGCACGGTGTCGTACGGCCGGGGCCGCGCCGGGTGGCCGACCTGGAGGAGGGCCGCTTCGAACCACCGTGCCCACAGTGCGGTGACCCGCTCGCCCCGGGGCTGGTTGCCGAGGAGGCGCCGACGGACCCGCGCAACGTGTATGCGGCCACCAAGCTCGCTCAGGAGCATCTCTCGGCCGCGTGGGCGCGGGCGACGGGCCGCCGGGTGACGGCGCTGCGCTACCACAACGTGTACGGGCCCGGTATGCCGCGCGACACCCCGTACGCCGGCGTCGCTTCCCTGTTCCGGTCCGCGCTGGAGCGTGGCGAGGCACCGCGTGTCTTCGAGGACGGCGGTCAGCTGAGGGACTTCGTCCACGTCCGGGACGTCGCCGCGGCCAACGCCACCGCTCTGGACGGGCTGGACGACCTGCCCGAGGGCACGTTGCGGGCGTACAACGTGGGCAGCGGGCAGCCGCACACCGTGGGGGAGATGGCCGCCGCCCTGGCCGCGGCGTACGGTGGTCCGAAGCCGGTCGTCACGGGGGAGTACCGGCTCGGCGACGTCCGCCACATCACCGCCTCCTCGCAGCGGCTGCGCGACGAGCTGGGGTGGAAGGCGCAGGTTTCCTTCGGGGAAGGGATGGCGGAGTTCGCGACGGCACCGCTGCGGGCGGGCTGACGTTTCCCGTGCGGCCACCGCCCCGGACGCCGCCTGCTGATCCGTTGGGCCGGCCCTTCACCGTGCGGGCCGCTCAAACGGCCGCGGGAAGGTGGACCTCGAAGCGGCAACCGCCCGGTACGTTGCACACCGCCGCGCGCCCCTTGTGGGCCTCTACGATCCCGCGGACGATCGCCAGGCCCAGTCCCGCCCCGGCGGGCGGGGTGCGGGCGTCGGTGCCGCGCCAGCCGGTGTCGAACACTCGGGGCAGGTCCTCGGGCAGGATGCCGCCACAGCCGTCGGTCACGGACACGACGACGCTGTCGGCCTCCCGGCGGGCGGAGACGGCGACCGTGCCGTCGGCGGGGGTCCGGCGGATGGCGTTGACCAACAGGTTGGCCAGGACGCGGGACATCTCGCGGCCGTCTACCTCGATCGGCACCGGCTCGACCCCGTCGCCCACCAGCCAGACGCCGTGCTCCCTGGCGAGGGCGTCGGCACCCGCGATGGCGTCACCGACCAGGTCGTACACCGAGATGCGGGCGGTGTTCAGGGCGAGGACACCGGCCTGGATACGGGAGAGTTCGAACAGGTCGCCGACCATGTCGCTCATCCGCTCGACCTCCGTGCGGATGCGCGCGTGGTAGACGCGCGGGTCGGCGACCATGCCGTCCTCCAGCGCCTCGGTCATCGCCTGCAGTCCCGCGAGAGGGGTCCGCAGGTCATGGGAGATCCAGGCGACCAGTTCGCGGCGGGAGGCTTCCAGGGCCCGCTCCCGCTCCCGGGACGCGGCCAGCTTCGCACTCGTGGCGGCCAACTCGCGGCTGAGAGCGGCAAGTTCGGCCGTGGGTGCAGCGGTGGGCGGAGTGAAGCTGCCGTCGTCGCCGAGGGCGCGGGTGGCCATGGTCAGGGCCCGGCTGCCCTTGACGACGCTGCGGCCAAGGACGAGGGCGACGGCCAGCGAGACGACGGCCGCCATGGAGCACACCATCGTCACGACCCAGAGGTCGTGGTCGGACAGGAACATCGCTCGGGCCACCAGCATCGTTCCGGCGAGCATCGCCGCGACCGTGACGGCGGCCACCACGGCCAGCGACAGCGTGACCGAGCGGTGGCGCAGCAGCCGCAGGGCCGCGGCACCGAGCAGTCCGGCGGCGGCTGCGCCGATCGCCGCGTACAACGCGATCAGGAGGGTGTCACTCAGCATCGTCGGCTCCGTTCGTATCGGGGACGTCGAAGCGGTAGCCCACTCCCCACACCGTGGTGATCAGCCGGGGGTGCGCCGGATCGTCCTCGATCTTTCCGCGCAGCCGCCGCACGTGGACGGTCACCGTCGACAGGTCTCCGAACTCCCAGCCCCACACCTTGTGCATCAGTTCCTCCCGGCTCGTGGCCCGCCCGGGATTGCGCAGGAAGAACTCCAGCAGGTCGAACTCCCGGATGGTCAGAGCGAGTTCATAGCCGTGGCGGGTGGCGCGCCGGGCGGTGGGCTCCAGGGCGAGCGGCCCCGCCCGCAGCCATGCCCCGGCGGGTGCGGTCCGCGCGGCCGCCACCGCCCCGGCGCGGCGCAGTACCGACTCCACCCGCAAAACCAGTTCGCGAGGGCTGAACGGCTTGGTGACGTAGTCGTCCGCCCCGACCTCCAGACCGAGGACGCGATCCTCCTCGTCGCCCCGCGCGGTCAGCATGATCACCGGCAGCGGGCCGTCCTCGCGGATGCGCCGGCAGACCTCCAGCCCGTCCATGCCGGGCAGCATCAGGTCCAGCACCACCAGGTCCGGCGGTTGCGCGGTGGCTTTGGTCACGGCGGTGGGGCCGTCGGCGGCCACCTCGACGGCGAATCCCGCCCGGTCCAGGTAGCCGGCGACGACCTCGGAGACGGTGGGGTCGTCGTCCACAACGAGTACGCGTTTCACATCGCCGAGTCTCGCACCGGTGTCCGGCCGCCGACGGGAGCGGCTGTGGACGTCAGCGATCCGTAAGATCGCCAAATCCCTTATGCCCCTTTCGTGTTCGTAGGGTGAGTGGGGTGATCGAGACATCCCCCTCCACCCCTGCCCGGGTCGACGTGGTGCTGCCCTGCCTGGACGAGGCCGAGGCCCTGCCGTGGGTCCTGGACCGGATCCCTGCCGGCTGGCGCGCGATCGTCGTCGACAACGGCTCGACCGACGGCTCCGCCGACCTCGCCCGCGAGCTCGGCGCGTACGTCGTCCACGAGCCGCGCCGCGGCTTCGGTGCCGCCTGCCACGCGGGCCTGACCGCCGCCACCGCCGACGTCGTCTGCTTCTGCGACTGCGACGCCTCCCTCGACCCCGCGCTGCTGCCCCAGGTCGCCGGCCCCGTCCTCGACGACCGCGCCGACCTGGTCCTAGGCCGGCGGCGGCCCACCACGCGGGGCGCCTGGCCGGTGCACGCACGCCTGGCCAACCTGGAACTGGCCCGCCTGATCCGCCGCCGCACCGGACTGCGCCTGCACGACCTCGGCCCGATGCGCGCCGCCCGCCGCGAAGCGCTGCTCGCCCTGGACCTGACCGACCGGCGCTCCGGCTACCCGCTGCAGATGGTGGTCCGTGCCGCCGACGCCGGCTGGCGGGTGACGGAGACGGACATGCCGTACCACCCGCGCACCGGCCGCTCGAAAGTGACGGGCACCTGGCGCGGCACCTGGCAGGCGGTACACGACATGCGCGCCGTCCTCGGTGAGCGGTCCGTCACCGCACCGGCGGTCACGGCCACCACCGTCCCGGGAGGCGGACGATGAACGCCGGGCGCACGGGACGGGAAGCGGCCACCCTGCTGGTCATCGCGAAGGAGCCGGTGCCGGGCCGGGTCAAGACCCGGCTCACCCCGCCCTACGCGCCCGAGGAAGCCGCCATGCTGGCCGAGGCCGCCCTCACCGACACCCTTCACACCCTGCTGCGGACCCCCGCCGGGCGCCGCCTCCTCGTCCTCGACGGGACTCCCGGCCCCTGGCTTCCGCCCGGCTTCGACGTCGTACGGCAGGCGCAGGGCGGTCTGGACGAGCGGATCGCGGCCGCCTTCGCCCACTGCGAGGGCGGACCGGCCCTCCTGGTCGGCATGGACACCCCGCAGCTCACTCCCGAGCTGTTGTCCCGCGTCGGCCGGGACGGCCACGACGCCTGGTTCGGCCCGGCCGCCGACGGAGGCTTCTGGGCGCTGGGCTTCGCCGATCCCGCGCGGGCGGGGTCGGTCGTCCGCGGGGTGCCGATGTCCACGGACCGCACCGGTGCGATCCAACGGTCGCGCCTGGCCGAGGCGGGACTGATGGTGGCCGACCTGCCGGTGCTGCGCGACGTGGACACCGCCGCCGACGCCGCCCTGGTCGCCGCCTGCTGTCCGCCCGGCTCCCGCTTCGCCACCGCCCTGGCCTCGCTCGCGGAGGCCGCCCGATGAGCGGGACGGCATCCGGCCTGGACACCGCCGTAACCGAGTGGGACGAGCCGGCCACAACGGGACCCCAGCCGCAGACCCTGACGGCGCCCACGGCCCGGATCCCCACGCCGACACACCACGCAGACCCGTTCGCACCCGGAGCGCCTGGCGAGCCGTGGACCGAGGACCCCTATGCCCACGCCCTTCGCGCCGGCCGCGGCCCCCTGTTCCTGCGCCGCCTGCCACCCCCTGACAACCCGGACGGCCTCAGCGAGGAACTGCTCCCACTGGACGTCGAGCGTTGGTGCGCACCTCCCGACGCCGCCGACACCAGCGTGCTGAGCCGCTGCACCGGTCCCGTCCTGGACGTCGGCTGCGGGCCGGGACGCCTGGTGGCCGCCCTGGCCGCCCGCGGTGTACCGGCACTGGGTGCGGACGTCAGCCCGGCCGCCGTCGCCCGCACCCGGCGCCACGGGGGAACCGCCGTACGACGGTCCGTCTTCGACCGCCTGCCGGACGAAGGCCGCTGGGGCACCGCCTTGCTGATCGACGGCAACGTCGGCATCGGCGGCGACCCGCTCGCCCTGCTCACCCGGCTGCGAGAACTGGTCGCCCCCGGCGGACGCCTGCTGGCCGAGGCCGCACCGCACGACGTGGACGAACGCCTCACCGTCCGCGTCGAGGACGGCCTGGGGCGGCACGGCCGGCCGTTCCCCTGGGCCCGTATCGGCACCAGCGCGCTGCTGTACGCCGCAGACGCCACCGGCTGGATCACGACCGGCCGGTGGACGGCCTGTGGCCGCCCCTTCCTCGAACTCCACCGCCCGAAGCCCAGGCACGGCGCCGCGCCACCCACGGCCACCGGAAGGCACCCACGCCCATGACCGAAACTGCCACCCCGCGCCCGCCGCGCCCCCGGCCGACCGAATCCCCGCAAAGGCGATCTCCAGGACCGCCGAGCCGCGGCAGCCGTCGTCCACGCATCCGCGTCGCCGTCACCGCGGCCCTGCTCGCCGCACTCACGGCAACAGTCGTCCACACGCTCCGTGCGGGGGACAACGTGAGCGACCCCGGCCGGCTGCTGGCCGGTTACGCCGTCGCCTGGACCCTGTTCGCCGCGGCTGCCTGGACGGTCCGCAAGGCTCCGACCCGCGCCGCGACCGGTCTTGTACTGGCCGGGTCGGCCGCCATCGCGCTGGCCGCGCTCGCCACCCCACCTCGCACCAGCACCGACATGTTCCGCTACGCCTGGGACGGCCGTGTCCAGGCCGCCGGCATCTCCCCTTACGCCCACCCGCCCGCAGCCCCTGAACTCGCCAACCTGCGCGACGACTGGCTCTTCCCCCGCGAAGGCGCCTGCGAGGACTGGGGGGTGACCCACACGGCCAGCGGCCTGTGCGTCCGCATCAACCGCCCCACCGTCCCGACCATCTACCCGCCCGTCGCCGAGGGCTGGTACTTCGCCGTGCACACCGTCTCCCCACCGGACAGCCGCCACAAGCCGCTCCAAGTCGGTGGCGCGGTTCTGGCGTTCGGCACCACCGTCGCCCTTCTGACCGTGCTGCGCCGTCGCGGCGATCCCCGGCGAGCCCCGGCCCGCGCTGCCTTGTGGGCCTGGTGTCCGGCCGTCCCCTTAGAAGCGGTCAACAACGCCCACATCGACACCCTCGGCGTTCTGCTCACCGTCCTCGCCCTCGGTACGGCCACCGCCGGCGCCCGCCGCGGTGCGCTGCTGGGCGCAGCCGTCGCAGTGAAACTCCTGCCCATCCTGGCTCTGCCCGGCGCCCTCTCCGGCCGGCGCAGTCCGAAAGGCATCGCGCGCCTGCTCTCGGCCGTCCTCGCCGCGATCGCGCTCGCCTACCTGCCCTACGTAGCCGCCTCCGGCGCCGGCGTCCTCGGCTACCTGCCCGGATACCTCCACGAGGAGGGCTACGAACCAGGCCACGTACGACGCTTCGCCCTGCTGCGGTTGCTGTTGCCGGATGCCGCCGCCGGAATGGTGGTGGTTGCGCTCCTCGCACTGATCGCCCTGTACGTGTGGCTTCGCGGCGACCCCACGCGCCCCTGGCGCGGCGCCCTGCTGCTGACCGGCACGACTCTGCTGCTGGTCTCGCCCAGCTACCCCTGGTACTCGCTGCTCGTCGTCGCTCTCGTCGCCCTGGACGGCCGCTGGGAATGGCTGACCGTCACCCTCGCCGGCACAGTCCTATATCTCGCGGGACGCCTGCTGCCCGGCTTTCCCCTTCAGGCTTGGGCCTACGGCGCCGCCGCTCTGGCCGTTCTCCTCGGCGCCTGCCTGCGCTCCGACCGGACACGCCGGATGGTGCGGGCCCGGCGCGAGCGGTTGCCGATCGCAGCCTGAGGTGGCGCAGCCCACTCCCCCTGCCCGCCGTGATGTCGAGAAGTCGAAATCCGACCGCCCTGTCAGACGGGCGCGTGCCCGTGTTATTTGGGCGGCAGGCTCGATGCGAACGTGCGTCCCTTGTCGATCCACTTGTCGAGGACGTCATCCTCCGTGAGAGCCGTCCCGTCGACGAGGATCCAGCCGCGCATCGGGCGGCCGGTCATGTCGAAGACGCGTGTGCCGGGCCGGGCCAGGGCCGCGTCGGTGTTGTCGGGGCCGACCCGCACCATGAGATCGTCGCCGCTCACGCCCACGGCCATGTTGCCGCGGTGCAGGAAGGCGATCCCGCCGAACATCCGCCTCTCGGTGACTTCTTGGTCAGCGCCCAGTCGTTGCCTGATCCGTTCTGCCAGTCCCTGGTCGTACGCCACGGCGGCCCCTCCTACTGTCTGCTGAGCCCGTGCTCGAGGTCGCGCAGGTCCTTGCCGATGGAGGAGCGGACCTGGCGGGCCAGGACAGGAGCGGCCAGCCGGTAGAAGCCACCCCCGCCGCCTTGAACGCGGATGCGTGCCAGGGTGCCACGCGGGTCCGGCTCGAAGGTGTACGTGACGTGCATGGGCATCGGACCGGCCACCGAGATCATGTCCAGCAGGCGGGGCGGCTCGTACGCGGCCACGCGCAGGACGTAGTCGATGCGCCGGCCGAGGAAGTACGCCGTCCGGGTGATCTCGGCACCCACGCCGAAGCCGCCCTCGCCCGCCTCCCGCGTCAGCTCCGCGACGCGGATGCCTTGGGTCCACTCGACGTCATGGCGCCAGTCCATGGCGTACTCGGCCACCCGCTCGGGCGGGAGCGGGATCACGCGCTCCGCGGACACATCGATCGTCATGGTTCAGCCTTGTCCTCGGCCGGCCGGCCGGGATCCGGGGCGCTCTGTCGAAGTGATCACCAGCATGCCCGGCCTGGGCGTGATCCTCGGTGCCGAGTTCTGGCCGCGACCGGAGGCGACATGAGTCTCTTCGGCACTCCAGACCGCCTCGTCGGCTTCGGCGGCGCGCGGCTACTGCGCGGAGGCTTGGTGGGCCCGGCCGAGCCGGTCTGCCAGCCGCCCCAGCTCCTCGACCAGCTCCGTAGGCTCGTGCACGACGAAGTCGTGGCCGAACAGCGCCAGGTTCATCGCGAGCAGCGGGAGGGAGTCGCCGCCGATGGTCAGTAGGCAGCTGTCGGGGTCTGTCGCTTCGATGATCCCGGTACCCGGTGAGACCCACTCGGCGACGGTGGCGGCCGGTGCCCGTACCAGGATGCGGGCGCGGTGGCGGTAGGGCGCGGCGGTCACCGAGTCGGCGACGTAGGCCGCTGCGTCGGGCGGATCGTGGGGGACGAACCGAGTCCCGGTCGAGTGGGCATCGTCGATGCGGTCCACGCGGAAGGTGCGCCAGTCGTCGCGGTCCTGGTCGCGGGCGACGAGATACCAGCGGCGGCCGGTGTGCACCAACCGGTGCGGCTCCACCCGGCGGGAGCTGGCCTCACCGTTGTGGGCGCGGTAGCCGAACGTGAGTAGGTGTGCGGCCTGGCACGCCTCGGCGAGCACCGTCAGCACTTCCGGGTCCGCGGTGGGTGCCTGGCTGGTCAGGGCGACGGTGGCTTCCCGCAGGGCGGCGGTGCGCCGGCGCAGCCGGACGGGCAGCAGCCTCTCCAGCTTGGTCAGGGCGCGCAGCGAGGTCTCCGCGATGCCGGTCACGGTGTGGCTGGTGGCGGTGCGCAAGCTCAGTACGATCGCGACCGCCTCGTCGTCGTCGAGCAGCAGTGGCGGCAGCGTCGAGCCCGCACCGAGCCGGTAGCCGCCGGCGACGCCCACGGTGGCCTGGACCGGATAGCCGAGTTCGCGGAGTCGGGCGATGTCCCGGCGCAGGATCCGCACCGTCACCTCCAGCCGCTCGGCGAGTTCCGGACCGGTCCATTCGGGGCGGCTTTGAAGGATGGACAGCAACCGCAGCAGGCGCGCCGACGTGTCAAGCATGGAATTCACTCTGCCAGCAAACGAGGACAGGACCTGACCTTAATTGCGGATAGCGTTTCAGACATGAACGCACGGACGGTCTGGATCATCCTGTTCCGCGGCGTCGGCGGCGCGACGCGGCTTCCCGTTGCGCCGCTGCGCCAGAAGCTTGCCGAGGCAGGCTTCGCCAAGGTCGCCACCTGCATCAACAGCGGCAACGCGATCGTGGAGAGTGACCTCTCGCGGCAGGCAGTGGTGGAGCGCATCGCGCAGATCTGCGCGCGCGAATTCGGCTTCGAGAAGGACATCCACGCCGTCTCGCTCGCCGAATGGGAGGCGCTGATCGAGGCCAATCCGTTTCCGGATGCCGTCGCCGTGCCGAAGTTTCTCCACGCGGCGGTCCTGGCCGGACAACCGGAGCCGGAGCAGGTCGCCTCGCTGCGCGCCTTCGCGGCGCCCGGCGAGGAGTTCGCCGTCATCGACAGGGTCGCCTATATCCACACGCCCGGGGGCTTCGACGGCCGGAACCTGGCGGCGAAGTTCGACAAGGGTATCGGCGTGCCCAACACGGCGCGCAACTGGAACACCGTGCTGAAGCTGGCCGAGCTGGCCCGCGCGGCCGCCACCTGACGCCGCGTCCCATGATGCCGATTCACCCAGCCGGGCGGCAGATTCCCACCGCTGTCTGATCCCACCCGTCCTCGATATCCAGCGGTAGCTCGCGCAGACCTCACACCGAGCTCCCGGCCGTCAGCGCCGACGAGCCGTTCCCTTTCGTTCCCACCTTTTTTCCGTCATGAAGTCCCGAAGTGGGTACCCCATGTCTCAAACAACCTCCAAGGCTCTCTGCGCGCCGGACGCCAACCGCTGGAAAGCGCTCGTCTTCATCGCGCTCGCCCAGCTGATGGTCGTCCTCGACTCCACCATCGTGAACATCGCCCTGCCCTCCGCCCAGCAGGACCTGGGCATCTCCGACGGCAACCGCCAGTGGGTCGTCACCGCCTACGCCCTCGCCTTCGGCGGCCTGCTCCTGTTTGGCGGCCGGATCGCCGACCTGTGGGGCCGCAAGCGCGCCTTCGTCACCGGCCTGGGCGGCTTCGCCGTCGCCTCCGCGCTGGGCGGCGCAGCCACCAACGAGGCCATGATGTTCGGCGCCCGCGCCCTCCAGGGTGTCTTCGGCGCGCTGCTCGCGCCCGCCGCGCTCTCCCTGCTCACCGTGACGTTCACGCACGCCAAGGAGCGCGCCAAGGCGTTCGGCATCTACACGGCGATCTCCGGTGGCGGCGCCGCCGTCGGCTTCATCCTCGGCGGCGTGCTCACCGAGTACCTCGACTGGCGATGGACGTTCTTCGTCAACATCCCGTTCGCGATCGTCGCGGCGGCCGGCGCCTACTTCGTCATCCGTGAGCCGGAGGGCGGGCGCGACCGCTCGCCGCTGGACATCCCCGGTGCCGTCCTGTCCACCCTGGGCCTGGTCTGTCTCGTCTACTCCTTCACCCGCGCCGAGACCGACGGCTGCCGTCGCGGCCGCGGCCTACCGAGCTTGAACTCGGGTTGTCGTAGCTGCTGACAGGGCTTGATCCTCGCGGTACGCCGTTTGTTATGAGGTATGCGCAGGGTGGCGGGCTG
>NZ_JBSFVC010000047.1:0-54135 GCF_053592095.1 Streptomyces sp. NPDC002787 | reverse complement strand
CCTGCTTTTCAGGGGCGCGGGGAACTGCGCGACCAGCCCCCACCGGACCCGCAGTTGACCACCCGCCCCCACACAAACCGAGCCGCGCCCGGACGGATCCGGACGCGGCTCGGGTCAGGTGTCGCGGGGAGGGCTACTTGCGGCCGATGGTGATGCCCTTCGTCTTCGCCGCCGTGGTGTTCTCGTAGACAACCGAACCCGAGGACTTCTTCCAGATCTTGATCTTGAAGGTGTCCGGGCCGTCGGTGGCCGTGATGCGGAAGGCGTAGCCGGTCTTGCCGTTGACCGTGCCGGAGCCCTGGTAGACCGCCTTCGAGCCGGTGACGACCAGCCAGTCGGAGCCGGTGGAGCGGAACTTCAGCTTGGCCTTGGCGAAGTCGAGCGCGGCCTTGCCGGACGGCTTGGTGTCGTACTTGCCGTACTTGGCGGTGAAGGAGAAGCCTGTCGTGCCGGTCAGCTTCGGGCCTGCCGGGAAGGACCCGGCCGGTGAGGTGAAGCTGCCCTTTCCGGTCGCGGAACCGGCGGCCCGGTCGTAGACGATCAGCTCGGGGAGGGTGCTGCTCGCCGAGGCGCCGTCGTCGTCGGTGACGGTGATCACCGGGCGGAAGATACCCGCCTTGCGGTAGGTGTGCTCGGCCTTGCAGACGCCGGCGGAGATCTTGCCGGTGGTGGGCTTGGTGCCGTCCTTCCAGTCGACCTTGCAGGTGTGGGTGTCGCGGGTGCCCGGGTCGGTGAACTTCGCCGTGACCGAGGTGCCCTTACCCACCGCCACCGGGGACTTGGGACCGGTCGCGGAGGTGATCTTCGGGGCCGCGTTGGTGACGGTCACGGTCGCCGTGTCGCTGCTGCGGCCGCCGGTCAGGGTGACCTCGTACGTGCCGTTGTCCGCGCAGGTGATCGTCGTCTTCGCGGACTTGGCGTCGGCGAAGACGCAGGGCACGTCGTTGCCGATCGTCCACTGGGCGGTGCCCGCTCCGGAGACGGTGCCGTCCAGCTGGATCTTGGCGCCTTCCTTGCCGGAGGCGTCCTCGCCGGCCCGGGCGATGGTGACCGGGTCGATGCTCTCCAGGGTCGGGACGACCTTCTTCAGCATGCCGTCGGCGTCGAACTCCAGCTTGTCGATGGTGGTTTCACGGTGGGTGCCGTCACCGCCGGGGATGGCGAAGCGGTGGTAGACGATGTACCAGTCGTCGGTGTTCGGGACGTGGACCACCGAGTGGTGGCCGGGGCCCTTGATGCCGAGCGAGAGGTCCTTCTCCAGGATCACGCCCTGCTTGGTCCAGGGACCGGTGGGCGAGGAGCCGGTGGCGTAGGCGACCCGGTAGTTCTCGTCACGTGTGTCGTTCTCCGACCACATGAAGTAGTAGGTGCCCTTGCGCTTGATGACGAAGGTGCCCTCGTTGTAGCCGCTCGGCGTGATGTCGGCGACCTTCGAGGCGTCGAAGGAGACCATGTCGTCGTTGAGCGGGACCACGTAGGCGCGGCCGTTGCCCCAGTAGAGGTACGACGTGCCGTCGTCGTCGGTGAAGACCGCCGGGTCGATCATCTGGCCCCGGTGGTCACCCGCCTTCAGCAGCGGCTTGCCGAGGGCGTCCTTGAACGGGCCGGTGGGCGAGTCGGAGACCGCGACACCGATGTTCGCGTCGGCGCAGAAGTAGAAGTAGTACTTGCCGTTCTTCTCCTCCATCGCCGGAGCCCAGGCCCTGCTGTCCGCCCAGGAGACGTCCGGACCGAGGTCCAGGATGACGCCGTGGTCGGTCCAGTTGACCAGGTCCTTGGAGGAGTACGCCTTGAACTGCGTACCGCTCCAGCCCTCGAAGCCGTCGGTGGTCGGGTAGATGTAGAAGGTGTCGCCGAAGCGGACGACGTTCGGGTCGGCGTTGAGACCGGGGAGGACCGGGCTCTTCATGACCACGGCCGAGACGGTCCAGGTGCGCTTCTTCCCGTCCGAGCCCGTGACCTCGTACGTCACCGGCTCGCTGAAGTCGCGCAGGGTGCCGGAGGCGGGGCTGATCGTCGCGCCGTGGGCCAGGGTGAACTGCGGTGCCAGGGCGGTGACATCACTGCCCGGGGTCAGCGGCAGGACGACCTTGCTGTCCTTGTCGTTGATGACCGCGTCGACCTTGAGCGCCGGGTGGGTCGCCGCGGCGATCCCGGTGGTGTTGCCGCTGAGCTCCAGGACCTCGGCGGGCGTCAGGGCCCGGTTGTAGATCCGGAAGTCGTCGACCTCGCCGCCGAAGTACGGGTCCGGGGAGTACAGGGACTTGCCGATGTAGCCGGAGTGGTCCTTGGCGGAGTCGTACAGGTCGGACGGCTTGATGGTGACGCCGTTCACGCGGGCCGTCTCGGCGCCGTCGACGTAGAGGACCGCCGTCTCGGTCGCGCCGTTCAGGGTGACGGTGACGTGCTTCCACTCGCCCGGGGTGAGCTGGGAGCCGCCGATCATCTGCTTCTCACCGGACCAGGTGGCCTTGGTGATCGCGGAGAACAGCTTGCCGCCGCCGTTGGACGGCGTGGCGAACAGGTACTTGTTGCTGTCCGGGCCGAGTCCGAACAGCCACTGGAAGTTGTCGCCGCCCTTCCACTTCACGTACGTGGAGACGGTGACGCTGCTCGTGTCCTTCAGGACGCCGTTCGGGATCTTGACGTACGGCGAGCTGGAGCCGCTGTTGCCGCCGGACATCTTGAACGAGCCGCCGTCGACGCCGGTCCCGAAGTCGGGCGTACGGACGTAGGTGCCGTGGTAGCCGTGGCCGCTGGAGTCGCGGGCGATGCTGCCGCCGGTCTCGTCGAAGTCGTAGTGCAGGAGCAGGTCGGCCGGGACGTCGGGGCCCTCGGCGGAGACCGTGACCTCGGCGGTGACTGCTATCGCCGAGTCACCGGCGATGTCGCCCTTCACCGTGAAGGTGCCGGCCTGCGCGTACTGCGACGCGTCCACGGCCTCCCAGGTGACCGCGACGGGCCGCTTCACGCCGTCCGCGGACTCGGCGATGACGGTGGCCGGCAGGACCGGGGCGTCACCGACACGCGTCTCGACCTTGACGTCCTCGACGTCGGTGATGATCTGATCCGGCTGGTAGGTCTGCAGCAGCCGGTCGTACTCGGCCTGCGTCACCGGCAGCACCGTGCCGTGCCGGGGCTTGGACGGCAGGTCGTAGCCGGTGGACGGGGTCCAGACGCCGGAGGCCAGGTCCGTCGTCTCGAAGGGGATGTAGCCGCGACCGCCGAACTCGTCCAGGAACGCGTACCACTTCTCCTCGGTGTTCGACTTGAACACCAGCGGGCCCTCGGCGGCGCTCATCTCGCCCTTGCCGATGCCCTCGGCGACGGCGGTCCAGGAGAGGTTGCGGAGCGTGTCGCTCTTCTCCTCGAAGATGAACTTGCTGTTGGGCGTGGAGGAGGTGTTGTTGCGCTCGTCCTTGGAGAGGCGGAAGTACTCGCCGTCGTGGCGGATGACCGTGGAGTCGATGACCGAGTAGCCGCGGTCGATCCAGACCTTGGGCTCGCTGAAGGTGTAGAAGTCACGGGTCGTCGCGTACATCATGCGGTTGTACGTGTCGCCGGAGTGGGCCTCGTTGTCGTACAGCTTCGACGCCCAGAACACGACGTACTCGCCACGCTCCTCGTCGTAGTAGGCCTCCGGGGCCCAGGTGTTGCCGGCCGAGTCGGGGGAGACCTTCACCAGGCGCTGGTTGGTCCAGTTCACCAGGTCGGTCGACTCCCACACCATGATGGACTTGCTGCCGGTGCGCTGCGAGGCGTCCCAGTCGCCGTTGCCGTAGATCTTGAGGTCCGTGGCGATCTGGTAGAACTTGTCGCCCTCGGGGGAGCGGATGATGAACGGGTCGCGCAGACCCTTCTCACCGAGCGTGGAGGTCAGGACGGGCTTGCCGTCGTTCAACTCCCGCCACTTCAGCGGGTCGTTGCCCTTGCTGAGGGCCGCGTAGAGCTGCTCGCCGTCCGAGGTGCCCTCGCCGGTGAAGTAGCTGAACATGTAGCCCTTGAGGGCTTCCTTCTTCGGCAGCTCCGGCACCTTCGCGGTGAAGGCACGGGTCTTCTTCGCGTCGCCCTTGGTGACGGTCGCGGTCAGCTCGACGGTGGTGGCGCCGTCGCCGTGTGCGGGACGCTTCACCACGCCCTCGGCGGAGATGACGTCCGTGTTCGCGGAGGACCAGGCGACCTTGGTGGCGAAGTCACCGGACGTCGGGAGCGTGAGGTTGCCGCGGACGTCGTCGAGGTTGTGCACGGTCAGCGCCTCGGTGGCCTGGTCGACGGCGGTCGTGTCGTCGAAGGCGGGCGGGACCGTGACCTCGAAGGTCTTGGTGGCGCTCGCGGGACCCTTCTTCAGGGTCGCCGTCAGTGTGGCGTGGCCGTCCGGCTGACCGGCGGCGGGGCGGGTCACAGCGCCGGAGTCCGAGACCACGTCGGTGTTGTCGCTCGCCCAGGTGATGGTCGAGCCGCCGGCCGTGCCCGTCTTCGGCAGGTCCAGGTCGGCGGTCACCGCGCTGGTGTCACCCAGGGTGAGGGCCGCCTTGTCGGCGGCGACGCCCTCCTCGGCGATGGGGAGCGAGAGCTGCTCGACCTCGGAGCCGGCGAGGGCCCTGTTGTAGACCCGGAAGTCGCGGATCTTGCCCTTGAAGAGCTTGTCGCTGGTGTAGACCGACTTGCCGATGTGGTTGGCGGTGGTCGTGCCCGAGCCGATCGATCCCGGAGTGATGGTGACCGAGGTGTTGCGGCCGACCTCCACGCCGTCCTCGTACAGCACGCCGGTGGTGCCGGTCTGGGTGTAGGTGAGCTGCTTCCACACCGAGCGGGTCAGGTTGTGCGAGTCGGAGGGCCGGGTGTTCTGCTCGGTCGACCAGTTGCCGGACGCGATGGAGGTGCGCAGCGAGTTGCCGGTGGCGAACAGGTAGCCGTTGCCCGCGCCGCCGCTGGTGTTGCCGAAGCCGTAGATGAAGTATGGGCCGGTCTGCGACTCGTCCATCAGCACGTCCATGGAGACGCTGATCGAGTCCATGCCCTTCATGACGTCGTTCGGCACCTTGATGTAGGTGTCCGAACCGTTGAAGGCGAGGCCCTGGCCGTTGCCCGTCCAGCCGGCGGTGCCGTTCACCGTGCCGTCCCGGCCGTTGCCGGAAGCGTCGGCGACCGTGGTGCCGGAGGCGGCGTCGAGCTTGTACCAGAGGGCCAGACCGTCGGTGATGTCGGCGCCGTCCGCGGCGGCCGGAGCGGCGGGCCCCGCGAGGCCCAGGAGCAGCGACGCGGCGGTCAGTCCGGCGAGCGGACCCGCCCAGCGTCTCGCGCGGCCGCGCAGACGTGCGATGTACGTCATGTCGAGTATCCCTGCTGAGAACACGGCTGATGAAGGGGTGGCGAAGGCAAGACGAAGGCAAGGGGAAGGCATCGGGAAGGGGCGGGAACCCTCGCCCTGGGTTTCCCGCTGTTTCGGCCTTGTGACGTCGTGTTGCGAGAGTGTCAATCGGGGTGCGGTGAGGCGTCAAGAGGTTTCGAACAATGTCCGACTGGTCGAACATGGAAAACCCCCGTCCTCGGTGGAGAACGGGGGCTCGGAGGTCCGTGCCTACTTGACGGGGCGTACCAGTTCCCAGGTGTCGACCGCGAAGTCCAGCTTCATGCCGTGCCGTTCGTACAGGGCGAGGGCGCCGCTGCTGTTGTCGGTGTCGACGCCGAGGCCTATGCGGTCGCGGCCCAGGGCGGCGTAGTGACCGAAGGCGTGGCGCAGCAGCAGGCTGCCGAGGCCCTGGCCACGGGCCTCGCGAAGGACGCCGATGCTGGAGATCCAGGCCATGCTGGTGCGGTCGTTGCGCGACCGCAGGGCCGCCGCGTCTCCGAGGCCGTCGACGTGCGCGATCCAGAGCAGCGACCAGTCGACGTGCTCGGCGTCGATGTCGTCCAGCCACTGCTCGTACGTACGCGGCTGGAAGTCGAAGTGGTCGGCGAAGGCCGTCTGCAGCAGGGCGTGGGCCTGCCGGCGGTCCGGCTCGGTGGCGCAGGAGCGGAGGGTGACGCCGGGCGGGGGCGTCGGCAGCGGCTCGGTGGGGGAGAGGGGACGGGCCATGACGTTGTAGCGGCGGACCGTGTGCCAGCCGCGGTCGCGCAGCGCGTCGAGGTCCATGGTGGGCGCGATGTTGAGGTGCATGTGCACCACGGCCCGGTCCGCCCCGTTGGCCGCCGCCCGTTCCGCGGCCCGGGCCTCCATCAGGTCGAACAGGTGCAGGGCGCCGAGCGGTTGGTCGGGCAGCGTGTAGTGGTCCATGTCGATGCGCTCGCCGCCGGACTCGTCCCACTGCAGGCCGTACGCCACCAGCCGGTCCCCGTCGAACAGCAGCCAGGAGTCACGCTCCAGGTCCGCCTCGGGATGCTTCAGATCGGCCTGCACCTCGCCCAACTCGGTCTCGGCACGGCCGATCTCCAGCAGATCGATCTCGTTGAGCAGCGCGCACACCGCCTCCGCGTCGTCGAGCGTCGCCGGGCGCACGGTCAGGCCGGGCGGCAGGGGGGTGGGGTGTGTCGTTGTCATGGGGCCACTGTCCGGGGACAGGGGTGCGGACCGCAACGGGATTTCGGGGCGGGGCGGGCGGTGTGGGGAGCGGGGGCGGCAGCTGTGCCCGCAGTTTCGTCCGGCGGCCGGCGTGCGATGGTCGGCGTGCGGCGTGTGCTGGCCGAATTCGACCCGGTGCGCGTCCGGGCGGGATCCGGCGGGGTCCGCGGACGCGGAGTGATGCTCCGCCGCCACCACCGCCGCCACCGCCACCGCCACGCGGTGCACGGCGTCTGCGGACCGGGCCAGGGAACGGGACGGGACGGGAGAGCGGCGGAGGTTCTGGGCCGTCGGCGGTTGTCAGCTGAGGGCTGACGGCTGACGGCTGATGGGTGACGGCTGATGGGTGACGGCTGATGGCTGACGGCCGTGGGCCGTGCGTCCGGCGTCACCGCTCGCGGCACCACGCCCGGTATGCCGCCACGGCGGTCGGCAGGGTCGGGAAGATCCGGTCGGTGCCGACCGACTTCGCGAGCCCGTACGCGTCGAGTTCGTCGAGCAGGTCCTGCTTCACGCGGGCGAGGGCGAAGACGACGCCACGGCGGGTCAGCTCGCGGCGGAGTGCCTCGACCGCGTCCAGGGCGGTGATGTCGACCTCGACGTTGGCCTCGGTGTTCAGCAGGAACCAGCGCACCGCCTCCCCCTGTTCCTCCTGATCGTCGACCGCGGCGAGGGCCCGGCGGCGGAAGTCCTCCGCGTTGGCGAAGAAGAGCGGGGAGTCGTAGCGGTAGACCAGGAGCCCGGGGATCGTCCGGGCCTCGGGATAGTCGTCCACGTCGTGCATGCCGGCCACCCCCGGAACCAGCCCCTCCACGGCATCGTGGGGACGGGCCACCCGCGTCAGCAGCTCGACCACCGACAGGCCGACGGCCACCAGGACGCCGTACAGGATGCCCCAGACGAGCACGCCGGCCAGACAGCCGACCGCGAGGAGCAGCTCGCGGCGCCGGAAGGCGGCCAGTCGGCGGAAGCCGGCCAGGTCGACCATCCGGGCGGCGGCGTAGACGACGATCGCGCCCAGTACGGCGGACGGGGTGCGGGTCAGCAACGAGCCGAGGAAGAGCAGCACGGCGAGGACCGCCACGCCCGAGACGAGCGCGTACCCCTGGCTGCGGGCGCCCGCCGAGGAGGCGAGCGCGGTACGGCTGGCGCTGCTGCTGACCGGCATGCCGTGCAGCACCCCCGCGCCCAGGTTGGCCGCGCCCAGCGCCAGGAACTCCTGGTTCGGATCGCACCCCGGGCCCTTGTCGGCGCGGTCGGCGAACGCCCGGGCGGTGAGGACGACATCGGTGTAGCTGACGAGCAGGACACCCAGGGCGGGCAGCAGCAGGGACGGCAGCTCGGCGAGGTCCGGCACGGCGAAGCCCGGCAGACCGGACGGGACCTCGCCGATGACGTCGATGCCGAACCGGTCGTCGAGGTCGAAGGCGACCACGGCCGTCGTACCGAGGACGACGGCGAGGAGGGGGCCGGGGAGGGAGCGGGCGAGGACGGGGACGACGAAGAGGAACGTGATCGCGGTCGCGGAGAGCACGACGGTGGCGAGGTGGGCGTCACCGAGGTGCCGGAGGAAGGACCACAGCTTCGGGAAGAACTCCGCACCGGACGCCTCCACGCCCGCGAGCTTCGGCAGCTGGTCCATGACCATGATGAGCGCCAGGCCCGCGAGATAGCCGATCAGGACGGGGCGGGAGAGCAGGTCCGCGACGAAGCCGAGCCGAAGCGCCCGGGCGAGCAGGCAGAGCAGACCGACGACGATCGCGAGGACGGCGGCGAGTGTGGCGTACCGCCGTGGGTCACCGTCCGCGAGGGGGCCGATCACCGCCGCGGTCATCAGGGCGGCGGTCGATTCCGGGCCGACCGAGAGGAGACGGGAGGAGCCGAGGAGGGGGTAGAGGGCGAGTGCGGGGAGCATCGCCCAGAGGCCGACGACCGGGGGAAGGCCCGCGACCACGGCGTACGCCATGACCTGCGGCACGAGATACGCGGCGACCGTCACCCCGGCGATCGAGTCGCCGCGCAACCATGAGCGCCGATAGCCGAGGAGCACGGCGAGACCGGGGAGGAGGCGCCGCCACGCGGGGGTGCGCTCGGCCGAGGTGCTGGTCATACGCCTCCCTTCGCCCGGTGATCTCAGGATCCACCGGGGGAGAGGGGAGCGCGACGGGGGTGAGGGGGAAGCGGGGAACGGGTGTGATTCGGCCATATTTGGCCCTATTCGGCCACATGCACCCGCAGTCGCCGTACGACCCGCACCCCCGAGCCATGAGGCGAAGCCGCCTCCGGCCCGTCAACGCTCCGTCAGGCCCCTCAGGCCGCCACAGGCAACCCCGGCGTGCGAAAGACACGCTGCCGCGCGTCGACCGCGAAGATCTCGCAGCCCTCCCGGGACGCGGCCCACTCGATCCCTTCCGCGCCCATGGCGAACGCGGCGGTGGCCGTGGCGTCGGCCTCCGTGAGGGAGGGTGCCACCACGGTCAGGCTGAGCAGCCCCGTCGCCGGCCGACCCGTCCGGCCGTCGAGGATGTGGTCGCCGCGCTCGTAGCGGGCGGAGGTCGCGACCGCCCCGTCCGTGAGGGACAGGACCGTACAGAGCCGGTCGGCCCGCTCGGGGTGGCGCACGCCCACCCGCCACGGCCCACCGGTCGCGGCCACGTCCCCGCCCGCGTTGAGACAGAGCCGCTTCGCGCCCCGGTCCGCCAGCAGTTCGGCGGCCCGCTGCGCGGCCCACCCCTTCACCATGGCGCAGGGGTCGAGCCCACGCCCCGGCAGCCGTACGTCGAACGCGCCGCCCGACGCCACGCGGTACTCCTCGCACAGCGCGAGGACCTCGGCCAGGTCCCGGCTGACCTCGTCCGGTGCCAGCTCGCCCCGGTCCAGCCGGGACACCTCGCTGTCGGCGCGGAACGGGCTGAACCGCGCGTCGACCTCGCGCAGCCAGTCGAACGCCGGTTCGGCGGCCTCGGGGGTGGCGTTGTCGTCCTCGATCAGCAGCGAGATCGGGAACCCCATGATGTGTTCGACGCGGCGCACCGGATCAGGCCTTCGCGTCGAGCGCGGCCTGGAGGGACTCCCGGTAGCCGCCGCTGGTGATGGTGGCGCCGGAGACGGTGTCGATGTCGGCGCTCTGCGCCGCCAGGGTCTCCTTGACCAGCACCGGGACGGCGGCCTCGGTCTGCGGGTGGTTCGGCTGCTTCAGCATCTTCACGGTGGTGATCTTGTCGCCCTCGAAGGTCACCTGGACCTGGACGTCACCCTTGGAGGTGCTGACCGTCGAGCCCGCGACGGTCCGGTTCGCGCTCTCCGCCGACGCCGATCCGGACGGCGACGAGGAGTCCGACGCCGATTCGGAGCCGGCGTCGGAGCCGGAGTCGGACGAGGACGCCGACTCCGCGTTCTCGTCGATCACGGCCTGGAGGGACTCGCGGTAGGCGTCGCTGGTGATGGTGGCGCCGGAGACGGTGTCGATGTCGGCGCTCTGCGCCTGCAGCGTCTCCTCGACCAGCACCGGGACGGCGGCTTCGGTCTGCGGATGGTCCGGCTGCTGGAGCATCCTGACGGCGGTGATCTTCTCGCCCTGGAAGGTCGCCTGGACCTGGACGGGACCCTTCTCCGTGTCGATGGTCGGCCCCGTGACCACGGAGGAGTCCCCCGAGGTGGACGCGGAGGCCGACGGGGCCGGCTCCGCGGTCACCGTGGTGGTGGTCTCGGTCGAGGGGGCGTAACGCCAGACGGGCACCAGCGCGGCGGCGCTCAGGACCAGGGCGGGTATGGCTCGTTTCACAGTGTTTTCCTCGTGTCCCTCATCCAGCCAGGCTGAAGCGTTCGAAGTGGATCTGCGGCTTGGGCACGTCCAGCTCGCGCAGGTTGCCCAGGACCGCGTTCATCATCGGCGGCGGCCCGCACAGGAACACGTCCCGGTCGGCGATGTCCGGCACCATCCGCAGCAGCTCGCGCGGCGCCAGCAGGTCGGGGCTGACGGGGCCGGACACCAGGTGCAGCTCGGCGCCCTTGTCGAAGGCGAGCTGCTGGAGCTCGTTGTAGAGGACCGCGTCCTGCTTGGTGGCCACGCGGTAGATGACCACGGCGTGCCCCTGGATCTCCTCCAGCAGGGCCCGGATCGGGGTGACACCGACGCCGCCCGCGATGAGCACGGACTCCGGCCGGGTGCGGTGCATCGCGGTGAAGGCCCCGTACGGGCCCTCGGCGAACACCCGGGTGCCGACCTTCACGTGCCGCAGGGCGGCGGAGCCCTCGCCGGCCGCCTTCGCCGTCAGCCGCAGCTGCTTGCCGTCGGGCGCGGCCGACAGCGAGAACGGGTTGGCCTGCCACCAGCGGTCGCGGGTCAGGAAGCGCCACAGGAAGAACTGGCCGGCCCGCGCGGGCATCCGGTCCAGGTCACGGCCGGTCATGTAGATCGAGACGACGTTGTCGGCCTCGGGGACGACCGCGGTCACACGGAGCTGGTGACGCCAGTTGCGCCACAGCGGCAGCACCAGCCGGCCCATGAACACCGAGGCCAGAGCCACCCCCCACAGCGTGTACCAGTATGCGGTCGCGGTCTGCGAGGAGGCGAACGACGTACCCGCCGAGACCTGGTGGGTGAAGGCCAGCACCACCGCGACGTAGGTGTACAGGTGGATGAAGTGCCAGGTCTCGTAGGCGAGCCTGCGCCGGGCGTAGCGGGCCGAGACCACGCCGATCACGATGATGATCCCCAGCGCGACGATCGCGCGCAGCACACCCTCGACGGTCTCGGCGAGGTCGACCAGCTGGCTGACCGGGTCCATGTCCGAGGACTGGGCGTAGCCGAAGGTGATGAACACGCCGTGCGCGACGAGCAGCCACAGTACCGAGAAGCCGGTCCAGCGGTGCCAGGACGTCAGCCGGTCCATGCCGATACGCCGGTCGAGCCACGGCAGCCGGGCCACCAGCACCAGCTGGAAGGCCATGAGGAGCGCGCCGTACAGGCCGGTCAGGCGGCCCAGCACGATCAGCGCGTTGGAGGCGAAGCCCGCCTGGACGAAGAAGACGGCCACCGCGACCACGTTCGCCGCCAGCACGGCGTACAGACCGGTTCGGGCGACCACTTTGGGCCGCGCTCCCGAGCGGCTCACCGCTGTGGGGGGTTGTTGGACAGTGGTCACGAGGACAGCTCCTTGATCGGGTGGGGATACGAGCTTGTCCGGCGAGTGCTGTCGTTTTACTGTCGGACAACTTTCAAGTTTTTATCGATCGGCTGCCAAGCTGTGAGCGGCTATGGAGTGAAGCGACCGGTAGCGCACTATGAGCACGTGGAAAAAGTGCGACTTCTCGTTGTGGACGACGATCCGCCCATCGCCGACCTGGTGGCCACCGTCGCCCGCTACGAGGGCTGGGAGGCGGTCACCGCGCACTCCGGTGAGGAGGCCCTGCGGCAGGCGGCCGAGTTCCGTCCCGACATCGTGGTCCTGGACCTCATGCTGCCAGGGGTGGACGGATTCGGCGTGCTCGACCGGCTGCGCCGGTCCGGCACCATGGTGCCCGTGGTGTTCCTCACCGCCCGCGACGGCGTCGCCGACCGGGTCGCCGGCCTCACTCGGGGCGGTGACGACTACCTGGTCAAACCCTTCGCCGTGGAGGAGCTGATGGCCAGGCTGCGCACCGTGCTGCGCCGCAGCGCCGGGCCGGCCTTCCAGCGGTCCGTGCTCCAGGTGGCGGACCTCGCGATGGACGAGGACACCCGGGAGGTCCGCCGCGGCGAGAAGCTGCTCACCCTCACCCCCACCGAGTACGAGGTGCTGCGCTATCTGATGCGCAAGTCCCCGACCGTCCTCACCAAGGCGCAGATCCTCGACCACGTCTGGGAGTACGGCTTCGGCGGCCGCTCCAACGTCGTCGAGCTGGTCGTCAGCCGGCTGCGCCGCAAGCTCGACGACACCGGCGAACCGCTCATCCACACCGTGCGCGGATTCGGCTACGTGCTGCGGCAGGCCACCGAGTGATCGCCCGCCTCAAGCAGAGCTACCGCGGCATGCGCCTCGGCACCCGGCTGGCCCTCGGCCTCGGGGCCCTGGCGCTCGTCGTGTTCGCCGTCGTCGGCAGCGCTCTGACCATGTCCATGCGCGACTACCTGTCGGCGCAGCTCAACGAGCAGCTGAAGATCGCCCAGATGGCCCAGTCCAAGAGCATCGCGGACTACGGCACGCTGGAGGGAAAGAAGTACTACCGCTGGTACTACGCGGTGTACGACACGTCGAGCGGCGCCCCCGTGCTCCGGAAGCCCGAGGACCCCGCCGACGTTCCCGAGGACATCGACGACTTCACCCTCGTCGCCAAGGCGCAGACCACACAGGACACGGAGGTCCTGCGTACCGAGCATCTGAAGGGGCAGGGCCAGTACCGGCTGCGGGCCTGCGAGGTCGAGCCGGGGGTGGTCCTGGTCAGCGCCGCGCCCATGGACGACATCGAGGACACGGTCGGCCGGCTGATCACGGTCCAGGTGGTCACCTTCGTCCTGGCCCTGATGGCGCTCGTCGTCTTCGGCCGGGCCATGCTGCGACGCGGACTGAAGCCGCTGAGCGACATGGCGCACACCGCCCGGGGCATCACCTCGCACGACCTGACGGACTCGGCGCGGCTGCCGGTGCGCCACGACAACCGCGACGGCGGCCCTGAGGTCGAGGAGCTGCGCACCGCCTTCAACACGATGCTGGAGCACATCGACGACGCCCTCGCCGTCCGCACCGAGGCCGAACAGCGCCTGCGCCGCTTCGTCGCCGACGCCTCCCACGAACTGCGCACGCCGTTGATGTCGGTACGCGGTTACGCCGACCTCTTCCAGTACGCCGCCGCGCACAGCCCCGAGGAACGCGACAAGCACCTGGCCCGGCTGCGCGCCGAGGCCGCCCGCATGGGGTACCTGCTGGACGACCTGCTGATGCTCGCCCGCCTCGACGCCGCCGACGTGGAGACACCGCTGCGGCTGGAGGAGACCGACCTGGTGGACCTCGCGCGCCAGGCGGGGGACGCCTTCCGCGCGGGCCACCCCGGCCATCCGCTGACGGTGACGACCGACTCCTCACCCGTACGGCTGCGCCTCGACCCGCTGCGTGTCCGTCAGGTCCTCGACAACCACCTCACCAATGCCGCCGTGCACACCCCGGCCGGCACGAAGGTCCACCTGGAGGTCGCCGTCGAGTCCGGCACGGCGGAGGTGCGGATCACCGACTCCGGGCCGGGTATCCCGGCGGACGACCAGGAGCGCGTCTTCGACCGCTTCTACCGCGTCGACAAGGCCCGCAGCCGCGACCGGGGCGGCAGCGGTCTGGGCCTCGCCGTCGCCCGCTCTCTCGTCCGCGCCCACGGCGGCACCATCGACCTGACGAGCCGCCCGGGAGCGACGACGTTCACCGTGCGACTGCCGCTGGGCGGGGGGCGGGCCTGAGGGCCGTCGAGGGAAGCGGAGGGGCGCGGCGGCGCGTTCGGAGGTTGGTGGCGCGGGTGCGTCGGCGGGTGCGGGTGGTGTGTGGCTGCTCGCGCAGTTCCCCGCGCCCCTGAAGGACCAGAGGCGCCCCGAGCGGTGGGTCGGATGGCACACGCGTGGGTGGGGGCGTCGTCCTGACGACGCCCCCACCCGTGGTCCGGACTCAGCTGCACTTACGTCCGGTGTTGATGCACTGGACCGCCTTGTTCATCAGCTTCTGGTCGAAGACGTTGATGAAGTCACCGTGGTCGGTGACCGGCTTGTGCTGCTGCTCGGGGAAGCTGTCCAACGAGTAGAACGGACGGGTCTTGCCGTTGTCCTTCACGCTGGGCGCGTCCACGTCGTACACCAGACGCTGCACCAGCTGCGGGATGGCCTTGAACCCGGCCTGGCAGTTGCCGTTGGCGTCGGCGAAGGCCACGTGCGTACGGTGGTTGGCGCTGTCGATGTTCTTGCCGTCCCAGCAGCTCTGGAACTTGAAGGTGCGCACCACGTCGCTGCCCGAGGGGCAGAGCGGGTACTTGTCCTTCAACTGCACCTTGTTCTCGAAACCGGTGCAGCTCCAGGAGGCGTTGGCGTTGGCGGTGCCGTTGACGAACGCCTTGGCGTCACCGGTGATGATGCGCAGGAACTTGGGCATCGCCACCACCTTGCCGCGGGGGCTGCCCACGAAGTCCAGCGTGGCCTTCTTCGCCGTCAGGATCCGGCCCGTGTTGCCCTCGGCGCCACCGCCCTGCTGGGTGGCGTCGAACTCCTTGGTGCCGTCCTGGAGGCGCAGCACCGGCCAGTAGTACGACGACTTGTCGCCCTTGTTCTTGCAGCTGGTACCGGCCTTCGCGAAGTCCTGGTCGCTGGAGAAGGCGTCGTTGTCCTGGTTGCCGACGTAGTCGTGCATGTGGTGCGCGCCGTTGGTGACACCGGGCGCGACGATGACGTTGTCGCTGTTGTACAGCTTGTTGGCGTTCACACCGCACTTGGTGACGAAGACGCCCTTCGAGGCCTTCGCCGACCTGGCCGGCGTGCGCACATTGGGCTTCACCTTGGTGATGTCCACGAAGTCGGCGGCGACGGGACCGTTGCCGGCCGCTCCGGCATTGGTGTTGTTGCCACCCTGGTTGTTGCCACCGCCCTGAGCGGGCGCGGGCTGGTTGCCGGTGGCACGCAGCGTGCAGGCCGCCAGGGAGTCGAGGCCCTGCGGCTTGGCCGCCACCCGGCCGATGGCGATGGCGATCCGGTCGATCGTCGCCTTCCGCTTGTCCTTCAGGGGACCCACGATCGCGTTCTGCGCGAAGTTGGGATCCTGCTGAATCGCCCTCTGCGAGGTGGACAGGCGCTGGTACGCCTCGGAGATCTGCTTGTCGAGAAGGGCCAGCTCCTTGTCGACCTGAGCCTTGGCCTGGGCCGGTACCGACGTCAACTTCTGGCCCACGTCGGGGCAGTCGATGGTGGACGTTCCGGCCGCGAGCACCTGGTTCTGGGCGGAGCCCTTCGCGGCGCCCGTCTCGCCGGCCGAGGCGTAGATGTTGACTGCCACCAGTCCACCGGCACCGACGGCCACTGCGGCCGCCGCGCCCACCGCTCGGCGGGCGGTGTTCGATCTCTTTCGCGTGTTGCGTCTCATCAGGCCTCTCAAGGACGACTCCGGAGCCGGCGGGACGACCGGCACGGGTCAAGCGCGTCCTCACCTACGTAAGGTGCACACCAAATGCTCAGCGAATTCCGAGAATCGTAGGTTCCTCCATTCACGAACAGTGCATGAAAGCCCAATCCGGACCGGATCGGCCGTCCGCGGGACTCGGAGACAGCATCGGGGGCCTGCCTCCGGCGACAACCGGCGCAGGCCCCCGGCGCTGGGGACCGTCGGGCTCTACTCGTCGAACGTCACGACCACCTTCTCCGCCGCCCCCGGCGTCAGCGCCAACTCGAAGGCCCGCTCCACGTCGTCGGCGGGGACCCGGTGGCTGATCAGCTTGGCGAAGCGCTCATGGTGCTCGACGATCTCGGGGGTGACCTCGAAGATCTCGGTGGGGTAGCCCTGGGAGGCGATCAGGGTCAGCTCGCTGCGGAGCATGCCGCCGAGGTCGATCTCCGAGCCCTTCTTCTGTACGGCGACCATGACCAGCTTCGCGCCCCACTTGGCCGCGCCCACCACCGTGTTGAAGACGGCGGGGACACCGGCCGCGTCGATGTAGACGTCGGTGCCGGGCCGGGGCTGGCCGAGGGCGTTGGCGGCCCGACCGTGCAGCTCGGTGAGGCGGGCGGCGACATCCTCGTCCGCCGAGTTGATCACGGCGTCGGCGCCCACGGCCAGTGCCTTCTCCAGCCGGGAGGGGATGACGTCGGCGACGACCACGTGCTTCACCCCGCGCAGTTTCAGCCAGATCGCCGCGCCGAGTCCGATGGGTCCGGCACCGAAGACGACGACCTTGTCGTCCGGCCCCGCCTCGGAACGGTTGACGCAGTGCCGGGCCACGGCCATGGGCTCGTTGAGGGAGGCGACATCGAAGGGCACGGTGTCGGGGAAGACCGCCACCCCCTTGCCGGCTTCGGCGTTCTCGATCAACAGGTACTCGCTCATCGCGCCGTACCTGCCGCCGCAGCCGATGATGCCGGTCGGCGCGTCCTGCGGGTTGACCACGACCCGGTCCCCGACCGCGAGTCCGGCGACGTCGGCGCCGACCTCGACGATCTCACCGGCCGGCTCGTGGCCGAGTGCCACCGGAATCAGTTCACCGCCCAGATGGGCGCGGGACGGTACGCCTCCCATGTGGAGGAAGGTGACGTCGGTGCCGCAGATGCCGCAGGCGCGGACGCGTACGAGCACGTCCTTCGGACCCGGCACCGGACGTTCGACGTCCACGACCTCGACCTTGCCGACACCGGCGGTCCGGACGGACTTCATCGTCGCCATGGGAAGACTCGCTTTCTGGAGAACGGAGAAGAGGCGCCACCGCGCGGGCGGGTGAAGGGGGTGTCGCCGGTCGGGCAGGCGAAGGGTGGCGCCGGTCGGGCCCGGACCCGGACGGATTCCGGGAAACCGGATCCGACCGGGGTCAGCCGTGGGCGGGGTCCGTCAGACGGCGGCCCAGGCGTCGTCGACGGGCAGGACGACGCCGTTGACGAAGGCGGCCGCGTCGGAGGCGAGGAAGAGGATCGCGTCGGCCTGCTCCTCCGCCGTGCCGAGTCGCCCGATGGTGGCGCCGATCAGGCTGCCGATGACTGCGGGGCCGTGGGCCTGCTGGTCGGCGTCGACCTGGATGTTGGTCATCGTGGGGCCGGGGGCGATCGCGTTGGCCCGGATGCCCTTCTTGCGGTACATCACCGACAGGCTCTTCACCAGGCCGATCACGCCGTGCTTGGAGGCGGTGTAGGCCGCGCCGGCCGCGCTGCCGCGCAGTCCGGCCTCGGAGGCGGTGAAGACGATCGCGCCGCGCTCCGCCTTCAGCATGTGCGGCAGGGCAGCCCGGGTGAGCAGGAACGGCGCGGTCAGGTTGACCCGGATGACCCGCTCCCACTCGGCGTCGTCGACGTCCGCGAGGGCCGACATCCGGTCCATGATCCCGGCGTTGTTCACCAGGACGTCGAGCCCGCCGAAGGCCTCCACGGCACGCTCGACGACCTCGTCCACGACCGTCTGGTCGCTGAGGTCGCCGACGACCGCGAGGGCGGTGCCACCGGCCGTCTCGATCGTCTTGCGGGTCTCCTCGGCGGCCTCCTTGTCGAGGTCCGCGACCAGGACCTTCGCTCCCGCCGCGGCGAACTTCAGGGCCGCGGCCCGGCCGATGCCGGAACCGGCGCCCGTGACGACGACGCTGCGGCCGTCAAGACCGATGCTGCTCATCAACTGTCTCTCTTTCGTAGGGTGTGCCGGTTGCCGAGCGGGGGATCTCCGCCCGCGCCGTCCCACGATCAGTCGTCCGATGGCTCATGGGCGCCCGGAGGGCGTGCAGGCCTCGTCAGCCGAGCCGCGCTCACCGCGCTCGCGCTCGTCAGGGTGGGCGGGGACCGCGGGGAGCGCGGCGGAAGCGGCTCGATCCATCGGGCGGCCGCGGCGGACCAGGCGTCGTGCGCCGCGGACGGCCCGTACGACTCAGCGACGACCAGGGCGGGGCGGTTCCGCGCCGGCCGCTCGCAGCCGACGGGGGTGTCGACGGCCATCGCGACGACCAGCCCACCGCACGCGGGCGCCCCGACCGGGCCGGCCCGCAGCGGCACCGGGCCGGCTCGTAGCGACGTTCTCATCGGCGCGTCCTGTCTTCAGTCTCGGGTGGGCCCGTGCGGGGCGGCCGTTCGGCTGCCGGGCCCGACGACGGCACCGGGCCCCGTCCCCACGGGTGCGGCGCGTCGGGGCCGTTCCGCTCAAACGGCCCCGGTCCTGTTCACCCGCGCCCGGGGGGCGGGAGGGGCATCGCTGCGTCCGGCCCGCCCGGAGCCGCTTCGTCCCGCCCGCCCGGAGCCGTTTCGTCGCCTTGCTTGAGTGAGGCAAGCACATATGACTTACTTGAGTCAAGCAATCCGATCAGGCTCGAATTGCTTGAGTTAGGCAACGGGAAGGGTAGGTGCTCTCCATGTCCCCATCGCCGCCGACGGCCGATCCCGCCTCCCCGGACGTGATCGCGATCGAACGTGCCCATGCGTGTGGAGCTCGACCAATCCAAGTGCGTGGCCTCCGGCCAGTGCGTGATGGGTTCCCCCGAGGTGTTCGACCAGCGGGACGAGGACGGCGTCGCGATCCTGCTGGAGGGGCACCCCGCCGACGACCTCAATGGACGGCGTACAGGAGGCCGTCGCCATCTGCCCGGCCGCCGCGATCCGACTGGTGGAGCGGTGAGGCGGATTGTGGTCGTGGGCGTCTCGGCCGCCGGACTGGCGGCGGCCGAACGTGGTCGTTGTCACCGGCGCCGGCGGAATGGGCGTGGCGGTCGCGCGGCGGCTCGGCAGCGGGCGGACCCTGTTGCTCGCCGACGCCTCGGCCGGTCCATGGTCTGCGTCTCCAGCGTGGCCGGCCATGCCGCCTCCTCAGCCGAGAGGACGAGGCCGCACTCGCCACGGCCCCGGCGGAGGAACTCCTCGAGGTCGGTGCCGCCGCCGTCGGGGACAGCGCGACGATGGCGTACATCGTGTCCAAGCGGGCCAACCACGTGCGCGTCGAGGCCGCCGCGCTCGCCTGGAGCCGGCGCGGCGCCCGCATCAACACCGTCAGCCCGGGGGTCATCGCCACCGCCATGTCGAGGGCGGAGGCCGAGGGACCGAGCGGGGCGCACATGCTCCAGATGAGGGAGGCGAGCGGCGCGGGCCGCGCCGGCACGCCGGCGGAGATAGCCGGGGCCGTGGCATTCCTCATCGGCGCCGAAGCGCGTTACATCACGGGCACGGACCTGCTCGTCGACGGCGGTCAGGGCGCGTGGATGCGCCGGCACCGCCCCGCTTGACGCGGCCCCCGCCGCACAGCACGACCCCACAACGGACGTACGAGACCGCAGAGAGGACATCGATGTCCACCCCCCACACCCCTTCCGTCCCCACCACGCCGGACCCGGACGAGCTGGGCTTCGACCCGGACGCCCTGCGTGAGCGGTACCGCGCCGAGCGCGAACGCCGGATCCGCCCCGACGGCGGCGCGCAGTACCAGCGCATCGCCGGTGAGTTCGGCTCCTACGACGACGACCCCTACGCCGACCAGGAGTTCACCCGCGAGCCGCTGCACGACCGCGTCGAGGCGGTCGTCATCGGCGGCGGCTTCGGCGGGCTGCTCGCCGGGGCGCGGCTGCGGCAGGCCGGCGTGGAGTCGATCCGGGTGATCGAGAAGGGCGGCGACTTCGGCGGCACCTGGTACTGGAACCGCTACCCCGGCATCCACTGCGACATCGAGTCGTACATCTATCTGCCGCTGCTCGAAGAGCTGGGCTACGTCCCGAAGTGGAAGTACGCCCCGGGCGAGGAGATCCGGCAGCACACCCGGGCCGTCGGCCGCCACTTCGACCTCTACCGCGACGCCTGCTTCCAGACGGTCGCCACCGAACTGCGCTGGGACGAGACCGAGTTGGAGTGGATCGTCTCGACCGACCGCGGCGACCGCATGCGGGCCAGATACGTGGTCGTCTCCAGCGGCACGCTCAGCCAGCCGAAGCTGCCCGGCATCCCCGGCATCGAGACGTTCAAGGGCCACACCTTCCACACCAGCCGCTGGGACTACGACTACACCGGCGGCGACGCGAACGGCGGCCTGACCAAGCTCGCCGACAAGCGGGTGGCCGTCATCGGCACCGGCGCCACCGCCATCCAGGTCGTCCCCCACCTCGGGGCCGACGCCGGGCACGTGTACGTCTTCCAGCGCACCCCTTCGACGGTCGACGTGCGCGGCAACGGGCCCACCGACCCGGAGTGGGCGAAGACGCTCACCCCGGGCTGGCAGAGCGCGCGCATGGACAACTTCCTCAAGACCGTCACCGGCATCCGGGTCGAGAAGGACCTGATCAACGACGCCTGGACCAGCAGCGCCCGCCTCCAGGAGAAGCTCATCCCGACCGACGCCTACGCGGACGTCCCGGCGGACGAGCGTGAACGGGCCTACGAGATCGCCGACTTCCAGAAGATGAACGAGCTGCGCGACCGCGTGGCGGCGATCGTCGAGGACCCGGAGACCGCCGAGAAGCTGAAGCCCTGGTACCGCTACATGTGCAAGCGGCCCACCTTCAGCGACACCTATCTGCAGACCTTCAACCGGCCCAACGTCACCCTCGTCGACACGGCCGACACCCACGGCGTCGAGCGGATCACCGACAAGGCGGTCGTGGTCGGCGGGGTCGAGTACGAGGTGGACTGCGTCATCTTCGCCACCGGCTTCGAGGTCGGTGTCTCGGGGCTGCTGTCCGGCCGCCTCCCGGCGTACGGGCGGGGCGGCGTCGGCCTGCTGGAGACGTGGATGACGGCGGGCCCGAAGACCCTGCACGGGTTCTACAGCCATGGCTTCCCCAACCTCTTCCAGCTCGGCCCCATGCAGAACGCCAGCGCCGTCAACTACGTCCACATCCTCGACCAGCAGTCGATCCACGTCGGCGAGGTCGTCGCCGAGGCCCGCAGGCGCCACGCCCGGTACGTCGAGCCGAGCGCCGAGGCCCAGGAGGCCTGGGTCGCCACGATCCGGGAGAAGGCCGCCGACCTGTACAGGTTCCAGGCGGAGTGCACCCCGGGCTACTACAACAACGAGGGCCGGCCCCGGGAGCGCAGCGAGTCGTACGGCGACGGACCGGTCGCCTTCCACGAACTGCTCCGCCGCTGGCGCGCGGACGGCGGCATGGACGACGTCCTCGTCGGCGCCGAGTGAGAAGGGCGGGAGACGACATGACCATCCCGGAGGACGACATGACCACTCGACCCAACCGGTACGACGAGACCGGCGACCTCCGTACCACCAGCGCCCGTTGGGAGCCCCGGCGGCTCAACCCGCCCAGCCCGCTGTGGGGTTCCAACGGCGTCGCGTTCGGCCCCGACGGGCGGCTGTACGTGGCGCAGTACCTCGCCGGACAGATCAGCGCCGTCGACACGGCCACGGGGGACGTCGACGTGGTCGTCCCGATGGACAGCCCGGTGCAGTCGCCGGACGACCTCGCCTTCGGCGCCGACGGCTCGATGTACATAGCCGACCTGGTGCCCGGCCGGGTGTGGCGGCGGAGCCCGGCGGGGGAGTACAGCCTCGTCTCCGACGAGGTGACGAACCCCAACGGCATCACCTGTGTCGGCGACCGGCTCTTCATCAACGAGATGAAGCCCAACGGCCGTCTGATGGAGCTCTTCCCGGACGGCGGCGACCCGGTGGTGCTCACCGAGGGCCTGGCCCTGGGCAACGCGATGCAGCTGGGCCCCGACGGCCATCTGTACTACCCGCACATGATCACCGGCCAGGTCTGGCGCATCTCGCCGGACGGCGGAACGCCCGAGGTGGTCGCCGAGGACGTGCACGAGCCGGTCGCGGTCCGCTTCGACCTGGGTGGTGTCCTGCACGTCCTCTCCCGGGGCGTCGAAGGCATCGTCACCCGCGTCGACCTGCACGGCAGCGGTACCCGCACGCTGGTCACCAGCGGACTCAAGGGCCTGGACAACGCGGCGTTCGACGCCGAGAACCGCATGTTCGTCTCCAGCTTCGCCAGCAGCGGCGTCACCGAACTGCACCCCGACGGCCGCACCCGCGAGATCGTCCGCCGCGGCCTCTCCGGCCCCTACGGCGTGACGGTCGACCTCGGCGGCACGGTGTACGCCGCCGACCACTACCGTCTGGCCAGCCCGGCGGCGGCCGACGAGGGCGAGCCGGTCGGCACGACCGCGGTCGGCGGACCCGGCGGGGTGAAGACGCACCTCCTGCGGCCCTTCGCCCACGGCATCACCGCCGACGGCGGACTGCTGCACTACACCTCGCAGTTCGGCGACGTGCAGACGTACGACCCGCGGAGCGGGGCGCTGCGGGAGCGGGCTCGGGGGCTGAAGCAGCCCATCGGCATCGCGGTCGGACCGGACGGTTCCCTCGTCGTGGCCGAGACCGGCGCGGGCCGCGTCGTGGCCGTCGACGCGGGCTCCGAGCCGGAACCCGGCACCGTGACCGTGCTGGCCGAAGGCCTCGACCAGCCCACGGACGTGGCCTTCGACGCGCGGGGCCGTCTCTACGTCAGCGAGGAACGGCTCGGGACGGTGCTCCGGATCGAGCCGGAGGGCGGGACGGCCGTGGTCGCGGACGGGCTCGGCGCGCCGCAGGGGCTGGCTGTCCTGGGCGACGACCTGTTCGTGGTGGAGACCGAGCGGCGCAGGCTGTGCGCGGTCTCCCTCACCACGGGGGAGCGGCGGATCGACGCGGAGGACCTGCCGCTCGGGCCACCCCCGGGCGTCGTCCCCCGCACTCAACCGGCGCTGTACGCGGACATCATGCCGGGCATGGCCCGCCGCTTCGCCGGTCTCGCCGCGGCCCCGGACGGCACCCTCGTCCTGTCGGCCAACGGAGAGGGCACCGCGCTCCGGCTGACACCGAGGGCGGAGGCTCAGCCCGAGCGGTAGAGCGCCGTGAGCAGTTCGATGGCGGCCGGGGTGGCGGGATGCGGGTCGTCCCGCCACCAGGCCAGCCGTACGGCGATCGGCTCGGCGTCGCGCACCGGCCGGTAGACGACGCCGGGCCGCCGGTACTGGTGGGCCGTGGACTCCGCTGTCACACCCACGGCGCGGCCCGTCGCGATCGTGGTGAGCCACTCGTCGACGTCATGCGTCTCCTCGGTCGCGGGGCGGGAGCCGGGCGGCCACAGATCCGTGGTGGTCGTGCCGGTGCGGCGGTCGACCAGCAGGGTGTACCCGCTCAGGTCGGTGAGCCGGACCGAGCGGCGCCGGGCCAGCGGATCGTCGCTCGCCATCGCGCACACCCGCCGCTCCAGGCCCACGATCGCCGAGTCGAACCGGCGCTCGTCCACCGGCCGGCGGACCACGGCGAGATCGCAGGAGCCCTCCGCCAGCCCGGCCGTCGGGGAGTTGGCCCGCACGAACTGCAGGTCGGTCTCCGAATGTGCGGCACCCCAGCGCCGCTGGAACGTCAGCGTGTGCCGCCCCAGCGCCGCCCAGGCGTAGCCGACCCGCAGCCGCACATGGCCCGAGGTCGCCTCCCGCACCAGGTCGTCCACCTCGCCGAGCACGCGCCGCGCGTGCGCCACCACCCGCAGCCCGGTCGGCGTCGGCGTCACCTCGCGCGAGGTCCGCCGCAACAGCCGTACCCCCAGGGCCCGTTCGAGCGAGGCCAGGGTGCGGGACACCGCCGCCTGCGAGACATCGAGCACGATGGCCGCGTCGGTGAAGGTGCCCTCCTCGACGATCGCGACGAGACAGCGCAGCTGACGAAGCTCCACATCCCGGCCGGCCGGTTCCGTGACATCCATGACCGCAGCGTATAGATCGGGACGCGAATGCATTTTGCGCAATGGTCGGCCGGACGCACGATCAGCTCATGGACACCTCCGCCGCCGTCTCCGTCTCCGCCTCCGCCTCCTCCGGCACGGCCGCCGCCTCCCCGGCTCCCGTCCCGGAGCCGGGCGGTGCGCGGCTGGCCGGGGTTCTCACCATGGTCGGCTGCGGGGTGTCGAACCAGGTCGGGGCCGCGCTGGGGTCGCTGGCCTTCCCGGTGCTCGGGCCCGCCGGGGTCGTCGCGATACGGCAGTACGTCGCCGCGATCGTCCTGCTGGCCGTCGGCCGGCCGCGGTTGACGTCCTTCACCGCGCGGCAGTGGTGGCCGGTGGTGCTGCTGGCGCTGGTGTTCGGGACGATGAACCTGTCGCTGTACACCGCCATCGACCGCGTCGGCCTGGGGCTCGCGGTGACCCTGGAGTTCCTCGGCCCGCTCGCCATCGCCCTGGCCGGCTCGCGCCGCCGGGTGGACGCGTGCTGTGCGCTGATCGCCGCGCTGGGCGTGGTCACTCTGATGCGTCCGCGCCCCTCCGCCGATTACCTCGGGATGGGCCTCGGCCTCCTCGCCGCCGTCTGCTGGGCGTCGTACATCCTCCTCAACCGCACCGTCGGCCGCCGCATCCCCGGCGTGCAGGGCTCCGCGGCGGCTGCCGCGCTCTCCGCCCTGGCCTTCCTGCCGGTCGGTGTCGTCGTGGTCGTGCGCGACCCGCCCACCGCCGGGGCCGTCGGCTACGCGATCGCCGCGGGGATCCTCGCCTCGGCCGTGCCGTACCTCGCGGACGTGTTCACCCTGCGCCGTGTGCCCGCCCAGGTCTTCGGGCTCTTCATGAGCGTCAACCCCGTCCTGGCCGCGCTGGCCGGCTGGATCATGCTCGGGCAGGGCCTGGGGTGGGTCGAGTGGGCCGCCATCGGCGCGGTGGTCGCGGCGAACGCGCTGGGCGTCCTCGTGCCTCGGCGCTGACACCCGCCGTGCGCCCCGGACGCGGCCGCGCCGACCCAGCGGAACCCGCCCTTCCTTAACACTTGCTCATTTCTTAACAGCTGTCCATTATCGTGATCTCATGGCACCGGAACCCACCGACTCGACACCACCCCAGCCGCCCATGGACCGCAGGGTCCGCCGCTCCCGGTCCGCGTTGACGCGCGCCGCGATCGCCCTGGTCGCCGAGCGGGGCACGACCGCCATCCCGGTGTCGGAGATCGCCGAGGCCGCGGATGTGAGCCGACAGGTGCTCTACCAGCAGTTCGGCGACCGGGACGGGCTGCTGCTGCAGGCCGCGCTCGACCTCGCCCGGCGCGAGCTGATCGAAGGCCTCCCGAACGACGCGGCGGACATGACCGACCGCGCCGGAGTGCTGGCCATGGCGCGGCACTTCGCGGAGCACCGGGCGTTCTACCGCGCGATGTTCACCGGGTCCTGCGCCTTCGACCTCAACCAGGCGCTGACCGAACTGATCACCCCGGTCAACCGTGACGTCGTACGACGGCGGTACGGCGCCCATCTCGACCCCGAACTGGTCGACGACCTCGCCACGTTCCTGACCGGCGGCGCCTCCGCCGTCGTCAACACCTGGATCGTGGCGGGCGAGGAGCCGCTCGACCCCGAGGAGTTCACCGACCGGCTCATGCGGATGGTGCCCGTGGTCACCGCCGTCCTGGGCCGGTCCACCCCACTCCCCACGCCGAACCAGGAGCCACGCCGGTGAACCTGAGCAGCCATCTCCTCCAGCGCGCACTGAAACTCCCGCCGCCGCTCACCCGGAACCTCGTCGTCGAGCGGGACCTGCGCGTGCCGATGCCCGACGGAGTCGACCTGCTGGCCGACCGCTGGGCGCCGCGCGGCAGTGCCGAGGGCCTGCCGACCGCGCTGATCCGCTGCCCGTACGGCAGGCGCGGCGCGATCGCCCTCGGGGCGGTCAGACCGCTGGCCGAGCGCGGCTACCAGTTGGTGATCCAGAGCACCCGCGGCGGCTTCGGCTCCGGCGGCACCCTCGACCCCATGCGGCAGGAACGCGCGGACGGCCTCGCGACCCTCGACTGGCTCGTCGGGCAGCCGTGGTGCGGCGACGCGATCGTGCTGGTCGGCACCAGCTACATGGGGTATGTGCAGTGGGCCGTGGCCGACCGGCTGCCGCCGCAGGTCAAGGCGATGATCCCGCACATGACGGAGTCGGCGCTGACCCTGGAGTTCCTGCGCGCGGACGGGGTGTCGCTGCAGACGCCGTTCGGCTGGGGCGCCATGATCGCCAAGCAGGAACGCCCGTTCGCGATGGTCCGACAGCCCTTCGAGCTGAAGGGGCATCCGCCGCGCCCTGGACACCCTGCCCCTCGCCGACGCCGATCTTGCCGCTCTCGGCCACCGCTCGCAGTACATCCAGGACATCCTCGCCCACGACGCGGACGACCCGCACTGGTCCGACCTGGACCACCGCGAGCGGGTGGCCGACGTGACCGTCCCGGTCAGCTCGATCGGCGGCTGGTACGACATCTTCCTGCCCGGCCAGATACGCGACTTCACGACCCTTCAGGCGGCCGGCCGCGAGGCCCGGCTGACCATCGGCCCCTGGACGCACACCACGTTCGACAACACCCTGACACGGGAGGCCGTCGAGTTCGGCCTCGCGCACGCGCGCGGCGAACAGCCCCCGGAGCGCGCCCCGGTGCGGCTGTACGTGACGGGGGAGGAGGCCTGGCGCGACTTCGCCTCCTGGCCGCCGAAGGGGTACGAGGAGCAGCGCTTCCACCTCCACCCCGGCGGGGCCCTGGCCGTCGAGCCGCCGGCCGCGCCGGAAGCCGACGGGTACCGCTACGACCCGATGGACCCCACACCCTCCGTCGGCGGAGTGGCCATGCCGCCCGGCGCCGGACGCGTCGACAACACCGCGCTGGAGTCCCGCCCGGACGTGCTCACCTACACCACCCCCGTACTGGAGGAGGACGTCGAGGTCGTGGGCGAGGTGAGCGCCGAGATCTGGTTCCGCTCCAGCCTGCCGTACGCCGATGTCTTCGTGCGGCTCTGCGAGGTCGACGGCAAGGGCCGCTCCGTCAACGTCTGCGACGGACTGACCAGCCTCACCGGCGCCGACGAACTCGGCCGCGCCACCGTCCGCTTGTGGCCCACCGCCCACCGTTTCCGGCGCGGCCGGCGCATCCGCGTCCAGGTGTCCAGCGGTGCCTTCCCGCGCTACGCCCGCAACCCCGGCACCGGCGAGCCCCTCGCCACCGCCACCACCCTCCGCGCGGCCGACCAGAGTGTCCATCACGGTCCGCGGCATCCCTCGGCAGTGATCCTGCCGGTGCGCACAGCCGCGTAAGCAGTGCTCTCTTTGTGAAAACAAAATTGTTGACAATGTTGTTGGCCTAGATTTACGGTCGACAGGCACTCACTCAGGGAGGGCACGATGCAGGAGGAAGCCCGTCCGGGCACCGGGGAGCAGGCCAAACAGCTCGCGCTGGCGAAGCTGCGGCAGGCGATCCTGCACGGCGAGATGGCACCGGCTCAGCGGCTGGTGGAGAACGAACTCGCCGAGCAGTTCGGTGTGACACGGGCCAGCATCCGCGCGGCACTGATCGATCTGGAGGCCGAAGGGCTGGTCGAGCGGATCCGCAACCGGGGCTCGCGGGTGCGGGTGGTGACCGTGGAGGAAGCGGTCGCCATCAGCGAGTGCCGTATGGCCCTCGAAGGGCTGTGCGCGGCGAAGGCGGCCACCCTGGCCACCGACGACGAGCTGGCCGAACTGGCCGACGTCGGCACGGCGATGACCAAGGCCGTCGCCGACGGCGAGCCGGTGACGTACTCCGAGCTGAACCAGCGGCTGCACGCCCGCATCCGGGAGATCTCCGGGCAGCAGGTGGCGGTGGAGCTGCTGGAGCGGCTCAACGCCCAGCTGGTGCGCCACCGTTTCCAGCTGGCGCTGCGGCCGGGACGGCCCCAGCACTCCCTGGGTGAACACCTGGCCATGATCGAGACGATCACGGCGAGGGACCCGCGGGCGGCCGAGGAGGCCGTCCGTGCCCACCTCATGAGCGTGATCAGCGCGCTGCGCGAATAGCGCGTCGCTCCCGTGCGCTCCGGGGTGGGCCAACAGGCCTGATCGGCCTGTCCGGTCCGTCCACCAAGGAGATCCGACACATGACCGACGGCACGGCGCCCGCCACCGCCCCACCACGATCGACCCTCGTCATCACCGCGCACGCGGGCGACTTCGTCTGGAGGGCCGGCGGCGCCATAGCCCTGGCGGCCTCACGCGGGGAGAAGGTCACCATCGCCTGTCTGACCTTCGGAGAGCGCGGGGAGTCCGCGAAGGCCTGGCGAGAGGGCCTGAAGCTCGACGAGATCAAGGCGATCCGCCGGGAGGAGGCAGAGAAGGCCGCCGCCACCCTCGGCGCGGGGATCGTCTTCTTCGACGCCGGCGACTACCCGCTGCTCGGCACCCCCGACCTCACCGACCGGTTGGTCGCCGTCTACCGCGTGGCCCAGCCCGACGTCGTCCTCACCCACCCCCTGGAGGACCCCTACAACGGCGACCACCCGGCCGCCGCCCGCATGGCCCTGGACGCCCGCGTCCTCGCCCAGGCCATCGGCTACCCCGCCGAGGGCGAGATCATCGGCGCTCCGCCGGTCTTCTTCTTCGAGCCGCACCAGCCCGAGATGTGCGGCTTCAGGCCCGAGATCCTCCTCGACATCACCGAGGTCTGGGAGACCAAGCGCAAGGCCATGGAGTGCCTCGGCGCCCAGCGGCACCTGTGGGACTACTACACCGACCTCGCCGTACGCCGGGGCGTCCAGCTCAAGCGCAACGCGGGCCCCAACCTGGGCCTCGCCCACACGACCATGGCCGAGGCGTACATGCGCCCCTACCCCCAGGTCACGGGGGTGCTCGACTGATGGGCGGCGTGATCGTCACGGGCCCGCCGAAGGCGGACGCCGAGGACGTCGAGGCGATCGCCCGGTACGGCGTCGCCACCGTCCACGAGGCCATGGGCCGCACCGGCCTGCTCGGCACCCACCTCCGCCCGATCCAGCAGGACACCCGGATCGCGGGCACCGCCGTCACCGTGCTCTCCTGGCCTGGCGACAACCTCATGATCCACGCCGCCGTCGAGCAGTGCGGCGAGGGCGACATCCTCGTCGTCACCACGGCCTCGCCCTCCACCGACGGCATGTTCGGCGAACTCTTCGCCACCGCGCTCCAGCGGCGGGGGGTACGCGGCCTGGTCATCGACGCGGGCGTCCGCGACACCGCCGAACTGCGCGCCATGGACTTCCCCGCCTGGGCCGCCGCGGTCAGCGCGCAGGGCACGGTCAAGGCCACCGGGGGCTCCGTCAACGTCCCCGTGGTCATCGGCGGCCAGATCGTCCGCCCCGGCGACGTGATCCTCGCCGACGACGACGGTGTGGTCGTCGTCCCCCGGTCGCGGGCCCGGCGGACGGCCGAGGCCTCCGAGGCCCGCGAGCGCAAGGAGGCCGCCTCCCGCGCCGCCTTCCTCGACGGTCAACTCGGCCTCGACCGCTACGGGTTGCGCGAGACCCTCGTACGCCTCGGGGTGACGTATCGGTCCTACGAAGACCATGTGGGCGAGGAGGCCCGGCCGTGACCGGGTGGCCAGAGGGGATCCGCTGCATGCTCATGCGCGGTGGTACCTCCAAGGGCGCCTACTTCCTCGCCGAGGACCTGCCCGCCGACCCGGCCGACCGCGACGACCTGTTGCTGCGGATCATGGGCAGCCCCGACCCGCGCCAGATCGACGGCCTGGGCGGGGCCCACCCCCTGACCAGCAAGGTGGCCGTGGTGTCCGCGTCGGCCGACCCCGAGGCCGACGTCGACTACCTGTTCCGCCAAGTCGGCGTCGACAAGCCGGAGGTGAGTGACCGTCAGAACTGCGGGAACCTCCTCGCCGGGGTCGGCCCGTTCGCCGTCGAACGCGGACTGGTGACCGCCGGCGAGCCGGAGACATCCGTACGCGTCCGCATGCTCAACACCGGTGACCTCGCCGTCGCCACCTTCCCCACGCCCGACGGCCGGATCGCGGTCACCGGGGACGCCGAGATCTCCGGGGTGCCGGGGACGGCCGCGCCGGTGGTGATCGAGTTCCCGCGGAGCGGCAGCCCGCTGCTGCCCACCGGGAACGCGCGTGACGTCGTCGCCGGCACGGAGGTCACCTGCGTCGACAACGGCATGCCGACCGTTCTGATCCCCGCCCCGGCCCTCGGTGTCAGCGGCTACGAGGCCCCCGAGGACCTGGAGGAGGACACGACCCTCGCCGGCCGGCTGCGCGAGATCAGGCTGGCGGCGGGCCCGCTGATGGGCCTCGGCGACGTCGAGCACACGACCCTGCCCAAGCTCAGCCTGCTCGCGCCGCCCCGCGACGGCGGCGCGGTCGCCACCCGCACCTTCATACCGGTCCGCTGCCACACCTCCATCGGCGTACTCGGCGCCGCGAGCGTGGCCGCCGGGCTGCGCGTCGACGGCGCAGTGGGCGAGCAGATCGCCCAACTCCCGCCCATGGGCGACCGATTGCGCATCGAGCACCCCACCGGCTACCTCGACATCGAGACCCGCGTGGAGTACGGCCCCGACGGCAGCCCCACGGCGAGCCGCACCGCCGTCGTCCGCACCGCCCGCAAGATCTTCGACGGCACGGTCTTCGCCCGGCCCGCCGACCCCCCTTCCCGCTCCTGAGGAGTCACCGATGACCCCGCCGCTCGGCGACATCGCCCACCTCGGCCATGTCGAACTGCTCACCCCCGACCTCGACCGCAGCCTCTGGTTCTTCACCGAGATCCTGGGCCTCACCGAGAACGGCCGCTCCGGCGGCTCGGTCTATCTGCGGACCTGGGACGACTACGAGCACCACAGCCTGACCCTCACCGCCCACTCCACCAACGGCATCCGCCGCACCGCCCTGCGCGCCGCCGGCGAGGAGGCCCTGCGCCGCCGGGTCAAGGAACTGGAGAACACCGGCCGCGCGGGCCGCTGGGTCGAGGACGAGCCCGGCATCGGCCCCCTCTACGTCACCACCGACCCCGACGGCCACGAGGTCGCCCTGTACTGGGAGAGCGAGTGGTACGAGGCGCCGGCCGACCTCAGGCCGGGCCTGAAGAACCAGCCCCAGGCCAAGCCGGGCCACGGCGTAGGGGTACGCCGCCTCGACCACGTCAACTTCCTCGCCTCCGACGTCGGGGCCAACGCCGCCTTCACCCGTGACGTGCTCGGCGCCCGCCCCACCGAGCAGATCGTCCTCGACACCGGGAAGGTCGCCGCCCAGTGGCTGACCTTCACCAACAAGTCGTACGACGTCGTCTACACCGAGGACTGGACCGGCTCACGCGGGCGCCTGCACCACATCGCGTTCGCCACCGACACCCGCGAGGACATCCTGCGGGCCGCCGATCTCTGCCTCGACCAGGGCGTGTTCATCGAGACCGGCCCGCACAAGCACGCCATCCAGCAGACGTTCTTCCTGTACGTCTACGAGCCGGGCGGCAACCGCATCGAGCTGTGCAACCCGCTCACCCGGCTCGTACTGGCCCCCGACTGGCCCCTGATCACCTGGACCCAGGCCGAGCGCGCCAAGGGCCAGGCGTGGGGTCTGAAGACCATCGAGTCGTTCCACACGCACGGCACACCGCCGGTCGACTGACGCCTCCTTCACCGGCATCGCGGCCCTCCGCAGCCCCCACCGGTCAGCGGTGGCGGCTCACCAGGTGTGGGCCACGTCCACCACGAGACGCCCGTCCAGCTGCAGCACCCGGAAGGGCAGCCGGGCGCGCAACCCGAGTCCGAACTGCGACTGCCCCTCGAAGGTGCCGGCGAACTTGGCATCCCGGAAGGTGCGGTACCCGGTGAGGTCCACGCCGGGCAGAGGCTGCCCCGCCCGGCCGGGGTACGTGGGAGTGCCGGAGTTTTGGGCGGGCGCCCTCACGATCACCTCCAGGACGGCGCCGCCGCCGACCGGGATGGGGTCGCCGGTCGGGTCCTGGATCAGCCGGTCGACGTAGCGCACGGTGTACCCGAGCTGGTCGGCGGACGCGTCCGGAACGTCGACGACGAACCGGTCGTAGCAGTCGTGGCGGCCGGTCCTGGCGTTCGTGATGTACTCACCCGCCGTGCTGGACCAGTCCGTCTTCTCGAGGCTGCCCCAGCCGGTCGGGCAGGCCGCCGCCCCCGGTGCGGCGGACGGTGCGGCCACGGCCGGCACCGCGACCGCACCCAGCGTGGCGGTCACCAGAGCGGCGGTCACCCAGACTGTCCTGCTTCTTGTCATCACTGTTCCCCCAAGTGCCTGAACGGTCGGTATCAGGGGAGACAGCCGGGTTGGTCCGAAGGTTGCACACCCCGGGCGCGAAGTATTCGATGGCAGGCCGGGGCTCCCGGCTGACAGGCTCTGACCATGACTCCCGAGTCCCATGCCGCGTCCGGTACTTCATGGCTGGGCGACCCGGTCGACGCCCGCCCGCTGTTCGGTTCGGAGCTGGCAGCACTCCTCGACATCTTGCGCGGCCTGCGGCCCGCCGACTGGAGCAGGACGGCGGTTGCGCGCTGGACCGTGCACGACCTCGCCGCCCACATCCTCGGTGACTACCAGGGACGCCTCGGTCGCACCCCGGGCGGAAACCGGGGTGCCTTCGCGCCGGGAGAGACGCTGGCGGCGTTCATCCACCGCACCAACCAGGAATGGGTCGACCTCCACGCCGATGACAGCCCCGCCTCGCTCATCGACGCCCTGGAGGCGGCCGGGACCCAGGTCGCCCGGCGACTCGCCACCGCCGACCTCGAAGCGCCCGCCCTGGGTGTGTCGTGGGCGGGAGCCGACCCGGCGCCGGGATGGCTGGACATCGCCCGGGAGTTCACCGAGTACTGGACGCACCGGCAGCAGATCCGCCATGCCCTCGGCCGCGACACCGACCAGGACCCGGACGCCTTGTCCACGGTCCTGGACACCTTCATGCGGGCCCTGCCCCACACCCTGCGGCATACGCCCGCACCTGCCGGGACCGCCATCGAAGTGACCGTCGAGGGGCCGGCCGGCGGCAGGTGGACCGCCACCGCCACCGCGGGCCGCTGGTCACTGGCCGAACCACCCAGCGGCAGGCCGACCGCATCGGTACTCCTGGACGCGGAAACCGCCTGGCGCCTGTGCACCCGTGGCATCGATCCCGCCACGGCCCTTGGCCGGGCCCGCGTCCAAGGAGAGCGCCGACTGGCCGAAGCCGCCTGCGGGATCGTCTCCATCGTCCACTGACGACGCCCACCTGGCTCGTCAGCGCGATTAATTTACTTGAGTCAGGCAACAAGATGGTAATGTGGCTTCCATGTCCCCATCGCCGCCGCCCTCCGACCCCGCCTCCCCGGAAGTGATCGAGATCGAGCGAGCCCTCAGCCGCATCACCTACCTCAGCACCCGGGCCCGGGCGCACGAGCGTCTGATGAGCCTGGCCGGCGTGCCGCTGGACCGGGCCGCCGTGGCCCTGCTGCGGCAGATCGCCGACTCCGAGCCGCTGCGCCCGGGGGAGCTGGCCAACCGCCTGGGCGTCGAGGCCTCCCATGTCACCCGGCAGGTGCAGCACCTCCAGAAGACCGGCTACGTCACCCGCGTACCCGACCCGGACGACCGCCGCGCCCAGCGCATCGAGCTGACGCCCCTCGGCCGGCAGGCCATAGGCCGCATCCGGGAGGCCGGCGTCCGCGGCATGCAGATGGCGCTGTCCGACTGGTCGCCCGAGGAACTCCAGCAGCTCGCGGGCCTGTTCCACCGGATGGTCGACGACTTCCTCGCCCACGCCAACGACCTCGTGGAGCAGGAGCCCGCCGACTCCCCCCACACCGGCTGACCCGCCCGAAGACCGGCCGGCCCCTCCGAGGCCGCGCGAACGGCCCCTTCCGCCGCCCGGGCCGAGGCCGTGCGCGCGTCGCCCGGCCCGGGGCCCTCGTACGCCGCGCTCCGGACGCCCCGCGAGGGGCTGGGCGCGGGCCTCAGGCGGTGTAGCCGAGCTGCTTCCGTATGTACGGCGTCATCAGCGTCCTGGCCTTGGCCAGCGTGGAGGTGCGGGCGCCGAGCACGGCGCTCTCGCCGCCCGGCACGGGGATGAGGGTGAGCCCGTCGGACGGCCCGAGGGGCACGATCAGCGGGGTCCGCTGGATCGGCCGGTACAGACGCGGCTCCTTGCGATGCCTGCCCGAACTCCCCATGTAGGCACGGATGTTGTGGGCGGCGATGTCCGCCTGGGCGATAGCGACGGGAGAGATCTTCAGCTCGCTGACGTCGTTCACGTCACCGACCGCGAACACGTCGAGCCGCCCGTCCACCCGCAGCATCCGGTCCACCTTCACGTGCCCGGCGGAGTTCAGCCAGCCTCCGTGCCCGGCCAGCCGCAGCCAGAGCGTGTTCGGGGTGGTACCGGTGGCCCAGAAGGAGAGGTCGGCCTCGAAGACGTGGCCCCGGCCGTCCCGGTAGGTGCCGTAGTCAGCCCCGGGGGAGATGAACGAGTCCAGCCGCACTTCCACGTCATGGGACTCCAGCCAGGTCAGAGCCCGCCGCCCGGCCCACCTGCTGCCGGTGGAGTTGAGCAGCACCGGCCCGGCGTGCGCGAGCGTCACCCGCGCGTCCGGCCGGGCCAGCCGGATCTCGGCGGCCAGCTCCACACCGCCCGGCCCACCGCCGACGACCAGCACATGCCCCGCGGCGGCCACCCTCTCCTGGTGCGCGGCGAACGTCTTGGCCGCCTCCTCGGTGGTCGTACCCAGGAAGCGGGCCGGCTCCGGATAGTCCGCTCCGGTCGCGATCACCACCACGTCGTACGGCAGTCGCTCACCCGTGGCGAGCTTCACGTGCCGCTCGCCGGTGTCGATGTCGACCGCCTTGCCCACCACCACACGGCCGTTGCGCAGCAGCCGGTCGTACGGGATGAAGGGGGTCGTCGTCCATTCCTCGTGCACGCCCGCCCGCAGCGCGGCGATGCGGTGGAAGAAGACCTCCTTGCGGTCCACGAGGGTGACCCGTGCGACCTCGTCCAGTTGCTTGGCGAGGCGGATGCCCCCGTATCCGCCGCCGATCACGATCACTTCGCCGTCAAGCACACCGATTCTCCTGTGCTGGGTGGGGGGAGAGATGATGAGCCTAACTCTTGAAACTTAAAGCTATGGGTGGGGTTTGTGCTCGTCGCGTGAAGCGACCACGGACGACACGAGTCACCGCCCGCCTAGGGTGGGGCCGTGACCGACAACGACCGGCCCCTCGCCGTATTCGACCTGGACAACACCCTCGCCGACACCGCGCACCGGCAGCGGTTCCTGGAGGTGAAACCACGCGACTGGGACGCGTTCTTCGCCGCGGCCCCGCAGGACCCGCCGCTGGCCGAGGGCATCGCGCTGGCGCGGGAGAGCGCCGAGGAGTGCGAGGTCATGTATCTGACCGGGCGTCCCGAGCGGTGCCGTCGCGACACCGTCGACTGGCTCGCCGCGCACGGGCTGCCCGAGGGGCGGATCTGGATGCGGCGCGACAACGACCGCAGGCCCGCCCGCCGCACCAAACTGGAGATCCTCCGCCGGCTCGCCCGGACCCGCGAGATCCGCGTCCTCGTCGACGACGACGAGCTGGTCTGCGAGGACGCGGAGCAGGCGGGCTTCACGGTCCTGCGGGCACGCTGGGCGGCCACCTCCGCCGCGCTGAAGGTGGCCCAGGAGCGGGAGGGGCGGACCTGAACGCTCGCCGAGCCGGTCGGTCTACTCGGCGGTGTCCTCCAGCCGGAAGCCGACCTTGAGGCCGACCTGGTAGTGCGCGATCTGCCCGTCCTCGATGTGCCCCCGGACCTGTGTCACCTCGAACCAGTCCAGGTTGCGCAGGGTCTGGGCGGCGCGGGCGACGCCGTTGCGGATGGCGTGGTCGACGCTCTCGCCCGAACTGCCGACGATCTCGGTGACCCGGTACACGTGGTCGGTCATGCGGGTTCTCCTTGTCGCGTACTCCGCCGTGGCCGGTGCGCCACAGTCACTCCACGGTGCCTCAGGCTGCGCCGCACCGCGAGACAGGGGCGGCGGGGGCGGTCGCTCGTCTGCGGGTGGGAGGGGGTTGCTCGCAGTTCCCCGCGCCCCTGCTTTTCAGGGGCGCGGGGAACTGCGCGACCAGCCCCCACCGGACCCGCGGCTGGGGCTCCGGTGGGGCGCAGCCCCTGGGAGGGGACGGGTAGGGGCGGCGGGGGCGAGGACCCCTGTTACGCCACTCGGCTCAGCGACAGCGCGAACCGCCCCTCCCGGTCCGTCCACCAGCACGCCAACTCCAGACCCGCAGCCGCCAGTTCGGACCGCACACCCTCCCTCCTGAACTTCGCCGAGACCTCCGTCCGCAGTTCCTCCCCGGCCTCGAAGTGAACCGCGAGATCGAGCGCCGGGATCTTCACGGTCTGGGCGGTACGGGACCGCAGCCGCATCTCGATCCACTCCCGCTCGGCGTCCCACAGGGCGACATGGTCGAAGGCGTCGGCGTCGAAGTCCGCGCCCAGCTCCCGGTCGACCACGTTCAGCACGTTCTTGTTGAACTCGGCCGTCACCCCCGCCGCGTCGTCGTACGCGGCGACCAGCACCCCCTCGTCCTTCACGAGGTCCGTGCCCAGCAGCAGCGTGTCACCGGGCGCCAGCAGGGCCCGTACCGAGGCGAGGAACGCGGCGCGCTCCACGGGGACGAGATTGCCGATCGTGCCGCCGAGGAAGGCCACCAGCCGCGGCCCCGGCGTCTCGGGCAGCAGGAGCCCGCCGGTGAAGTCAGCGATCAGAGCGTGCACGCTCAGCTCCGGCCGCTCGGCGACGAGCGCCTCGCCCGCCTGCCGCAGCGCGCTCTCGCTGACGTCGACCGGCACATAGGTGTGCAGGCCGGGCATCGCGTCCAGCAGATGCCGGGTCTTGTCGGAGGAGCCGGACCCCAGCTCGACCAGGGTGCGCGCACCGCTCGCCGCGGCGATCTCGCCCGCCCGGTCGATGAGGATCTCGCGCTCGGCGCGGGTCGGGTAGTACTCGGGCAGCTCGGTGATCCGCTCGAACAGCTCGCTGCCGCGGGCGTCGTAGAACCACTTCGGCGGCAGCGTCTTCGGAGTGTGGGTCAGGCCGTCCAGGACGTCGGCGCGCAGGGCCGCGTCCGTGGCGTTCTCGGGCAGGGTGCGGGTGAGAAGGAACGGGCTCACGCAGGGGGCTCCTTCGGTGGTACGGAGGCTGTGTCGTCGTCGTGCGGGAGGAGCGGTTCCTCCAGCTCCTTGAGCGGGGTGAGCAGGACGTCCGTGCGGCTCGCCGCGAGCAGCGTGCGGTCCGGCACCTCCACCCAGTGCGGATCGTCGTCGTACGGCTCGGACGCCACGACCGTGCTGCGGCCGGGCTCGGCGAGATACCAGAGGGTGTCGCCCCAGGCCGTCGCGGTGATCGTCTCGCCGTTGGTGAGCAGCAGGTTGAGCCGGGACCCGGGGGCCGCGCGGGCGACCTCCAGGACCGTGTCGGCCAGCGCCTCGCCCTCCTCGTCGCCCGCCCGCAGCCGGTTGAGGACGAGCGCCCACACGAGCGCGGAGTCGTTGCGGGCCTCCATCGACAGCAGCTCAGCGGCGGGCAGACCGTCGGCGAGATGGGCCAGTGACCGGGGCCAGCCGACGATCGCCCCGTTGTGGCTGAACAGCCAGGGCCCGGCCGCGTACGGGGCCGCCGCGGCCTCGTTGTCAGCCCCCGGCATCGTGGCGTCCCGTACGGCGGCCAGCAGCGCCCCGGTACGGACCACTCGGGCGAGGTCGATGAAGGACAGGTCACCCCAGATGGGTCCGGACCGGCGGTACCGCCCCGGCACCGGATCCCCCTCGGCGTACCAACCCACCCCGAAACCATCGGCGTTGACCGTGCCGTGCCGCTGCCTCCGGGGCGCCCACGACTGCCGGAACAGACTGTGCGGGGGATCCACCAGGACTCCACCGAGCGCCGACTCCGGTCCGAGGTAAGCGAGATGACGGCACATCAGACCGTCTCCGGGGAAGCGTCGCGTGCCGTTCGGAACCCGCTGAAGATCTGCCGCCGGATCGGATAGTCCCAGTTGCGGAACGTCCCCCGGCACGCCACCGGGTCCACGGCGAACGAACCACCGCGCAGCACCTTGTGCTCGGGGCCGAAGAACACCTCCGAGTACTCCTTGTACGGGAACGCCGTGAACCCGGGGTAGGGCAGGAAGTCGCTCGACGTCCACTCCCACACGTCACCGATCAACTGCCGTACCCCGAGCGGAGATTCACCCGCCGGATAGCTGCCGGCCGGTGCCGGACGCAGATGCCGCTGCCCGAGGTTGGCGTGCTCGGCCGTCGGATCGGCGTCGCCCCACGGGTAGCGGGTCGAGCGGCCGGTGACCGGGTCGTGCCGGGCGGCCTTCTCCCACTCGGCCTCCGTGGGCAGCCGGCGCCCCGCCCAGCGGGCGTACGCGTCGGCCTCGTACCAGCACACGTGCAGTACCGGCTCGTCGGCCGGAACGATCTCGGTGACACCGAACCGCCGCCGCAGCCACTGCCGGCCGTCCCGGCGCCAGAACAGGGGCGCCTTGATGCCGTGCGCGCGGATGTGGTCCCAGCCCCGGGCCGTCCACCAGCGCTCGTCCTCGTAGCCGCCGTCCTCGATGAACGCCTGGTAGGCACCGTTCGTCACCGGCGTGGTGTCGATGTGGAACGGCGGGATGATCCGCCGGTGCGCGGGCCGCTCGTTGTCCAGCGCCCACGGCTCGGCCGAGGTGCCCATCATGAACTCCCCGCCGGGCACGAGGACTTCGGCCGGCCCGGTGAAGAGCGGGACGGGCTCGGGGTCCGGCGCCGACAGGACCGCCGGGCCCCTGCGGAGCTGATGGGTGATCAACATCGTCTCGTCGTGCTGCTGTTCGTGCTGGGCGACCATCCCGAAGGCGAAGCCGGCGTCGGTGAGCCGGGTGCCGTGGAAGTCGGTGCTCTCCAACACGTCCAGGGCCCGCCCGCGCACCTCGGCGAGGTACTGGCGGGCCTCCGCCGGGGGCAGCAGCGGCAGCGAGGGCCGCTCCGCGCGGGGATGCTCGAAGGCGTCGTACAGCCCGTCGATCTCGGGCCGCATCGCCTCCCGCCCGGCGACGTTCCGCAGCAGCCACAGCTCTTCCTGGTTGCCGATGTGGGCGAGGTCCCACACCAGCGGCGACATCAGCGGGGAGTGCTGCGCGGTGAGGTCGGGTTCGTCGACGGCGGTGGTCAGGAGCGCGGTTCGGGCCCGGGCCGTGGTCAGGGCCGCCAGCGCGCGCTCCCGGAGTATGTCGGGGTCGGCGCCGGTCGTCGAGGCCGGCGTCTCGGGTGCGGTCATGCGGGGATGTCCTTCCCGTGGAACAGGTCGAGCAGATCGTCGGCGGGGCAGCGGCCCCGGGCCACATAGCGGTCGGTGAACGCCGCGACCGCGTCCAGCACCTCGGAGCTCGCGCCCAGCCGGGGCAGCGCCTCGGCCGCCGCGGCGAAGCAGACGGTCGCCGCCTCCCGCAGCTCGGGGTCGGCGAGACCGTCACGGGTGGCCGCCACCCACAGCGGATTGCGTGGCGGGGGCTGTGAACCCGCCCGCTCGGCAAGGGTTTTGACGGTCCGATAGGCGGTCTCGGCGGCCTCCGGGTCCTCGAACAGCGCCGTCGTGACGGCGAGCGGCACGATCCACCCGTCCTCACCGGGCTGGGCGTCGATCATGCGGAGCTCCAGATGGCCACGCGGGCGCACCGGCGGGAACAGTGTCGTCAGGTGGTAGTCGAGGTCGGCGCGGGTCGGCGGGGTGTCGGATCTCGTCCACTCCCGGAACGTCATCGCGCCGGGCACATCCCAGGGGCCCTCGTCCGCCCGCACACACATCACCGGGGCGTCCAGCACCAGCCGCGCCCACGCCCCGCGCGGATCACCGTCCAGCACCGGGGCGTCGGTACGGCCCGGGTCCATCGCCGCCCACAGGGCCTGACGGGTCGAACGCCAGCCGGTGACCCGGCCGCGCGCCAGCGGGGAGTGCGCGAACGCGGCGAGCAGCACCGCGCCGAGCTGATGCGCGAGCCACCAGCGCCGCTTGTGGCCGAGGGGGCCCGGCTCCTCGTACCCGGCGTCCAGACACACCTGGACCGAGGCGGATGAGCACATCATGGACCGGCCCTCGGGTCCGAAGCGGTCGAGATAGATCTCCATCGCGTCGTACCGGGGCTCGTGGAGGTAGCGGGTCGGAGGGTTCCAGGGTTCGTGGCCGAAGCCGCTGATGCCGAGCCCCGCCTCGCGGAGTGTCGCGCGTACGGCGGTGAGATCGGCCGAGACGGACCCGACGCACTCCATCAGGGAGGCGGCAGGCGCCGAGCTGAGCTCCAGCTGGCCGCCGGGCTCGACGGTCAGGGGCGAGTTCAGGCGCAGGGTCCGCAGTGCGGCGTAGGCCGCTTCGAGTCGTGCGGGTGATGCCGGGAGCCGCGGATCACGCAGCTCGTGGATGTGCCATTCCAGTTCGACACCGAGGGTGCGGGGTGGGCCCGTCTTGAAGCAGATGCCCCGTACCAGGGCCTCCACCTCCGCTTCGGTGACTGCGGAGCGTTGCTCCGTACAGCCACTCAGTGAGTCTGACATGTCGGGATCCTCCTGAGATTCCACCATGCCGCCGATCCGACTCCGCAGGGCCGGACCGGCAGTGCTCGTCCCACCCAAACCCCTTGCGCCGCTCTCGCACAAGGGGGCACATCACGGCAACGCGGATCGGCGATCTCTGTTTCCTGGAACTTCAGGCACCCCTTCCCGAACCCGTACAGGACCATTCACGCCAGGGAAAACTCCGTTGCGGTCCTCCCTCAGCATCGCCCAGGATGCGCCCATGAGCACGACGGGGGAGCGCGCGCGGGCCAGACGCGCGGCGCACACGAGGGTGGCGTCATGAGCGCACGTCTACGAGCGATCGCCCACGAGACCGAGAAGATCGTCGCGGCGGGCCGCTACCGAGCTCCCGCCGGCCACGAGGTGTCCCTCGCGACCGAGATCGGGGCCGCACGCTCCGGCACCCGCCTGTACGGTCCCGAACCGGTGGGAACACGGCAGGCGAGCCCAGTGAAGTCGATCATCGAAGTCACCGGCGAGAGCAGCCTGGAAGCCGCTCACCGCCTGACGGCCACCGACACCGCAGCCCCCGTCGCCGTCCTCAACTTCTCCTCCGCCCGAAACCCCGGCGGCGGCTACCTGAACGGCGCCCAGGCCCAGGAGGAGGCCCTCTGCCGGGCCTCGGCCCTCTACGCCTGCGTCCGCGAGGCCCGCGCCTTCTACGACCACCACCGCGCCCACCGCGACCCGTTCTACACGGACCGTGTCATCCATTCACCCGGCGTGCCCGTCTTCCGGGACGACCGAGGCACCCTCCTCGACACCCCCTACGCGGTGGGCTTCCTGACCTCCGCCGCCCCGAACGCCTCGGTCGTCCGGCGTACGGTGCCGGAGCGCGCGCCGGAGTTGCCGCGTGCCCTGGCCGTACGTACGGAACGCGTGCTGGAGACGGCGGCGGCGAACGGCTACCGCCGACTCGTCCTGGGCGCCTGGGGCTGCGGGGTGTTCGGCAACGATCCGACGCAGGTGGCGGCGGCGTTCCGCGGGCTGCTCACGGACGGTGGACGATTCGAGGGCGCCTTCGGGCACGTGGTGTTCGGGGTCCTGGACCGTACGAAGGGGGCGGTGGTCCGGAGCGCCTTCGAACGCGCATTCGCGTCAATCGTGCCCCTCTAGCGGCGCGGGGAACTGCGCGACCAGCCCCCCGACCCGCAGTCGGCGCACGGACTATCGCCACCCGTACCGTTCCCGCAACCGATGCACCACGGAGTTGAACCGCATCCGGTCCAACGCGCACGCCTCCCGCCGCATCCCCGCCTCATGCAGCCTCAGCACCCGGTCCACCGCCACCCACGAGTCCCGCCCCGACCGGTCCCACGGCCCGCTCCCGATCGGCACCCACTCCCGGTCCCCGTCGTGCCGTTTGCTGGACAACCGCACGGCCAGCAAGGTCCCTTGAGCCTCCCGAGCCACGACGAGCACGGGCCGGTCCTTCCCCCGACCGTCGTTCTCCTCAAAAGGCACCCAAGTCCACACGATCTCCCCAGGATCGGGGTCCCCGTCATGCGCGGGCGAGTACTCGGTCCGCACCCGCCCGACATCACGGGGCTCGGCCTCGACGGTGGCGAAGGGGCCGTAGCGACCCGGCACATCCTGCTCGGCAAAGGAAGTCACAGCGCACACGCTAACCCGCGCCCCTGAAGGGGCGCGGGGAACTGCGCGATCAACCACAGACAGCCCGCGGTCGACCCCTCACACCCGGAGCCACGGCGCTATGCCTCCCTGTCCACCTGCACCTTCTCCACGGCCACCTTCTCCACCGGCACCCCATTGACCCCGGCCGAGCCGCCGGCAGGCACGGGCACCCCGTTCTGGTTCATGGACGCCAACAACTGCCGAGCCAGCCCCAGCCCGGTCCCGCCCATCGTGAGCGCCTTGGCGAACATGTCCGCCATCCCGTCGGCCCCGTTCAGCAACACCATGTTGTCGACGTTGCCGAAGGCGGACGCCCCCGCCTGTACGATCTCCGGCCACTTCTCGGCCAACTGCTGCGCGATCACCGCTTCCTGGTTCTCCGCCAGCGCGGCGCTCCGCGCCTTGATGCCCTCGGCCTCGGCGAGCCCCTTCGCCCGCGCGGCCTCGGCGGCGGCGAGCCCCTTGGCCTGCCGGGCGGCGGCCTCGGCCTCACCGGTGGCACGGGTCGCGTTCGCCTCGGCGACGGCCGCCAGTTCGGTCTCCTTGGCCTTGGCCTGGGCCGCGGAGATACGGGCGTCGCGCTCGGCCTCGGCGAGGGTGCGCTTCTCGTAGGCCTTGGCGTCGGCCGGTTTGCGGACGTCCGCCTGGAGCTGCTGCTCGCGCCGGGCCGCCGCCAGCTCCGCGACCCGGGTCTCCTGGACGACGACCTCCTGGAGGGCGGCCGCCTCGGCGAGGGGGCCGGCCTGCTTGGCCTTCGCCGAGGCGTTGTCCCGCTCGGCCTGGTAGCCGGCCTGAAGGATCTCGCTGTCCCGGGTGGCCTCCGCCATCCGCGCGGCGGCCTGCTGCTCGGCCTCGGTGGCGAGCCGGTTGGCCTCGGCCTGCGCGATCCGGGCGTCCCGCTGGACGGCCGCCGCGTGCGGCATGGCCAGGTTCTTGATGTAGCCGGTCGGGTCCTCGATCTCGTGGATCTGGAGCGAGTCGACGATCAGACCCAGCTTCTCCATCTCCGTACCGCAGGCCGCCCGCGTCTGCCCGGTCAGCTTCTCGCGGTCGCGGATCATGTCCTCGACCGTCAATCCGCCCACGATGGACCGCAGATGACCGGCGAACACGTTGTGCACCCGCTCCGAGACCCGCTTCTGCTGATCGAGGAAACGACGGGCGGCGTTGGCGATGGACACGAAGTCGTCGCCCACCTTGAAGATGACGACACCGCGGATCTTCAGTGGAATGCCCTGATGGGTCACGCACTCCACGGCCAACTCGGTCTGGTTCAGATCGAGCGAGAGCTTGCGCACCGCCTGCATTCCGGGCAGCACGAGCGTGCCGCGTCCGGTGACGATACGGAAGTTCATCCCCTCTTCCAGGCCCTCCATCTTGTGCTTGGAGCCGGAGATGATCAGAGCCTCGTTGGGTTCGGCGACGCGCCACATGAGTTTGAACAGACCGACCAGTACCAGGACGGCGCCCACGGCCGCCCCCGCGATCATGCCGATGAACATCGGCACACCCCCTCAGCCAGGTGCCCTTTCGGCACCGAACGTCGGGAGTGTCCCGCGCGGCACGGCAGTGGTACAGCCACCGAGGGACCGTTGTTGCAGTCCTGATGCGAACCGGTTTCGGAAGACCGACACACCGGCAGTCGGACCCGACGATCCGTCAACTGTCGTAGGCGACCGACACGTACACCGTGCGCGGTGGCAGATACTCCATCACCATCACGAGCGTCCCCGGCTCGATCCGGTCCTTCGCGGAGGCGGGGTACGCCAGGAAGTGCTCGGCGCCGCCCCGCACCCGGACGATCACCTCGCCGACGAGCCCGGGACCGACCGCACCGGTCACCCGTCCCATCAGCCCGACCATCGACGCTTCGCCCATGGTCACAGCGTACGGGTCACACCGTGAGGTCCGAACCCGCGGCGGACCGCTGCGGCGGCCACAGCTCGTGCCAGCGCTGGTCCGCCTCCAGCTGCGCGGCCAGCGACAGCAGAAGGGGCTCGCTGTTCGCCGGCCCGAGCAACTGTGCGCCCACCGGCAGCCCGTCCACGAAGCCCGCCGGGACGTTCACCCCGGGCCAGCCGAGCACGTTCCACGGCCAGGCGTACGGGCAGGCCGCGATCATCGCGCGGTCGGTGCCGAGTCCGCCGAGGTTCAGCATGGCGCCGACGCGCGGCGGGGGAGCGGCGGTGGTGGGCGCCAGCAGCACGTCGTACGACGTGAAGAGCGCGCCGATCCGCTGGTGGAGGTTGGTCTCAGCGCGGCGGGCCAGCCGCAGGGGCGCCCCGCCGAGCAGCCGGCCGAGGCGTGCGGCGTCGAGGGTGCGCCGGTCGAGGAGGCTCCGCTCGGCGATCGCGCCGACCCGTTCGGCGATGCCGGCGGTGGCACGCGGGACGAACGTCAGCCCGATCTGTCCGTAACGCGGCTCCGCCTCCTCCACCACATGCCCCAGCGCGGCGAGTTGCTCCGCCACGGCCCGCACGCGCTCCCGTACACGGGGGTCGAGTCGCGCGGGCAGTGCCGTGAACGGCGGCTTCAGGGACAGGGCGATTCTGAGCCGCCCCGGTTCGCGCCGCACCGCCTCGGAGGCGTCGATGGCGGGAGGCCGGTGCAGGTCGCCCTCGTGGTTGCCGCTCGCCGCGTCCAGGAGGAGGGCGGCGTCGGCGACCGTGCGGGCGAGGGTGCCGTTGACGGTGATGCCCTGGAAGGACTCCGCGTGCGGCCAGGTGGAGATGCGGCCGCGCTGCGGTTTGATGCCGATGAGATGGGTCCAGGCGGCCGGGATGCGTACCGAGCCGGCGCCGTCCGAGCCGAGCGCGGCCGGTACGAGGCCCGCGGCCACGGCCGCCGCCGAGCCGCCGGAGGAACCGCCCGGGGTGTGGTCCGGATGCCAGGGGTTCCGGGTGGCGCCGAAGGCCGGCCCCTCGGTGAACGGCCACTGCCCCAGCTCGCACGTGTTGGTCTTGCCGACCACGATGGCCCCGGCCGCCCGCAGTCGCCGTACCGCCTCACCGTCCTCCGGCAGCGACGGGAACTCGCCCTGACAGCCGAACGCGGTCGGCTCGCCCGCCACGTCCATGTCGTCCTTCACGGCCACCGGCACCCCGAGCAACGGCCGCCGCCCGCCCGCCGCCAGCTCCTTGTCCGCCGCCTCGGCCTCCACGAGCGCCGCCTCGGCCCGCACCCGCCGGAACGCGTTGACCGTCCCCTGACTCGCCTCGATCCGGGCCAGCGTCCGCTCCACGAGCGTTCGCGACGTCACTTCCCCGGCGGCCAGCGCACGAGCACACTCCACCAGACCCGGCGCACGGTCGACAGCCATACGGAACACCTCCGAAGCAGCTTTTCTACCGAACGGTAACGTCCGGGTGGCCGTCGCGGTACAGGAAGAACGACTTGCCTGACGGGCACGGCGAGTCGCGCCGGAATACGGTGAGGACGGTGACGGAGGCGGGGCTTTGTCGTGGCGTGCCGCGCGGCGCCGCTCAGCCGCGTGCCAAGGGCCGCATGGTGAGCGCCAGATGGAGCCGGAGCCGGCCCTGGGGCGTGCGGACCGGCCAGCCGAGGAGGGCCTCCGCATGGGTCAGTCGGTCCTGGAGCGTGGAGTGGTGGACGTTGATCCCGGTGGCCGCCGCCCGCAGGCTCGCCGTCGAGGCGACCGCGTGCAGCGTGGCGAGCATCCAGGGCGAGTCGGCCGCGGCCCGCTCCACGTCCCGTACGTCCGGCGGCGGTTCGGCCCCCGGTGCGATCAGCTCGGCGAGGAGGGCGATCCCACCGAGGTCGTCGGCGTACACCACCCGCTCACCCGGATCCCGCGCGGTGCCCTCGGCGGTGAACCGCAGCGCGATCCGCGCCGCCTCCCAGGAACCGGGCAACCCGAGCACCGGCACCGCCGGCCCCACCCCGACCCGCTCACCAGGAAGCCCGGCCTCGCGGCGGTCACGTGCTTCGCTGTCGGCCGGCCCGCCCTCCCGGTGTACGCGCAGGATCCCGGGGCGGCCCCCGAGCGGGGCGAGGGCGCGGGCGCGGGTGGTGGGGTCGTCGGGGTCGAGGCCGAGACGCCGGGCGGCGTGCACTCGGGCCCGCTCGCCGGCGGTGGGGTCGAGGACGGTCTCCACGAGGGCCGGGTCGTCGACGGGGGAGAGGGGCGCACGGCCCCGGGTCCGGTCCAGCACCACCCGGAGGGCGCCGGCGGCCCGCTCCAGGATGACCGCGTCCACCACGCTCGGCTCGGCGGCCTCCCCGGCCCGCTCCAGCCACAGGGCGGGGACGCCGTCCGGGACGAGCGCGGCGGACGGCCACGCCGGGTCCGGCGGCAGATCGCTGTCCTGGCGCCGCCCGTCCGGCTCCACCCGTACGTGCACGCGCCGCTCGGCGTCCACGAGCCGCGCGGGACACCCGGCCAGCACGGCCGCGCCGCGCACCAGTGCCTCCAGGCCGGCCCGGGACTCGGCCAGCGTGTCGAAGTAGGCGATGACCCGGACGGCGGCACCGGCATCCGGATCCAGCGCGGTCAGGCGCCCCACCAGCTCTTTCATACGACCCATAGTGCGCCATGACGAGACCGCCGCGGCGGGCCGCCGCCGGGTGGAGCGAAAGTGGGGCGGCCCCTGCTTCTCGCTTTCAGGGGCGCGGGGAACCGCGCGGGCGGCCACCTGCGGCCCGCGGCCGCCCGACCACAGTCATCCCTGAGCTCTCCGGCGCCCCGGCTACCCGAGCAGCCGCTGCAACCACCGCACATGAGCCTCCCGGCAGTCGCGGGAGACCGCGGCCTGCGGCGCGAACCCGTCGAACCCGTGGAACCCGCCCGGCCACACATGCAGCTCGGCGACCCCACCGGCCTGCCACAGCCGGGACGCGTACGCGACGACCTCGTCCCGGAACGTCTCCGCGGACCCGACATCGAGGAACGCCGGCGGCAGCCCGGTCAGGTCCTTCGCCCGCGCGGGCGCCGCGTACTCGGACACCTCGGGCCCGCCCCGCAGCTCACCGAGCAGCGCCGTCCACCCCGTCTCGTTGGCCGTCCGGTCCCACACCCCGAGCCCCGCCATCTGGTGGGCGGACGGCGTGTCGTTGCGGTCGTCGAGCATCGGACACAGCAGCATCTGCCCGATCGGCCGCGGCCCCTTCCGGTCCCGTGTGAGCAGCGCGAGCGCGGCGGTCAGACCACCGCCCGCACTGCCTCCCACGATGACGATCCGCTCGGCGTCACCGCCGATCTCGGCCGCGTGCCCGGCGGTCCACAGCAGCCCGGCGTAGACGTCCTCGACGGGCGCCGGATGCGGATGCTCCGGCGCCAGCCGGTACTCCACGGACACCACGACCGCGCCCAGCTCCCGCGCCCAGGCCAGCGGCGCGTCCACGCCGACCCGGTTGTCGCCGACGACCATGCCGCCGCCGTGGACGTGGTAGATCACCGGCAACGGTCCAGGCGTCGCGGGGGTGGCGGGGCGGCAGATCAGCAGCGAGATCTCCGGCTCGCCCTCGGGTCCCGGCACCAGCCGGTCCTCGACCTCGAAGAACCCGTCCATGGTCAGATCGAGCTGCGCGAGCAGCTGGATGCCCGGTCCCTGGCGCATGGTCGCGATGTCGTCCAAGGTCAGCTGCCGCGGAAGCATGTCCCTGATCGCCTCCAGAGCCGCCGCGAGCTCGGGATCGAAGGGGGGTGGGACCATGGTCATGGCTTCTCCTCGTGCGGATACCGCGTCCACGGTGCGTACCGCGCGTGACGCGTGCCAACGGTTCGTACCGCGATGATGGGCGCGACGGCAAGCCCCGAGGAGGCCGTCGTACGGCGGCGGATGCCCGCCATCCGGCGGGTGGCCCACCGGAGCCGTCCCCAGCCGGGCACACAGTTCACGCCATAGCTTTCGAGCATGGCGGCGGTATGGCGGCGGCATGGTGTTCGCACAGGTGGCCGACAGCTTGGTGCGCGGGGGAGTCGCGGGAACGCCGGCCGAGGGTCGCCCGCATGGCGCGGCCTGCTGCGAGACCGTGTACCGGCCGTCCGTTCCGACCGGTGAGTCTGCTTCGGTCCGACTGGGAAGGGCCGCCGTCACCCACCTTCACAGGAGTGGCGCGAAATGGTTGCAGGGTTGAACAGATTTCGAACACATTCGCCAAACTTCCCAGCCACAAAGATCGGTGGCCCGAACCTGAGCTCCCGCACGGCCGTAACTCCCCCGGCCGGAACGACCTTCACCGCTTCTGCAAGGATGCCGTCCTCATGGTGCAGATACCGAAAGAGCCCGCCCCGCCCTCGCCCCTGCAGCGATCCGTGCCCACGAGCGCCGATGTGGCACGTCTCGCCGGTGTGTCCCGTGCGACGGTCAGCTACGTCCTCAACAACACCAGCGCCGTCCGTATCAGCGAGCCCACCCGCCGCCGGGTCCACGAGGCCGCCAAGGAACTCGGTTACGTGCCGCACGCGGCCGCCCGCAGCCTGCGCGCCGGACACAGCCGCATGGTGCTGATGCCCACGCCGAACGTGCCGATCGGCCCGCTCTACAGCCAGTTCATCAACGAACTCCAGTGGGCCCTCAGCCGTCTCGACTACACCGTCGTGCAGTTCGGCGGCATCGGCCTGCGCGGCGACGACGCCGCCCGCGCCTGGGCCGAGCTGCGCCCGGTCGCGGTGATCGTGCCCGGCGTCGGTCTTGGCCCGCAGGGCGTGTCCGTCCTCAAGCGCTCCGGCGCCAAGGCCGTCGTCACCCTCACCCCCGACCCCGTCGACGGCGCCCACGCGCTGATCCTGGACCACGCGAGCGTCGGCCACAGCGCCGGTCGGCACCTCGTCGAGCGCGGCCGTCGCCGGATCGGCGTCGTCGTGCCCGAGGAGCTGGGCCTCGGCGTCTTCTCCCAGCCCCGGCTGGCGGGCGTACGACGCGCGGTGCAGGGCACGGAGGCGACGGTCACCGAACTGCCGCTCGCGTACGACGAGGACGCCGCGACCCGGCTCGCCCGCCGCTGGCGCTCCCTCGGCCTGGACGCGGTGTTCGCGTACAACGACGAGTACGCGATGCTGGTGATGCGGGCCCTGCAGGACGAGGGCATCGACGTCCCCGGAGATACGGCCGTGGTCGGGGCCGACGACCTGATGCTCGGCAAGCTGCTGCGGCCCCGCCTGAGCACCGTGCACCTGGAGCTGCCGGCCGGACGCGACCTCGCGGAACTGGTCGACCGCCTGGTGCGCGACCCCGCCACGGTCCCCACGACCCACGACGTACTGGACGCGCGGATCGTGCACCGCGAATCGAGCTGAACGGCGCCAAGTCCGTGACGCGGACGAGGAGTCGCGTCCACGAACGGAAGTGTCAGGGACGGAAGCGCCACGGACGGAAGCGCCACGGACGGAAGCGTCACGGACGGCCGTCGCGTGCGGGGTGCGCCGCCCATGTCGAGCTGTACAAGGAGGGGCCGGCACAACTCCTCGACCCGTACTGGGAGTTGTGCCTCGACCGGGTCCGGCAGGCGACCCGCTCCGCCCGCCGGCTCACTGACCGTTCTGCTGGGCCTGTGTCTGCTGCTCGGCGACGGCCTTGCGGACCTCGTCCATGTCCAGCTTGCGGGCCTGCCCGATGACATCGGTCAGCGCGGCCTCGGGCAGCGCGCCCGGCTGCGCGAACACGGCGACCTGGTCACGGACGATCATCAGCGTCGGGATCGACTGGATACCGAAGGCCTGGGCCAGCTCCGGCTGCGCCTCCGTGTCCACCTTGCCGAACACCAGGTCGGGGTTGTCCTCGGCGGCCTTCTCGTAGACCGGGGCGAACTGACGGCACGGGCCGCACCAGGACGCCCAGAAGTCGATCAGGACGAACTCGTTGTCGGTGACCGTCTGGTCGAAGTTCTCCTTGGTGAGCTCCACGGTGCTGCTCATGGCGTGCATCCCTCTTCCTGATCTCGGCGCTCGGGCGAGCCGCTCTCGACAACGCCACCCCGCGACGGCGTATTCCGCGCGCGTACCCGTGTGGCCACGGCGCACACCAACAACCAGACTGGCCCCATGACGGATACGGAAAACACCGAAGACGCAGGCGAAGCGGCGACCGCCGACTACGACGTCGTGGTGCTCGGGGCCGGACCCGTGGGGGAGAACATCGCCGACCGCACCCGCGCGGCCGGCCTGTCCACCGCGGTCGTGGAGAGCGAACTGATCGGCGGCGAGTGCTCGTACTGGGCGTGCATGCCCAGCAAGGCCCTGCTGCGCCCCGCGCTCGCCCGCGCGGACGCCCGCCGCGTACCCGGCCTGCGCCATCTGGTGGAGGGCACGCTGGACGCCGCCGAGGTGCTCGCCCACCGGGACTACGAGACGGCCCACTGGAAGGACGACGGCCAGGTCGGCTGGCTGGAGAGCATCGGGGCGGCCCTGTACCGCGGCCACGGGCGCCTGGCCGGGCCCCGCCGCGTGGTCGTGGACGCCCCCGACGGAGGACGCCACGTCCTCACCGCCCGGCAGGCCGTGGTGGTCTCCACCGGCAGCCGCGCCCTCCTGCCCGACCTGCCGGGCCTCGACCGGGCAAGGCCCTGGACCAGCCGGGAGGCCACCAGCGCGCAAGCGGTCCCGGGCCGGCTGATCGTGGTCGGCGGCGGTGTCGTCGCCGTCGAGATGGCCACCGCCTGGCGGGCTCTCGGCTCCGAGGTCACCGTCCTCGTGCGCGGCAAGGGGCTGTTGCCCCGCATGGAGCCCTTCGCCGGGGAACTGGTCGCCGAGGCGCTCACCGAGGCGGGCGCGGACGTCCGTACCGGTACCTCGGTGACGGAGGTCTCCCGCGAGAACGGGACCGTGGTGGCCCACACCGACACCGGCGACCGCCTGGAGGCCGACGAGATCCTCTTCGCCACCGGCCGCGCCCCGCGCACCGACGACCTCGGCCTCGACACCGTCGGCCTGGAACCCGGCGCGTGGCTGCCCGTCGACGACAGCCTCCGGGTGACGGGCAGCGACTGGCTCTACGCCGTCGGCGACGCCAACCACCGGGCCCTGCTCACCCACCAGGGCAAGTACCAGGCCCGGATCGCGGGCGCCGCCATCGCCGCCCGCGCGGCCGGAGTCCCGATCCTGGAGAGCGACCCCTGGGGCGCCCACGCGGCCACCGCCGACCACGCGGCCGTCCCCCAGGTCGTCTTCACCGACCCCGAGGCCGCAGCCGTCGGCCTCTCCCTCGCCGAGGCGGAGGGAGCCGGCCACCGCGTGCGCGCCGTCGACGTCGAGTTCTCCTCGGTGGCGGGAGCGGGCCTGTACGCCGACGGCTACCGGGGCCGCGCCCGCATGGTCGTCGACCTGGACCGCGAGATCCTGCGCGGTGTCACCTTCGTCGGCCCCGGCGTCGGCGAGCTCATCCACTCCGCCACCATCGCCGTCGTCGGGGAGGTCCCGATCGACCGCCTCTGGCACGCCGTGCCCTCGTACCCCACGATCAGCGAGGTGTGGCTGCGGCTGCTGGAGGCCTACCGGGGCTGAACCGGCCGGGACTCTCGCACACGCCCTAGTCGGGGAGAAGGAAGCCGAGGGCGCGGGCGGCGTTGGCCGGAGTCGGGTCGTTCCAGCGTTCGGCCATCGCCTGGTTCGAGGACAGGGAGCGCAGCTCGGCGTGGTCGAGGTAGAGCGTGCCGTTCAGATGGTCCGTCTCGTGCTGGACGATACGGGCGGGCCAGCCCGAGAACTCCTCGTCCACCGCCCGCCCGTGCTCGTCGAGCGCCCGTAGCCGCACCTTGGCGTGCCGGGCCACCACCGCCTGCCAGCCCGGCACGCTCAGACAGCCCTCGAAGAAAGCGTCACGGAAGGAGCCCACGGCCTCGTAGGCCGGATTGACCAGGACGCGGAACGGCTGCGGGACGCGACCCCGGGCCAGCCGTACCTCCTCCGGGACCGGTGCCGGGTCCTCGATCACCGCGATGCGCAGGTCCACCCCGACCTGCGGTGCCGCGAGGCCGACGCCCGGCGCCGCGTGCATGGTGGCGCGCAGGGCGGCGGTGAAGCGGGCCAGCAGATCGGGGCCCAGCTGGCCGTCGAAGGGCTCGGCGGTGCGGCGCAGGACCGGATCGCCCGCGGCGACGATCGGCAGCGGGCCCTCGTGGGCGAGGAGCTCCTCGACCCGGTCGCTCAGGGGGCGGGACTCGGTGCGATCACGTTCGGAAGCCATCGCGCCAGGATGCCAAGCACGCTCGCGCGACGCGAGGCGGCTCTCGCGGTGACGCGTTCGCGAGGGGGGACGGACCACCCGGCCTCTCACGCTCCCATGTGACGCGCATCACGCGAAGTGCCGGGAACTCCAGGCCCTCACGCCCCGACTACTGAACCGCCACGACGTCCCCGCATCCTGGAGCATCCGCCGATGACCATCGCCCCCTCGACCGAGACGGACGAGCCCCAGAAACCCGTCGCCAAGCCCGACGGCACCACGAAGGGCTGGGCCTCCCTCCGGCCGCTCGTCCTGCGGCTGCACTTCTACGCGGGCGTCCTCGTCGCCCCGTTCCTGCTGGTCGCTGCCCTGACGGGTGGGCTGTACGCCGCCTCGTTCTCGTTCGAGAAGATCGTCTACGCGGACGAGACGACGGTCGCGAAGGTGGGCGACGAGAAGCTGCCGATCTCCCGGCAGGTGGCCGCCGCCCGCAAGGCGCACCCCGAGGGCACCATCTCCGCCGTACGCCCCTCGCCGGAGGACGACGCGACGACCCGGGTGATGCTGACGGGCGTCGAGGGCATCGACGAGACCAACACGCTCGCGGTGTTCGTCGACCCGTACACGGCACAGGTACGTGGCGCGCTGGAGCAGTACGGCTCGACGGGCGCGCTGCCGGTGCGGACCTGGATCGACAAGTTCCACGCCAACCTCCACCTCGGCGAGACCGGCCGCCTCTACAGCGAACTCGCCGCCAGCTGGCTGTGGGTCATCTCGGGCGGTGGCCTGGTGCTCTGGCTCGCCCGCCGCCGCGCCCAGCGCAAGGTGCGCGGCACCAGCGGCCGCCGCCGCACCCTGGGCCTGCACGGCACGGTCGGCGTCTGGGCCGCCGCCGGGTTCTTCTTCCTCTCGGCGACGGGCCTGACCTGGTCGACGTACGCCGGGGCCAACATCGAGGTCCTGCGCACCGAACTCCACCAGGCGACCCCGGCCATCTCGGCCGCGGCGGGCGACCACGGCGGTCACGGCGACGGCGCGGTGGAGGGAGGGGCCGCCGCGGAGGGCGACCTGGACAAGATCCTCGCCGCCGCGCGCGCCGAGGACCTCGGCGACCCGGTGGAGATCGTGCCGCCCGCCGACGCGTCCTCCACGTACGTCGTACGGCAGGTCCAGCGCAGCTGGCCCACCAAGCAGGACGCGGTGGCCGTGGACCCGGCGACCGCCGAGGTCACCGACACCCTCCGGTTCGACGACTTCCCGATCCTCGCCAAGCTGTCCCGCTGGGGCATCGACGCCCACACCGGCGTCCTGTTCGGCCTGGCCAACCAGCTTGTCCTGGTGGCGCTCGCGGCCTCCCTGGTCGTGCTGATCATCTGGGGCTACCGCATGTGGTGGCAGCGCGGCCGCGCCTCGTCCTTCGGCCGCCCGATCCCGCGCGGCGCCTGGCAGCAGGTACCGCCGCAGATCCTGGTCCCCGCCCTCGCCCTGATCGCCGTACTCGGCTACTTCGTCCCTCTCCTCGGTATCCCGCTCGCCGTGTTCATCCTGGTGGACGTCGTCCTGGGGGAGATCGCGTACAGGCGCGGCAAGCGGTCGTACGGCGGCCGGGTGGAGGTGAAGTAGGCGCCCGGCGGAGGTGGAGCGGGCCTCCTGGGCGCAGGCGCAGATGCAGGCGCAGACGCAGACGCAGTGGAGCGAGGGGGGGCGGGCGGCGGGGGGGGCCCCCCCCCCCCCGATTCGGGGCGGTAGCCGCCGCCCCCGGGGGGGCTGCGGGAGAAAAAAATAGCCAAGGGCT